>JBEKVR010000171.1:0-10324 GCA_049513815.1 Roseiarcus sp. | reverse complement strand
AGGTCAGAACCAGTTGCCGAAGGTCGTCAAAGGCGCCAAATTCCGCGACGGAATCGAGGTCGTGCCGGAAGCCAAATTCGCCGCCTGATCCACGCCGTCACCCAAATTCAGGCATAGCTCCGCGACGGATCGCCGAGGCGGAAGTCGACCTGCGGCGCATTCGCCGTGCGCGCCTCACTCTGAAAAAGCTGCGTTCCGTCCTGTCGACTTCATTTCGGCTGACGGCCTCGATCAATTCGAAGCTGCTCGTCACGGCGGCGCGGCTCGAGAATCGACGCAAGGAAAGTTCGATCGACGCCTTGCTCGCTTGCCTGCAGAGCTTCGGCGGGAGGCCAGGCGCGCGGGAATTCGTCGAGGCGCCGCTGCCGCCCGGCGCCCGAAACGGCAAGCCGGACGCGCTCGAGCGTTACGCGCGCCGCGCGCCGTCGCGGCGCAAATCGGCGCTTCCGCGGTTTGACGCCGTGCGCCGCAGCGAAAGGCCGCACAGCGTTTCCGGCGGCGCGTGACGAGCGGGCAGGGGCGCGGCGAGGGGTAAAAGCGTGTCAATATTTCACAAAATTGCCGAGTTGTTAATCCAATTGCCGGCCCGCCTGACGCGGCGGCGCCCGCGGCGCGGGGCGTTGGCGCAACGACGCCGACGCGACGCCGGACGGGGCTCGCCGGGGCGCGTTTTCGCCCCCGCGGCGCTCGCTTTTTTGTCACGATCAGAATCGCGATCAGAATCGCGATCAACTTCAGCGACTTTTTGCAACATATGCAACCTGGCGGCCGTTCGCCGATATTTCCACACATAGAAACGGCGGCCTCTGACGAGTGAGTGACTTGATGTTGAGTCACATGTACTTGGGATATGGCGCTCTATACGTACACAACTGGCTGATCCTTGATGTATAGTCGAACTTGACATTAACGGTCGCCGGAGCGCGCCGAAACGTGAAAAAACTCGATATTTTCGCCGGATGCTCGCCAAACGGGCGCCATCGCGGCCGCAAAAAGCGTGCTCGCTTGGCGTCGATGGGCGATAACGCATAATCTCGCAAGATTGGCCGCCCCAAGAGCGGGAATAGCAAGACCTGGATCAGTCCTCGGCGAGTTGCCGGACGACAGGCGGCAGGGCGACGCCGGCGGCGCGTAGAGCGAGGCTCGCGGCGGGGCGCAGGCCCCGAGCGCAGGAGAAGGCGCTTGCCGTCGTGTTCGACCTCGGTCTCGGTCAACGAGTTGAGGTCGGCGAGAATATCGGGTCAGGAGCCGCCCTCAGATGCGTCACCGTCGGCGGCCGGCTTGCCGATGTTGGCGATGCGGTCCTCCAGTTCCTTCTCCAGCACCTAGGAGAGGAAGCCGCACGAGACGCGCGCCGCCATCAACCGTTCCGCACCGTCTCGCCTCTGGCAGAGCAACGGGAAATCATTGGCGAACCTCACCGGGCGTAGCCGCCCCTATGCCGTGTCGCTGTCTCCGTTGTGCGAGCCACAGATCGAACACGTAGTGCAGGTAGATGTTGGCAAGGATAGGACTGATCCGCTCGTGAAGCGCTGAACCTCACGCGACTTCCGGCCTCGCCAGCCTTTTGACCTTAAGCGGCGTGGTGCGGTTGCGGATTTGGGCGAGGTCGTAATTCGCCTGCAAGCGCAACCAGAAATCGGCGTTGCCGCCGATCGCCAGTTCAAGACGCATGGCCATTTCAGGCGTGATCCCGCACTCGCCATTGATGAGGCGATAAAGCTGCTGCCGCGTTACGCCAAGCGCCTTCGCGGCTTCGGCGACGGACAAGCCCAACTCCTCGATCTCGTCCCCGATCCCTCGTCCGGGGTGGGGTGGGTTCTTCATCATGGAAGCCTCCATTAGTGGTAATCGATCAACTCGACCGCCGAGGCCGCGCCGTCTGCAAATCGAAAAATGATGCGCCAATTGGCGCGGATCGTGATCGCCCAATACCCTTTGAATTCGCCCTTCAAGGCGTGCAGCCGCAAGCTCGGCATATCGAGGTCTTCAACCACTTTGGCGGCGTCGAGATAAGCGAGCAGGGTGGCGACGCGCTCCGCCAAATCCGCCCGCAGCAACTTCCGGTCGCAGTCCTCGAAAAGCCATCTGAGTCCCTTGTGATTGAAGCTTTCGATCATGGGGAAATGTAACATGTCGCGCAACATGTTACAACAAAGGCAGCGCAATGTTCTTGCTTTCTGCTTTTCCATTCTTGAAGTTGACGCGTGGGCCTTGGCGCGTCGCCGGAACGCCGTCGACGAGGCGTTCGGTCGCGGTCTTCACCGCCGCATGTTCAGAAGGGTTTGGCGCTGGGCCGGCGCCGATCGCACGACGGACAAGAACCTCGGCGTCGATCGCGCCGTGATCTTGCCGCGCCTCTGTGAGGCGTTCGAGCAGACGGCCACCTGGGTCGAACACAAAACGTTTGCCCCGGACGAGATCGGCGCGCGGCTTCACCACGCGCTCGTCAAGGTTTATCCATTTCCGAACGGGAACGGACGCTGGTCGCGACTGATGGCCGACGTTCTCGTCGTCGGTCTCGGGCCGGCCACGCTTCACAGGGGGCCGCAGCTCGTTGCGCTTGGCCGACGAGGCGCGCCGCGCTTACATCGCCGCGCTGAGAAACGCGGACAGTGACGATTTTCGGCTGCTCGTCGAATTCGCGCAAACATAGGCGCCGTGCTCGGCCTGCGAACGCGCCTCGCTGCCGAGGACGGGTTGCCCGCCGAGCTTGCGCGCGGCCGATTCGACGGTGTCGGCTAAGTGCGTTCCGTGGCGATGGCGGCAATCGCCGTCAGGTAATCGTCGGTATGACCGGACGCCAAGACTGGCGTCAGCGCTCTCGTGCTTTGCCGGGGGAGCGTTCTTGGCGCCGCTTTCGAGACGGATCGATCCGGACGACGCGATCGCCGGCGGCGGGGTCGACGCTTCGCTCAGATAAATCCGCGCAGCCCCAGATCGGCCGGATCAACCGACGCGGTTTCCCGCGTCTCCTCTTGCGCCGGCCTCGATGACGCCGTCTCGCTCGCGGCGAACCAATGATCGAGCGCCGCGAGCAGGCCGTTGGCGATCGAAGCCGCGCCGTGGCGGGCGTCGGCGAACCAGCGGGGCAGGGCGACGATCATAGGATCAGACGCTTCCGCGAGCTGGCTCGCCTGCAGCTCGAGCGCTGCCGTCGCCGCTTCGGCCTCTAAGCTCGCCACGTCGGGCGAGCGTGGGGCGTTCGCCGGCGCGAAGCCGAGATCAACCGCCGTCGTCGCCAGCCGGCTCGCTTGCTCGAGCGCCGCGCTGGCGACGTCGGCCTCGAGGCTGGCCACATCCGGCGAGCGCAGGACGGCCGCCTGCGCCAAGCTGATATCCGCCACGGCGATCGCCGCCTTGGCGGCGTCGCGAACCGGCGGCGTCGGCGCATCGGTCTTGGCGATCTGGACAGGGGCGAGGCGTGCGGCGCTCGTGCGCTTCACTCCGGCGTCGGCGGCAATGACGTGGTCGACCACAATCGGGCGTCGAGCCTGGGTTGCATCGTCGGCGTTCCGGTTCGATTCGTCCGCCTCGGCGACCTCGGTCGCGCCGCCGAATTCCGCCGCGGCGGTCATCGTTCCGGCTTCGCCCCCGTCAAGATCGACCCAGAACTGCGGATTGGCCTCCGACTGGCGCATGATGAAGTCGTAACCGGTCTTCTGCCACGCGATGATGGTCGAACGCAGATTGTCGAGGACGAGATCGCCCTGGTCGGTGCGCACGGTGACGACCAAATGGCCCTCGCCCCAAGAGGTCTTGGCGACCGTCAGCGCGAGCGCCGCGGCGGGCCAGCCGCGCCGGATCAGTTCGTGGCGCTTCTCGACCGCGTAGCTGTTGCAGTCGCCGGCGCTGACGTTGAGCTTCCAAAATCGCATCGCCGAGGTGTCGGGCGTCGGCCGGATGGCGGCGTTGACGGCGCGATTGACGTTCGCCAGCTCGGCCATGTGGGCGCTGGTCAGGCGGATGCGGCCGGGACCGGCGGATTTGGGGCAATCGCCGGGATAGTCGAGGCAGAATTTGACGAAGGAGAATGGCGCCAGCGCGTAGCCGCCTTCGCGCATCGTGGCTGCTGTCGGGGAAGCCGACGTCGTCGAAATGTTGGCGATCGCCATGACGGCGCCGAACGCAACTCCCGCAACACTCCTGAACATCGCGCGCCTCCGAACGATGGCGCGAGACTAGGGAAGGGGATTTGAGGGGCCGCGAAATCAGAACGCGCGATTGCAGCGATTCCATTCGCTGTTCTTTAACCAGCGGATTTCCAGATCCTAATTCCTGTAAATTCTTACGCATTAAGACTGTTTTGATTGGTGAATGAATTCTTGTCACGTAGCTACAAAGACCGACTGCGCGACAATTGATCTCTTCAATTGCTCACAATCATTGCAATGCCGAAATGCATTTCAAGATGTTCGTTGAATTGGGCGGTAGATTGACGACAAGGGGTCGAGTTTATGTGCGCAAAGACTGATGAAAATTGAGCGCGATTTCCAACGGCGCGCCGCTTGCGATCGCGGCAGACACTGACCTAGGCGAAGAGGTGGTAAATGAACCGCTTGCGCAATCCCGCCAGAACCGATCGTCCGACCGCGTGGATCCGGCGAATTGGGGGCGTCGGGCATTGGGACGCCTCGGCGTCGGCAAACCGATGCGGCTGGAGATGCGGCGCAGCGAACGGCGGCATGTGTGGGAGGGGAGGGCGTCAGCGCTTATAGTGGCCGCGCGCCCGTGAAGAAGGAGGCAGCTTTGTCTTATCTATCAAATCTGATGATCGCGGCGACGCTCGCCGTTGCGGTAGGGGGAACGCTCCCCAAGGCGGCAAGCGCCAGGGACTACAAGATCGGATGCGCCAACGGCGCCTGCGTGATCGTCGACGACACGGGACGAGTCTCCTTCTTCACGACTGCGGACAAGAAACTTTCCGACAGCGACGATCAACTGAAACCTTCGGCGCTGGGGCGAATCCGGCCGCCGCTGAATATCTCGTGCGGCGCCGGATCGGGCGGCGACGCTTGCGTCATCACCGACGCCGACGGCGACGTCTGGGTGGGACCGACACGCCCCGGCGCCGCTTTCGGCGCGCCGGTCACGAGAATCCCCACGCCCGGCCCGCGCTGAGACTGGCTCCTGCTTGGCCATCCGCGATTCGCTTGGGTTGGCTTCGAGCGCCGCGGCCCGAAGAGCGCCCCATGGCGTCGGGCCGCTTACTTGGATTTTGCGACCGGCGGACAAGTGCGCTGCGACAAGCAATGAAATCGGTCGAGGACATCGTTGGCTTGTCGGACGGCGCTGGCGATTTGGCGCTCAAGGCAATCCCGATAGGCCGCAGTCCAAGCGGCGTATCGGTCGAGATCGCGCTGACAGGCCGCCAGGTCCTCTGCGGTCTGGTAAGTGACCGGCGCGTCGGCGCAGGCGGGTGGGAACGGGCGGGCGCAAATAAAGCCACTCAACGACACGCCGCCGTCGCCGGCGAAAGCCGGCTCACGCGCCAGCATGAAGGCGAGGGATAACGCGAGAGCGCGGGGCGGCGCGGACATGGTCGTCTTTGCAGTCAGACTGAACGCGCTTGGGTGTATCCCGCGCTGGGCGGCGTGCGCAACGCTTGGCGTCGAGCTGAGCCGCGACGGCCTGGGGCGCGATTAAGCCTAACAGCGCCAACTCTCGCGATTTGCCCGAATTCGAGGTAAGAGCGGGCCAGCGAACAAGGCCCCTGATGCACCTCGTCACCAATCTCGGCGATCTCGCTGTCCTGCTTCCGGCGTCGCTCGGTCTGATCGCGTTTCTTGCTTGGATCGGCGCGCGAGACGACGCTGCGGCTTACGCCGCGGCGATGGCGCTCTGCTTGCTGGCGGCGCTGCTGGCCAAACTCGCCTTCGCCGCTTGCGGCGCGCGATATGACCTTCTCGGCGTGGAAAGCCCGAGCGGCCATACCGCCTTCAGCGCGACGTTCTATGGCTGCCTTGCGCTGCTCTTCGCCGCCGGACGCACGCTCGCCCGGCGCTTGGCGCTCTACGCCGGCGCGGCGGCGCTGATCCTGCTGATTGGCGCCAGTCGCGTGGCGCTCCAGGCCCACTCCGTGGCGGAAGTCGTCGTCGGCTTGGCCATCGGCGCGACGTCGATCGGCCTCCTCCGCGCGCTGCGCGTCCGTTCCGAGCCGCTGCGATTCTCCGCTCAAACGATCGTTCGCCTGTCGCCGTTCGCGGCGCTTTATGCGGCGTGTCTTTTGCTGTTGGCGGGTCATTGGAGCGCGGAGCCGGTCATCGACGCGGTCGCCGCCGAGCTCGGCGCGGATTTGCGTCTGTGTCGATCGGCGCAGGTCGGCTCGCTCCTTGGGTCGGCGCGCGCCCTCCCGAACGCCTTGCGCCAGCTCGGCGGGGAACCGTTGATTGAGCGTGACGGGGCGTGAGCGCGGCCAATGTCGCGATCGGCGCTTTCTTCCTTTAGGCGCTTCGAACGACACGATGGGGATCCGGCGCTGAATTCTTGGCCGGCGCGATCAGCGCCCCGGCGCGTCGTGCGCAGGCCCGCGAGGCTCGAGCAACCGCGCCGGCAGATCGTGCAGGACGGCGCCGAGCTTGCGATTGAATTCTTCCGCCGTAGTCTGCGCGTTGACCACCGCGACTTTGTCGGCGGAAGGCTGAGGGCATTGCGCGTCGACGCGCTTGCGGCCTTGGCGCTCGAGGGCGCGCTTCAACCCAGCTTCCAATCGTTGGCGAGAGGCCGACGCGGCGAAGACGTTGGTGATCCAGACGTCGCGCGCGCCCTGCGCCGAGGCGACACAGAACGTCCATCGCGGCGCGGCGAAGGCTTGCGGCTGAGCGAAGACCAACGATCCGGCGAGCGTCGCCACAATGATTGCCGACTTCATTGGCGGCCGCCCGCTTTGTCGTTGTCCCATGATCGATTTACCGCGGTCACGAAGGGCGCAAACGAGTGCGATGAGCGCTATCGCAGGCGAGGCGGCGCGTTTCAACCGGCCCGCTCTTGCTGCCTCCAGCGCTGTCGCGCGGGCGATCGATTTGCCGTTTGTCGTCATCGGCGCCGCTTCGTATCCCTTCGGCTGGACGTCGCGCGCAATCGCGACAAAACTTGTCACTCGGGGATAGCCTGAAGCTTGCGCGAAGCCTCGCGAGACGGAAGCGGCGGGCGCTGCGCGTTGCTTGCCGATCGTTCGCAATCAAGAGCGATCCCATGATCCGACAGCGGGAAAGACCTCGGTCCCGTCACCGATCCAGCGGCGATGCTTGAGCGCGTTACAAATTCAATGACGCGGTGATAGAGACAAAAGATATCAAGATGGCGCCCTATAGAAGCGTCGTCTTTTCCTAATCAGGGTTGTGATACATAATGGCGGCCCAACCGTGGGCGCAAATCGCATGCGCGAAGCACAATCGTGGGGAGGGCCGTTGCGCAGGCCAAAGCCGCCAATGTGGTTTTTTCCTTTCGCGCTCCTGCTGACCGGATGCGGGCAGGCTGGAGAGCGAGACATGCAAACTTGCCTGTCGGACGCTCAGCGAATGCAGAAAACCAGATCAATTGCCGACGCCGGCGCTCTGGACGATTACGCCAAGGCGTGCATGGAGGCGAACGGCTACCGGCTTAATGCGGTCCATTCCGGCTGCGGCCGCGGCGACCCGTTCCTGGACGCCAACTGCTACGCGCGACGATAGTCGCCGTTTTCATCGCGCGAGGACGGCAATCGGTGCCGCTTGGCCGATCGTCGCCGCTCCCAACCGAGCCTCCGACCCATTGAGCTCTGGCGCGCGTCGCGATCGTGAAATAGCATCCCGCGAGCGTGCGGCAAGCGAGGGACCCATTCATGCGCCGGTCCATTTTTCAGATCCTCATGGCCGGCGCAATCGCGGGCGTCGTGGCCATGTCGGGGGCCTCGGCGTTCGCCAAGACCGCCAAAGAATGCGACGCCGACTACGCCGCCAACAAGGCCACGATCAAAGCGTCGGGACAGACGAAGAAGGACTACGTGGCCGCGTGCCGCGCCGGAACGGAAGCCGCGACGACGCCCGCTGCTACGCCAGCCACCGCGCCGGCGCCTGTCGCTCCAGCCGCGGCGCCTGCGCCGCGCGTAACGCCGAAGCGTGCGGCCGTAGCGCCGAAGGTCAACGTCGGGGCGACGGGCGCTGGGGGATTTGCGGCCGACGCGCAAGCGCGCGCCAAATGCCCGACCGACTCCGTCGTCTGCGTGAACACCAAATCCGGCATCTACCATTTCGCCGGCACGCACAATTACGGCACGACCAAGCAGGGGACGTATATGTGCGAAGCGGACGCGAAGGCGGCGGGCGACCGTGCGGCTGAAAACGAGAAACATCCCTGAGCCCGATCGCGTCAGGCCGATCCGGACATGCGCCGGCGAAGGGTAGGCGCCTGACGCAGAAGGCCCATTGCTCGCCAAGCGGCAGGATGGGGCCGATCCGAGGCGAAGCGGCGTCGGCGGGGCCCGGGGAATAGCGCCCGTTCCCCGATCGGTCTTCGCACGCTTGGGCCGGGGCCAAGGCGGCAAGAGCGAAGGCGGCGAGGGCGGAAGGGGCAAGTGCGAAGGCGGCAACAGCGAGGGCGCGCGCCGGACGAGCCGGAAACGCCGAACGCCAGTTTCTTCGACCCATGCGATCGTCTGGTCAGGCGAAGCGGCGATTGATCCGCGGTGCGGCAAGGCTCGCGCCAGACTCGTGTGATGTCATATCGGCATCGTTCGCCAAACGCCGATCGGGTCGGACGCGAGCCTTTCGATGGCGGAAGCGGCCATAAACGCACTGGAGGCGGGCGCCGGCCCAAGCGCGACGGGTTTGCGTCGGTACGTCGCCTACTACCGGATGTCGACGCGGGCGCAGTCCCGTCACGGCTTCAGCCTGGAAGCGCAGCAGGGGGCGGTCGCAAGTTACGTCGCCGCCAATCCCGGCAAGCTCATCGCGGAATATGCGGAGACCAAAAGCGGCCGCAATAACCAGCGCCCGAAAATCGCCGAAGCGTTGCAAGTCTGCCGGATATTTGGCGCTACGCTGCTGATTGCCCGCCTCGATCGGCTATCGCGCAACGTCGCGATGATCGCTCGGTTGATCGAGAGCAAGGTCGAATTCGTGGCGATCGATTTTCCCCATGCGACCCGCCTCACGCTCCACCTGCTCGCCGCGATCGCCGAACACGAGTCCAGGCTGATATCCAATCGCGTCAAATCCGCTCGCGCCGCGGCCCGCGCGCGCGGACAACCATGGCGGTCGAACAAACCGAACCGCCCGTTTGCGCCGGGATGCCAAGCCGCCAGCGTGTGCGCCAGGCACGCCAGAGCGCAGGCGCGCATCAAGGATCTCGCGCCGCTTGTCTGGCAGGCGATCGGCGAAGGGAAGTCCTACGCGTTGATCGCCCGGGAGTTTAACCAGCGGGGCGTTCGGCCGGCGCTCCATACGGCGTGGCAACAAAATTCCGTTGGCAACATCGCTCGGGCGACCGCCAAAGACTTCGCCGCCATCGCTGCGGTCCGACTGCCGAGCCCGCCGGGATTGCGGCGAACGAAGATGCTCGACCGCCTCGCGCAGGTCGCGCCGCTGCTGCTCGAGTGGAAGTCCAAGGGCGAGAACTACAACGCCATGGCGCGGGAGCTTGATCGCCTGGGCTACGCCGCGCCCTACGGCAGGGGGTGGGGGCCGGCGTCGATCTGGCGATACTTGAAACTGGCGATGGAGGCTTCAACCAGCCAGCCCCCGCTTGGAGCGACGCGATGAGCGGGCAAGCGCTGGTGGCCTATTATCGCGTCTCGACGCCGCAGCAGGAACGATCCGGGCTCGGTCTCGAAGGTCAGCGGATCGCCGTGCGCCGCTATATTGAAACTTGCCCCGGGACGCTGATTGGCGAATTCACCGAGGTCAAGAGCGGTCGGCGCATCGATCGACCGCAGTTCCAACAGGCGCTGTGGCTTTGCCGCGTCTACGAGGCGAAACTTGTCGTCGCGCACATCGATAGAATGTCGCGCAGCTTTGCGCTGATTGCGGATTTGCTGGAAAGCGGCGTCGATTTCGTCGCGGCGAATCTGCCCTCCGCCAATCGCTTCACGATCCATATGCTAGCGGCGGTGGCGGAATACGAGTTGAGCCTGATGTCCGAGCGCCACAAAGCCGCCTGCGCCGCAGCCAAGGCGCGCGGCAAAGTGTACACCAACGCCAATTTGGTTGGCTATCGACCGCCCCGAGCTATGGCGGAAACTGGGTGACGGGGGTGAGGAAGGCGGCGTAACGGGGTTGGTGTTCAAGCCACCCGAACCTCCAAGATGGAGCGTTACGCCATGAACGAGAATAGAGTTGTCGCCCTG
>JBEKVR010000170.1:0-10501 GCA_049513815.1 Roseiarcus sp. | reverse complement strand
GCCGGAGCCGATCTTCCGCCGAAACGGCGAACGATATTCCTGTGCGCATCCGCCAGACTCGCATATCGCGAGTCCGCCGGGAATCCGTAATAAGATTCAAATGTCAGATTTGATCCACTAGCCCATCCGTTGCGGCTCCGTAGACGATCGACGCCGTGAACCCGATTGGACCCAAAGCGAAGGTCGCGGCGCCCTCCGCAAACTCAAGCGCTTCGGGCCCGTACAACGCAGCGAGCGCCACTGCTGCAGTCTCGTTGCCTTGCAACGCCAGAGCCAAAAGAGTGGATCCGGTTTCGGACGCCGGCTTATCCGCCAATGTAGCCTCCCTTTCGAGCTTTAGCTGATCAACGATTGGCAATCGCGTGAGCGATTGACGAGCGGACCCTATCGACAACAAACGTTAACATAAAAAACCAACAAGCCATCATCGTTAGTACATATATTGAATTCATTACTATTGACTTATCCTCACTTGGTGCGAACAGTGTATGGTGGCTGGTAATTCCACTCGATAAATACCAAGTCGTTCCGACCAATATTGCGACAACCGTCGGCGTGGTATTCTTGAAATACACCGTCGGCTCACGAATAAGTATGCGAACAATTGCCAACACGGTCGCTACGACACAGACTACGCTTGCCAATGATAACGTCGAAACCATAACACAAATATCGCGCTCCGAAAAATTAGCCTGTTGCAACGTTGTAATATAGTTGTTATTCATCGGCCACAATAGTAACCATTCGCTGTGGGCCATAATTGTACACTCGTGTGTCGGGATATAGTAAGAATTAAGGGCAAGAATAGAGAAACTAACAGTCAACTCAAGCGCTAACGTGCGTACAATGAGACGCATCTGATTTTGAAGTGTTACTTGTTGCTCACTCGTTACCAGAAGACTCGTCTTAGGAGGCATTTATATATCCACAATTCCGGAATTACGGCGACTCTCTTTACGAAATCATCAAATCGCATTCTCGTTTCCTGCAACGACCGCCGCCCGCGCCCACCAGCGCTTGCGACCGCCCGCATCCGAATCCAAATCCGTACTCACCGCACGGATCAATATCGTGCATATACGGCCGTCCGACGACATCGTGCCTATTCGCCGGTCATTCAGAAGACTGTATTTTGGTTTCATGCACGAATTCGGCCCTTTACTAACAGAGTAGAAAGCCCGACTGCCGAGGCGGCAGGTAACATATCGCTTCGATTGACAACAACCGCAGCCCGGCGCACACGCTCACTACCATTCGACTTTTTCCATCGCCTCCCCCCGCACAACCTCACCCATTTCAGGCGCTCTTGGGATTACGGTGACACGCCCGCCAATTCCCATCATCGGCCGCCCGCCGAGGGCTCTTGCCTCACCGTCCCGCCTGTACGTCGGCGACGGCTTGCGCGAGCGCCGCTTCGAAGCGGCGGCGGATGCGATGGGCGGAAGCGTCGACGCCCGCCTTGGCGAATTCGTCGTTCAAGCGCGCGACCAGCGCTTCGTCGTCGGCGCCGTCAATCTGCGCCTGGGCGAGCCCTTCGGCGTAGCGCTCGGCCGCCTCGCCTGTCAGCGCGAGCTTCTCCGCCGCCCAGCGGCCGACCGCGCGGTTGCGGCGCGCCAGCGACTTGAAGCGCAACGTTTCGCTCAGGGCGAAGAAGGCTTCGAATGCTTCTTTGCGTCGCTCGAACTCGCTCACCTTGGCCTCCGCGCTTTCGCCGCCGCCCGCCGCTCGCGACGCGACCGCTCGGACGAGAGGATGGCGCGAGCGGCGCGCGCGCGTCAATCGAGCAGCGCGGCCGCAAGCTTCTGGAAGGCGCGGGCGCGATGCGACAAGGCGAGCGAATTGTCGCGCGGCAGGCCGTGCTTCTCCACCGCCGTCATCTCGCCGAAGCTGCGCTGATGGCCGTCGGGAATGAAGATCGGATCGTAACCGAAGCCGCTCGTCCCGCGCGGCGGGAAGACCAGATGTCCGTCGACCCGCCCCTCGAACGCCTCGAGCCGGCCGTCCGGCCAGGCGAGCGCCAGCGCGCTGACGAAATGCGCGCGCCATGGCGGCGCCGCGCCGTGCGCTTTCAGTTCGCGCTCGATGCGCGCCATCGCGCCGGCGAAGTCTTTGCCCTCGCCCGCCCAGCGGGCGGAATAGATGCCCGGCGCGTCGTCGAGCGCCGCGACGCACAGACCGGAATCGTCGGCGAGCGCCGGCAGCCTGGCGGCGCGCGCCGCCGCGCGCGCCTTCAGCGCCGCGTTGGCGGCGAAGCTGTCGCCGGTCTCTCCCGGTTCGGCGAGGCCGAGCGCGCCGGCGCCGACGACTTCGAGCCCGCGCGGCGCCAACAGATCGCTGAGCTCGGCGAGCTTACCCTTGTTATGGGTCGCCGCGACGATCCTGCCGCTCAGCCGTCCCGCGCGCGCTTCGTTCACGGGGCGATGATCTTGTAGCGCTGGCCGGAGACGAGCGGCCCCTCGCGATCGAGGCCGTTGAGCACCAGGAACTGGCCGACCGCGCGCTCGTCCGGCGACATGCGCTGCGCCATCGACTGGGCGGTGTCGCCGGACTGCGCTTCGATCACCCTGAGCCGCAAAGCCTGCGCTTCCGCCGCCTCCTCCGGCCGCAGCCGGTGAAACGAGCGGATCGAGGCGCGGAAGCGCGCGTCGACCGCGGGGCTGAGCGAATGGGCGGCGAAGATCAGCCGGAACACGCGGTCGCCGACCCTGACGGCGCCGAGCCGGAAGCTCCACTGATCGCCCTGCGCGACGGCGATCGCCACCGGATAGTCGCCGCCCGGAAGCGCTTCGATCGACGACGTCTTGACGCCGTCGATCCAGCCCGAGGCGAGCTCGTCCTCGAGCGAGGTCGACGGGGAGAGCGCGATCGAATCGAGCCGCAGCGCCTGCGCGCCGCCCTCGCCGACGCCGATCAGCGCCGCCGACTGGTTCTCGAGCGCGAAGCCGTCAGGCGCCTGGAAGGCGAAGCCGAGCTTGGGATGGAGGAAGCGCGCGCCGCGCACCAACCCTTGCGCCGGATTGTCGCCGTAGGCGATGCCGTCGACGACGACGAGATATTCGTCGCGGCCGGTTTCGCCGACCCCCGGCGCGCCGAACTTATGCGCTTCCACGACCGCCTGGGCGACGCGTTCCGGCGTCGAGGGATGGGTCGCCATCATGTCGGGCTTGTCGGCCGATCCGGCGCCGATCATCGCCGTGCGCAGCGCGCTCCAGCGGCCGAGCGAGGTCAGGAAGCGCGAAGCGGCGTAGGGGTCGAAACCCGCCTTGGCGATGACGCCGATGCCGATCTGGTCGGCCTCGAACTCCTGCTGGCGCGAGAAGCGCGCGATCGACAATTGCATGCGCGCCTGCACCGCCTCGCCTTCTTGCGGCCGGTCGAGCACCTGGTCGGAGACGCGGCTGAAGAGCTGCGCGGTCTTCTCCAGTTCGGCGCGCTGGGCGGCGTGGCGCGCCGTCACATGCGCGATCTCGTGCGCCATCACCGCCGCCACTTCCGAAGAATCGTTGGCGAGCGTGAGCAAGCCGCGGGTGATGAAGATCTCGCCGTTGGGCAGCGCGAAGGCGTTGACGACCGGCGAGTCGAGAATGGTGACGCGGTAGGGTTCGCTCGGCGTGTCGCTCGCCTGAGCGAGCCGGGTGAGAATCTCATTGAGATAGCGCTCGACCGCCGGCGCGCTGTATTCGCCGCCGAACGCGTCGATCAGGCGCTTGCGCTCGGGGCTCGTCTCGGCGCCGCCGGTCGTCTGCGGCGCGGCGGTGGGAACCAGATTGACCGCCGCCGGACGCGACGGCGCATCGATCGTCGCACAGGCGGCGAGCGCCAGCGCGAGCGCGGCGACGAAGGCGGCAAGCGCGCGCGCGCAGAAGCGCGCGCCCGGCCCGCCCCGCCCCATGTCCGTCTCGCCCGCCCAGACGCTCATTTGCCCGGTCCGCTTCCCTACTTCGCCTCGGCCCGCCCGAGCCGCTCCAGCATAAGCGGATCGACGATTTCTAATTGCGGGCCGAATCGGCTGTCCAATGCGCCGCGCACCCGAATTTTCTCTCCAGCGAGGGCGGTCAACGGAGCGCCGGCCGCCTGGAACGCCGCTTGCGTCTTGCGCGAGGCGACGACCGTAAGGGCGCCGCGCCCGCCCAAATCGAGATAGAGGCGCGCGCGGCCGAGGCCAATCCTGCGCACCGCGCCCTCGACGATGACGAAGCGCCCGTCGCGCCGCGCCAATGAGGCGAGATCGTCGGCGGCGAGCACGACATAATCGGGATCGCGCCAGACGCCAAGTCCTTTCGCGCGCGCCGCGGATTCCAGGGCGAGTCGGCCAGCCTCGCAGCCGCGCGTCTCGTATTCCGGACGAACCCGCGCCAGCCCGGCGGCGATCAGAGTCTCGGCGGCGGAGGCCGGCGCGCCGTCCGAAATGGGCGCGCCGAGGTCGCCCAGCGCGCGGTCCCAGCGATCGGGGGCGGGCGAAACGAGGGTCAGCGCCGCCTCGCGGCCGACGAACAGCTTCGCCAGCAGCGCGCGCGCCGCCGCCGCCAGCGCCGGGTCGCCGCGCGATGCAACGGGAAGGTCGAGGCCGGCGATTCTCAGCCTCCGCCCGTCGGCAAGCGCGATTTCGCCCCCTTCGTCGACCGCAGTCGCCTGAACAATCCCCGCCGCCGCGCCGCAGGCCGCCGCCCGCCCGGCTGGGAGGGCGAGCGCCAGCGCCAAAGCGGTGACGATCGCGGCGGCGACGGCGCGCCGGCCGGGCAGATGCGTTGGAGCGGAATTCATGCTAGAGGCGCTTCGCCGTTGCGAGACGGCTTCTAGCGCCTTCGCCCCGCGCGGTCACCGCTCAAGGGCGAGGGACGACGGCAAAGCGCGCCGGCCGCGAGCGACCGGCGGGCAGAGACGTCCCGGTAGCTCAGCAGGATAGAGCACAGGTTTCCTAAACCGTTTTTCCTGCATTTTCATAGCATCACATAGTGCCACATTTTTGCTGGTAACCCCTTATTTTTCTGGCGTTTGAGCGCTCCATAGTGGTACATGGCATTTCGCCCTACCCCGCCTCTTGGAAGTGCCAAACTGGTGCCAAAGATCGACCTCTCCGACGCTGGCCTTCGGTCTTTTGAGGCACCCCAGACGGGGACGGTCGATTACTGGGACACGAAACTTCCGGGCTTTGGATGCCGAGTCTCCCAAGGCGGGGCCAAAACTTTCATTTTGAAGCTCCATAATTCCCGAAAGGCACTTGGGAGATACCCGCTCATTTCGCTTTCGGAGGCTCGCACGGAAGCGAAACGACTTTTGGCCGAAAAGACTCTGGGGAAGCTGCGGCCGCATTCCATAACCTTCCCTGCCGCCGTCGAGGAGTTCTTGGAGGAAAAGGCTACGCGCCGGCGTCCCATCACCGTCGCCGACCACAAACGCCACCTTGGCCTCCTCGGCTTCAAGGGTCCGCTTGCGGACATCAATCCGGACGATCTCGCGCGGAAAATGAAAAATGTCGCGCGCTCGGAATTCAATCACCGCCTTTCGTGCGCCAAGACGTTTTTCACGTGGGCGCAAAAGAAGCGCTACGTCATCGACAACCCGACCAGCGGCTTCTCCCCTCATACTATCGTCTCGCGCTCCCGCGTCCTTACCGACGAGGAGCTCAGAGCCGTATGGACGGCGGCCGAGAAAGCCGAGGGACACTTCGGCCTCATTGTTCGGTTGCTCATCCTCACGGGCATGCGGCGCGGCGAATGCGCGGCCCTCCGAACTTCATGGATACAAAACTCGACGATCACGCTTCCGAAAGAGGCAACGAAAAACGGCCGGGAGCACGTGTTCCCCATTGCAGCATTGGCCACTTCGATCCTCGCCAGCGCATTACCGAAAGATGACTCGACCCAATTGTTCCCGGCCCGTGGAAAATCTGAGACGCCATTCAATGGCTGGTCGAAAGGCAAAGTCGCGCTCGACAAACGCGCAAACATTGCGCCGTGGACACTGCACGATTTACGAAGGACGTTTGCCACCGACCTCGCCCAGACGGGCGTCGCGCCCCACATCGTCGAGCGCCTCATCAACCACGTCACCGGCACCATTTCCGGCGTGGCGGCGATCTACAACCGCCATGCCTACATGGACGAAATGCGCGCGGCGATCGGCGCTTGGGAAAAGCGCCTGTCCGCGATCCTCGCGCAGCGCAAAACCGACAGCGCCGACGCTTCCCCGCCGCCCCCG
The DNA here is from genome assembly GCA_049513815.1 of Roseiarcus sp. Taxonomy (GTDB): domain Bacteria; phylum Pseudomonadota; class Alphaproteobacteria; order Rhizobiales; family Beijerinckiaceae; genus Roseiarcus. The sequence goes on along the minus strand of JBEKVR010000170.1, from coordinate 4,300 downwards.
TGACGCCGCCAATGCCACAGCACGTGGCATATGCGCAGGGGGAAACGGTGGGGGAAACTGTTTCCCCCATCGAATGGCGACAGCACACTGATTCCGCGCCAGTTCGCGTGCGCTATCGCGCCCGACCCAATAGCTTTTCTTCTGCCTATCGGACATCAGCGAGCCACTTGCTCCGCCTAACGGACATCGCTGCGGGAAAACCTATTGGGTCGGGCGCGCGTAAGCGCGCCACGACGAACTGGCGCGGACGGTTCCAACCGTTCCTTACCGCTCCCGACGATTCCCCCCAGCCCTGCGCTACAATGTCCGCAGGCAGTTCTTCGCCCGCGTTCAACACGCGTGCAATGGCGGGCCTCCCCAACCGACCGAAGCTTGCACCAACGGCGCGAACACTCGGCACGGCGCGGCGGCCCTCCCATGCTCACGAACCACGAACCGATTCTCGGCACGCTCTCGACAGGCGAGAGCGTGCCTCTGTTGCAAGCCGATCGCCGCCGGCATGTCTACGTCGTCGGCATGACCGGCACCGGCAAGACCGGACTGTTACTCAACCTCATGCACGCCGACCTCCAGGCCGGCGCGGGCTTCTGCTTTCTCGACCCCCACGGCGATGCGAGCCAGCACATCGCAAGCCTCGCTCCGAAGGAGCGCCGAGCGGACGTGATCTATCTCGATCCGTCCGACCCGACTCACACCTTCGCTTACAATCCCCTATCGGGCGTCCCCGAGGCCGAGCGCGCGACGGCCGCGGCGAACATCGTCTCGGCTTTCAAAAACATATGGGCGAACACGTGGGGCGCACGCCTCGAATATATCCTCGGTCATTCGATACGGCTCTTGCTCGACACGCGCGATCAGACATTGCTCGGACTTCCCCGCTTGCTGGTCGACGACGACTATCGCCATTGGCTTGTGGTGCGTTGCCAAGACCCGGTGGTGCGCGCGTTTTGGCAAACTGAGTACGCCGCCTACGACTCACGATTCCGCAACGAGGCGATTGCGCCGATCCAAAACAAGATCGGCGCGTTCCTCGCCAACCCGTACATTCGATCGATCCTGTGTCAGAATTCTTCGACGCTCCAAACCCCCGACATAATGAACAAGGGCAAGGTGCTCATCGTCAATCTGTCGAAGGGCAATCTCGGCACCGAGCCGGCGCACCTTTTGGGCGCGCTTCTCATCACGGCGTGCTCGCAAGCGGCCGAGGCGCGCCGGCATATGCCGGAGAGCGAGCGCCGCGACTTCACGCTGTATGTCGACGAGTTCCAACACTTCGCGACCGAGAGCTTCGCTTCGATCCTCTCGGAGGCGCGCAAGTGGCGTCTCTCATTAGTCGCGGCAAACCAGCAGATCGCGCAATTGCCGGAAGCACTGCAACACGCCGTCTTCGGCAACGCCGGAACGCTCGTCGTCTTTCGCGTCGGCGCGCATGACGCCAAGCGTCTCGCCGGCGAGCTCGGCATGAACAATCCGGCGACGTTGACCCAGACGAACAACTACCATGCCTGGATCAAACTCATGCGCGGCGGCGCGCCTTTGGAGCCACGCGTGATCGACACGCTCGCTCCCCCTCCGCCGGGCACGCGCTTGGCGCAGGTCATCGCCTTCGCGCACGCGCGCCACATGATGTTGCGCAAGCCGGTCGAGGAAGGCATCGCAGCGTCGTTCCCCAAGGCTCCAAAGAGGCGGCCGAGACATCGAGGGAAGCGCGATCCGGATAGAGGCTAACGGGGCTTGCGCTTCCGGGCACCGCCGCTCTTGCGAAATTGACCGAGCCCGATCTTCTTCGCCAACGCCGATCGCAGCGACGCGTAATTTGGGGCCACCATCGGATAGTCGTCCGGCAACTTCCACTTCGCGCGGTATTGCTCCGGCGTCATTCCGAGCCGCCCCAGATGTCGCCGCAGAGATTTGAATTTGCGGCCATCGTCCAGACAGATGAGATAGTCCGGTGTGACCGACTTGCGGATCGTTACCGCCGCCGTTGGCGCTGCCGGTTCTTCGGAATTTGCCGCGCCGTTCGCGATCTTCACCAACCCCGCATGCACCGATTCAATTAGGGCCGGCAGATCAGCCGATCGCAACGAGTTATGCGCAACGAAGGCCGCAACGATTTCCGCCGCCAAGTCGACTGGCTTGGACGACTCAGATATGGACGTAGACATACGATATCCCTCCCCCATTTACTGTTGCGGATACTTTGATATCTCTATCAATGTGCGACTACAAGTCGGCACGGAAGTTCCGCACGCCATTTTTACGACGACTGCGCCCATCCGATCGAAAATCTTGAATTTCGTGCACTGTCGCGGGGGGCCGCGACGCACCCCGACAGACCACGGCCGGCCGCGACACGTGATAAAATTTGATCGTGTGAACATGCTGTCGCACTGTGTCGCAGGTCTGCGCAATGAGCGACATGGACGCACGTTTACAGCGTCCGCGCCTCGCGCTTCCAATCGATCCATGGAGACTTCAACCCTCAAGAAGAACCGGCCGCGCTCGCGACCGACGCCGAATGGCAAACGCACCGCGATCACCGACAACGACATCTTCGGCATCTTCGAGCCGTTGAGCCGGCACGCCCAGCTCACCACCAAACAGATCGTCGCCTTCGATCGTCGCTATGAGAGCAAGACTCGCAATCGCTTGACCGACCTCTATCACGAGCAAGGCGAGTGGTTGGCGCGATTGAGCGAGAACATCAAATTCGCCAACTCGCTTTTCGTCGATGAGATGTATCGCCTCGGCAAAGACGCCGAGGACTTACTGCAATTGCGCGGGATCATTCCAGCGGACGATTGGGTGCGCGCGACGCGCATCGGCGGCAACAGCGCCGCGCCGTCGCGCATCCTTCGCCTCGCCCACGATCACATGGCCTCACAGATCACGCTCGACATCGAGATCGGCGCGCGCGCTGCTTCGACCGTTCGCTTTTGCAATCACGTCGAGATCATCAGCGCGTCGCCGGCGCGGACGCAGACCTTCCCCAATCCTCTAAACGTTGCCGTGCCGCCGGTCGCTGACGCGCCGAGATGGATCGAGCCGGATGCGTTCTTCGCGATCGGCGGGCGGTTCTTTGCGCTCGAAGCCGATATGGGCACCGAGAGCATCGAGGCGGTGATCAAGCCAAAGATCAGAGCGTATCGCGAGATCGTTGCGTCGGGCACGATCGACTCCCATTTCGGCATCGACAATCTCCACGTGCTTTTCGTGACCACGAACGAGAAGCGCATGCGCAATATGATGAAGGCGGTCGAGTCGATCGCGCGCAATGGCCGCAGCACCATGTTCGGCTTCGCATGCCGACCCGACCTCGCGAGCTTCACGCGCGCGCCAGCTCCGGACGGTCGGATGTTCCATGAGCCGTGGCGAAGGGTCGGACACGAGGATCGGCGTCTCAACACGATAACGAAATAGCGTGCTGATCCCGTGGCGAAGCCACATGGGGATAACCCCATGATCGAGCCCGTCCCCCTCGTACAATTCCCACAGGCAAAGAGAGGAGGACGTCATGTCCCATGCGATCGACTTTGGCGAATTGAAACAGCGCGTCAGCATCGAGCGGGCCGCCGAAATGCTCGGCGTCAAACTCACGAGAAGCGGGCCGCAGTTGCGCGGCCCCTGTCCCATCTGCAAAGCGGGCGGCGATCGGGCGTTCGTCGTCACGCCCGCCAAGGGTCTCTATTACTGCTTTGGCGCATGCGGCAAGGGCGGCGACGCGATCACGATGGCCGCGAACGTCCGCAATTGTTCGCTTCGCGAGGCGGCCGAGTTCTTGGCCGGCAAGGGCAGTGCGAGTTCGGCATCGGCAAAGGGCGACGGTTCCCGTAACGATTCCCCCCAGCCCGTGACAGAGAAGGGATTGAGACCGCTTGACTACCTGCAAGCCTCGCACGAGGCCGTGCAGGCGTTGGGCGTGTCGCCGGAGACGTGTGCGCATTTCGGGGCGGGCTTTGCACCGAAGGGCATCATGCGCGGCCGGTTCGCGATCCCGATTCATGATCGCGCCGGTACGTTGCTCGCGTATTGCGGTCGCGCGGTGAAGGACGAAAGCCCCTCGCTGATCTTCCCCGACGGCTTCGATCCGCGCGCCGCGATCTTCAACGCGCATCGCATCGTCGAGGACGATTTGTTCCTTGTCCGCGATCCGCTTCAAGTGCTCACTGCGCATGAGAGCGGCATCGAAAACGCCAACGGGCGACTGCGCCGCTGGCTGCCGCGCCATCTCGATATTGATCAGGTCTCCGACGAGGAAATCCAGGAGATCGTCCTGACGATGAACCTCACACCCCGCAAA
>JBEKVR010000169.1:0-10516 GCA_049513815.1 Roseiarcus sp. | reverse complement strand
CAACGCGTTCGCAAAAGTATCGGTCGTCACACGGTGAAAAACCCGAACGAACCCGTGCGCCCGAAGTCCCCCAAAGCCGCCCAAGCGCCAAACCGAACCTCGTCATGAATAGCAAGGGCTAGGGCCAGTTCGATCAGGGTGGCCGATGATTCCAGTCCATTCGGTCTCGACCGACGCGATTCCGCAGCGCGACCGGTTCGCCTATTGGGGCGAGGCGGTGTCGCGTCCATTCACTGGCATGACGGTCGAGGCGACGCCGGAACAGCGCCGCGCTTTCTCGGCGCGGCTATGCGTAGTTTCCGAGGCTGGCGTGTCACCGAAGGGGAATTTAGGGTAAGGTTTTGATCCGGGGGATGTTGGCTAACACTAAGAGAAGCTCCCTTTTCTCTTCGAAAATTGGAAGGCGGACAAAATGAAGCTTCCTGTGGAAGTGAGACCTGCCCTATGGGGAGTTGCCGGCGGCGCAGTCGCCGCCATCGTCATCGGGTTCGCATGGGGCGGCTGGGTCACCGGCGGAACCTCTGAGACTCGCGCAGTAGATCGAGCCGAAGCTGCGGTCGTGGCGGCTCGGGCGCTGATATGCGTCGACAATTTTAGGCATTCGCCGGACGCTGAGGCGAATCTGGCCAGTCTGACAAAGCTCGACTTTTACTACCGCCACAGCTTCATCGAGAAGGGCGGGTGGGCGACCATGCCGGGCAGCAAAGAACCTGATCAGGCGGTGGCGCGAGCCTGCGCCGCAGTACTGGTTCCCTGACTTGAGATATAGACGTTCAAGCGAGCGAACCGGGCGCTGAGGATACTGCGCACCTATCGAGGACGGGTGACGCGCGACATCGTGCGCAAGATCAAGGGCGATGCGGCGCTAAAGCGCGTGTTCGCTAAGCTTCTGTCGTTCGCCTGAGCAACGCCGATTACGATGAACCGCGCCCTGGAGCGCCGCGGCGGATCGGCGCGTAGGTCTGCGGTGATCGAGAAGATCGATTTGAGCGCAGGCGGATCCAGATTGAGAGCCCTTCGGCTTCGGAAACAGGACGCTTCCATGTGGTCGACGACGCTCTCTGCCGAACCCTCGCCCTCATAGCCGAACAGCTTGGCGCAAGGCCGGGCATGACGGAACGGGCGGCGCGCATTTTCGCGGCTGAAAAGCTCAGACCGCAATCTGCGGTCGTCACCGCCTTTCATCCCGTAAACACAATCTGTCGCGTTGCGGCCGATCTGCCGCACACGTCCGCGCGGTCCCACCCGCGCGGGCTGGCCGCAACGCGACGCTTCACCCGCCTCTCTCCCGCTGGCGGCGGACGCCGCCGGCCGCCAAGGTTGCGCAAAGACGATCGGCATGGCGAACTAGGGCCGACTAGATCAGGGCGACCGATGATTCCAGTCCATTCGGTCTCGACCGACGCGATTCCGCAGCGCGACCGGTTCGCCTATTGGGGCGAGGCGGTGTCGCGACAGTTCACCGGCATGACGGTCGACGCGACGCCGGAGCAGCGTCGCAATTTCTCGGCGCGGCTGAGCGTCGTGCGGCACGCCGGCGTCACGTCGATGACGTTCGAGCGCTCCGCGGCGCTCGCCCACCGCGGCGCGGCGGACATTGCGCGCTTTCCCAGCGATAATCTGCTCGTCTACTCCGCGGTCTCGTCGCCATCGTGGTTTCGCGCCCATGACGGCGATGAATTCGTCGCTCCGCCGGGATCGCTGGTCGTCGGCTTCGCCGACGTCCCCTTCTCGCACGCCTATGTCGGCGGCCCGCATATGGCGTGTGCGCTCGCCAGTCTGCCGTCGGCGCTGATCGGCGCGTTCCGACGCGGTCGCCGGCGCGCGCTGCCGCGCGTCATTCACCCGCACGGCGGCCTCGGCGCGCTGCTCGGCGATTACTTCGCCGCGTGGCGGCGCAACCTCGCGACTTTGGAGGGGGAGGCGTTCGACGTCGCCGCCCATAGCCTGGCGCAGCTCGCCGCGCTGGCGCAAGGATCGGCGGATACGGCGACCGAGCTCAATCGCGAGGCGATCGCCGCGGCGCGGCGCGCCGCCGCCGAGCGCTTCATCGCCCGCAACCTTCATCGTCCTAATCTTTCGCCGGCCCATGTCGCCGCCGCGATCGGCACGTCGGTCAGGCGACTGCACGGACTGTTCGAGCCGACCGGCGTCAGCGTCGGCCGGCGCATCGTCGCGCTGCGACTCGACAAGGCGCGCGGACTGTTGGCCAGCGAGGCCGATTTGTCGGTGACGGAAGTCGCCTATCGCTGCGGCTTCGACAACCTCGCGACCTTCTATCGCCTGTTCAAGGCGGCGTTCCAGATGACAGCGAGCGACTTCCGCGCCATGGCGCGCGAGCGGCGCTGAAGACCGGCGGTCGGGAGCGCCTTGATGGCGCGGATTGAGACCATCGCCGGCGCGCACTGCGACGACCGACGGCGCCGACTCCGCTTATGAAGAGTGCCGTTGAATCATACAGATTCGATCGGAGCCGCATGCGCAGGATCATTTTGTCAGCCGTCGCGCTGGTCGTCGCCGGCTCAGCGGCGTTCGCTAGCGATCTCGGCGCGCCAGCGCCGGCCTTCGACTGGTCCGGCTTCTACGTCGGCGCCAACGCAGGATACGGCGCCGGCAGTCCGTCGGTTGGCTTCGCGCCCAACGATCCCAACGCCTATTACGGTTCCTGCAGCGGCCTGAACTCCGCCACTTGCCCGCCCGGCGCCTCGCTTGGCCTCAGCGGCGGCTTGGCCGGCGGCCAGATCGGCTACAATCGTCAGCTCGACGCCAACTGGCTCGTTGGCGCGGAAGCCGACTACGACTGGTCGGGCGCCCACGGGACGACGAATTCGAATTTCCTCCTCGGCAGCGTCGGGCCGTCTACCTTCGTCGCCAAACAGTCGATCCAATCGTTCGGAACGGTCAGAGCGCGCGTCGGCGTCATTCCGACTGCGACACTGCTGATCTACGCGACGGGCGGCCTGGCGTTCGGCACGGTGCGCGACAGCGCGACGCTGTTCCCGACCTCCGGCGGCCCCGGCAGCGGCGGCGACCTCGGCGGCGGCTACGGCTACATCTGCACAAGTGGCGAAGCGTGCTTCGCCGGCGGCTCGTCGGGCGTGAAAGTGGGTTGGACGCTCGGCGCCGGCGGCGAACTGGCGATCGCCAGCAACGTGACGCTGAAGGCCGAATATCTCTACGTCGATCTCGGCCGCGCCGGCCTAGACTCCGTCGCACTCGCCGGCGGCGCGCCCGCGCCGTCGTCATTCAGCGGAAAATTCGACGCCAACCTCAATGTGTTTCGCGCCGGCCTGAACGTAAAGTTCTAAGACGCGACGCCCCTTCGTCCGTCCGTCGCTTCGGCGCAGCGCCAAGGACAGACTCGCCTGCGCGACGACGACGGGCGAACCGCCGCCGCCATGACGTCACTCCTGCGCTACGCGTCGCTTCGCCTGGCGCGTCAATGCGCCATGACGTGCGGGTGACGGATCTGCCACAGCTCGGAGGCCGACGCCGCAAGGACGACGATTCCGAGGACGACGAACGCCGCCACGGCGACGCCGACGGTCGAGAAGCCGACGATCCACGGGGCGAGGATCATCCATAAGCCGAGCAGCGCGCTGACCCATTCCTCCCACTCGGCGAATTGCACCAGCGCCGCGACGGCGAAGATCGCGACGACGACGCCGGTGATCCAGGCGGCGCGCGTCGCCGTCACGTCGCCGGAGAAGGCGAGAATCCAGGGCGAGATGAACAACAGCACGGCGCAGACCAGATTGACCCAGTCCTGAGTGTGCGCAGGCAATGCTTTCTGCGAGGCCATCCAAACCTCCCATGTCGGACGCGGTTTCGCTGACGCGTCGCGCGGGGCGGTTAGCGCTCTTTGTCGGCGAATTGAGGGCGCCTGACGCCAGGAGCGAGTTGTCCCCCCGCGGAATCAGCTGCGATTGCGGCCGCGCCGACGAGCCTCCGCCGCTCGGAGGGACGCCACTCGAGCGCACGCCGGCGCCGATCGGACGGCGGCGATAACTACTGTTGTCAGCCGCGGATTTCTGAGGCGTAATCGTCTTCGGGAGAAGCCACGCCGACCGCCTGCGCCCGCCTCGCCGCGCGTCGTCGCCGCGATGAGCGCCGGTCCGTTGTCGTATGTGCAGGGAGGAACGAAATGAACGCGGTCCCGCCGCCCAAGCCCGATTACGCGTCGCGCTTCCTCGCGCAACGCCAGGCCTTCGCCGCAGACCGCAATCCGCCCCTGCCCGTCCGACGCGAGCGGCTCGCCCGGCTGCTGCGCCTGGTCGACGAAAATGAGCAGGCGTTCGTCGCCGCAGTCGACGCCGATTTCGGCGGCCGCGCCGCGCAGGAAACGCGCATCGCGGAATTGTTCGTGACGCGCAGCGCCATCCTCTACGCCCGTCGGCGGGTCGCGGGCTGGATGCGGACGCGGCGCGTTCCAACCGCGCTGCCGTTTCTGCCGGGGCGCAATCGCCTTGCGCCGCAGCCGCTCGGCGTCGTCGGCATCGTCTCGCCGTGGAACTACCCGATCCAGTTGACGCTCTGTCCGCTGGCGGCGGCGCTGGCGGCGGGCGACCGCGCGCTGATCAAGCCCTCCGAGCTGACGCCGCGCACTTCGGCGCTGCTCGCCGAGCTGGCGGCGAAATATTTCGATCCCGACGTCGTCAGCGTCGTCGTCGGCGACGCCGAGACCGGCAAGGCGTTCGTCGCCCTGCCGTTCGATCATTTGCTGTTCACCGGCTCGACCGCCGTCGGGCGGCAGGCGGCGGCGGCGGCGGCGGCCAATCTGACGCCAATCACGCTCGAGCTCGGCGGCAAGTCGCCGGCGATCTTCGACCCGTCCTGCGATCTCGCCCAGGCGAGCGCGCGCGTCGCCGCCGGCAAGCTGTTCAACGCCGGCCAGACCTGCGTCGCGCCCGACTATCTCCTGGTTCCGCGCGGCCAGGCCGACGCGGCGGCGGCGGCGCTGGCGGCGGCGATGGCGCGCCTCTATCCGAAGCTCGCCGCCAATCCCGACTACACCGCGATCATCGGCGAGCGTCATCGCAGCCGCCTCGTCGCGCTCGTCGCCGAGGCGCGCGAAGCGGGCGCGCGGATCGTCGAGATCAATCCGGCCGGCGAAAGCTTCGCCGACAGCCGCAAGCTGGCGCCGACGCTGGTGATCGGCGCGCCACAAACGTCGCGACTGATGCGGGAAGAGATTTTCGGACCGCTGCTGCCGATCGTCGAATACGACCGGGTCGAAGACGCGATCGCTTTCGTCAATCGCGGCGACCGGCCGCTGGCGCTCTACTGGTTCGGCCGCGACGCGAGCGCGTGCTCAGCGAAACGATCGCCGGCGGCGTGACCGTCAACGACTGCCTGCTCCACTTCGTCCAGGAGGGGCAGCCATGCGGCGGCGTCGGCGCGAGCGGCGTCGGCGCATATCATGGCGAATGGGGATTTCGCACCTTCAGCAAACTGAAGCCGGTGTTCCACCAGTCGAACTTGAGCGGTTTTCCGCTGCTGCGGCCGCCCTACGGCAAAGTGACCGACTGGGTCCTCGGCGCGTTGAAGCGCCTGCCCTAGCGGCGCGGGCGGCGGACCGGCGACGAGCGCCGGCCCGCGCGGGCCCCGGCCGCATCAGGCGAAGGCCGCGGTCGCGGTGCGCGTCGCCGGCGCTTCGTAGCGCGGCAGGTCCGCCATGTCGGTCCACACGCCGTCGTCCTGCTGGTCCTCCGCAGCCGCCTGGGTGAGCGGAGCGCCGTCGCGCCGCCAGGATTCGGCCCGCGCTTTAACCTTGTGGCCGTCGAGGGTGAGCGCACGCGTCGCTTCGATGCGCGTGACGATCGCCTCGCTTTCCGCCCGCGCCGCTCGCGCCGTCGCCACTGCCTGGGCGCCGCCGCGCCGCGCGGCGATCATCGCCCTGAGCTCCGCCTGCCAGGCGGCCTCGAGCGCCTCGCCGTCAGCGAGCAGATTGGCGTCGAGCGGTTGCGGCGGCGCCTCGAGCGGAGCGCTGCGCGCGGCGTCCCGACGCGGACCGAAACGGTCCATACGGCGTTGCAATACCTCGTGACTCGGAAGCGGACGGGGGACAGCCGCCTGTACCGACGCACGGAATGACGTAGCCGCCGTAAACCAAACCTTAGTCATTTCCCTTCTCCCAATATTAACCCTGCATTCGGAGTGTTGCCGTTACGTAATGTGAAGTCAACAGACTGATAAATAGAGATTTGGGTAAGATAAACGCTATATTTAGGTCTCACACGGCATTTGTCATAGTAAAGCCAACTATTACAATTCTATACATCGCGGGAAGGCCGCTTGCTTGGGCGGCGCGGCGCTCGCGACCCGCGCCGGACCTCGCGCCGGCGGTCCGGTGCGCCTTGACCGAGCCGCCACAATGCGATCACAACGCCCTGCCATGCAGCGGCGAAGCGCACGCCGCGCCTCCGCCCGAAAGCCGGCCCCGATGATCTCGTTTCGACCCCTCGCCTGGTCGGCCGTCGCCATCCTCGCCTTGGCGCGCGTCGCCATGGCCGGCGACGCGACCGCCGACGTCGCCCCGCCGCCGACGCCGCCGACGCGCCCCGCCGATCTCAGCGCGCCGAAGCCGCCGACGTCGCTCAAATCGGACGAAGCCGCCGCGAACAAGGCGCCCGCCAAGAACGCCAATTCCGACGCCGCGCAGTCCCAGATGACGGCAGAGGAAGCGGTTTCGCGCGCCGACGCCTATCTCGACTCGGCGCGGATGATGACCGCCGACTTCGTCCAAATCGGCCCCGACGGCCAGCGCTCCGAAGGGCAGCTCTACGTCGACCGGCCGGGGCGGATGCTGTTCCACTACGAGCCGCCGGCGCGGCTCGAGATCGTCGCCGACGGCCGCAGCGTCGCCGTCCGCGACCAGAAGCTCGACACGCAGGACCTCTATTTCATCGCCCAGACGCCGCTGAAGTTCCTGCTCAAGGACCACGTCGACCTCGCCAAGGACACGACGGTCAAGCGGGTGACGATCGACGAGAACGCCGCGACGATCGAGATCGAGGACAAGGCGACCTTCGGCGGCTCGGCGAACATTGTGCTGGTCTTCGACCCCGACAGCTTCGCCCTCAAGCAATGGACGGTGATCGACGCGCAGGGCTTCCAGACCGTCGTCTCGCTGTTCAACGTCGATCTGACCAGCAAGCCCGACCCGGACCTGTTCCACATCGACCAGGCGGGGCCGACCGGGCAGAATCCCCACCACTGAGGCGCCGCGGCGCGGCTGAAGAGCCGGCTGTGGGCAAGTCGGCGCGCCCGGTATGCCGCGGCGCGCCAATCCGCCATTGTCGCCGCTCCCCGACGACGAGGCTCCGCCATTGCGCTTTTCGATCGCCACCTGGAACATCAATTCCGTGCGCTTGCGCATCGACCTCGTCGCGCGCTTCCTCAAAGAACAGAAGCCTGACGCGCTCTGCCTGCAGGAGACGAAATGCCCGGACGGGCAGTTCCCGCTCGGCGAGTTCCGCAAGCTCGGCTACGAGCACATCGCCCTCAACGGCCAGAAGGGCTATCATGGCGTCGCCATCGTCTCGCGAATGCCGATCGCTGAGGCGACGCCGCGCGGCTTCTGCGACAAGGGCGACTCGCGCCACATGCGGGTGAGGCTCGGCGACGACGCCGACGGACTTGAGATCCACAATTTCTACGTCCCCGCCGGCGGCGACGAGCCCGACCCGGCGATCAACGACAAGTTCGCCCACAAGCTCGCCTTCGTCGACGAAATGGCGGAATGGTTCGCCGCCGAGCGGGTCGCCGCCGGTCGCGCGATCCTGGTCGGCGACCTCAACATCGCGCCGCTCGAACACGACGTATGGAGCCACAAGGGGCTCCTCAACGTCGTCAGCCACACGCCGATCGAGGTCGAGAAACTCAACCGCGCCCAGGCGGCCGGCCCGTGGACCGACGCGCTGCGCCGCTTCGTTCCGCCGCAACAGAAGCTCTACACGTGGTGGAGCTATCGCTCGCCCGATTGGGCCAAGGCCGACAAGGGCCGCCGCCTCGACCACGTCTGGGTCAGCCCGGCGCTCGCCGACAAGGTCAAGGCGATGCGGGTGCTGCGCGACGCGCGCGGCTGGGAGCGCCCTTCGGACCACGCGCCGGTGATCGTCGACCTTTCGCTGTGAACGCGACAGCCGCGCGACGCAGCGCGGCATGGACAAGCGCGCGCCGAGCCGCTTGACTGGCGCGGCGTGGCGCCGCACGCCGCGCGCGGGAGGAGCGACGGACATGAAGATCCGGCTGTTGAAGGCGGCGCTGAAGTTCCTGGTCGCACTGATTGTCGTCGCCGTCGCTGGCGCAGCCTATCTCTTCTATCGCGCCATGCCCGCCTATTCCGGCTCGGTCGCCCTGCGCGGCTTGAGCGCCGAGACGCGCGTGTGGCGCGACAGCTACGGGACGCCGCACATCTTCGCCGCCAATCTCGACGACGCGGCGCGCGCGCTCGGCTACCTTCACGCCAGCGAGCGGCTCTATCAGATGGAGATCAACCGTCGCGTCGGCCAGGGACGCGTCGCCGAGGTCGGCGGCGCCGATCTCGTCAATGTCGACCGCTTCATCCGCACGCTCGGCCTCTATCCCCTGGCGAAAACCAGCTTCGCCGCGCTGTCGCCGTGGGCGCAACAGCGGCTGCAGGCCTATTCCGACGGCGTCAACGCCTTCCTCGACAGCCACCGCGACGCGCTGCCGCCCGAATTCCTCATCCTCGGCGACAAGCCCGAGCCGTGGACGCCGGCCGACTCGCTGGTCTGGGGCAAGCTGATGTCGCTGCAGCTCAGCGGCAACTACGCGTTGGAGAGTCTGCGCGCGCGCCTGGCGCAGAAGCTTCCCGTCGATCGCGCTGGCTGGCTGTTCCCCATGCCAAAGGCGGACTGGCCCGTCACCACGGCGCCGGTCGCCCGTCCCGATCACGCCGGCCTCGACGAAACGCGCGACCGGCTCGGCGCGCTGCTGCAGATGAGCCACGGCGCCTCGAACGAATGGGTCGTCGCCGGCTCGCGCAGCGACACCGGCAAACCGATCCTCGCCAACGATCCGCACCTCGAACTCGGCGCGCCGATCCTCTGGTATCTCGCGCGTATCGTCACGCCGGAAGTCTCGATCAAGGGCGGCACCATACCCGGGATGCCGCTCGTCCTGCTCGGCCAGAGCGACCGCATCGCCTGGGGCCTGACCAGCTCCGACACCGACGCTCAGGATCTGTTCGTCGAGACGGTCGATCCAGACGATCCGGCGCAATATCTGACGCCCGACGGCGCGAAGCCGTTCCTGATCCACGACGAGACGATCCACGTCAAGGACGCGCCCGACGTCAAACTGCACATCCGCGCGACGCGGCACGGTCCGGTCATCTCCGACGTCGTCAGCGATCTCGCCACGCTGGCCGGACCCGGCAAGGCGATCGCGCTCGCCTTCACCGGCTTAAGCGACCGCGACGCGAGCGCTGAAGCGCTGATGCGCGTCAACGTCGCGCGCAACTGGGGCGAGTTCCTCGACGCGCTCAAGCCCTATCAGACGCCGACCCAGAACTTCGCCTACGCCGACGTCGACGGCGACATCGGCTTCATCAGCCCCGGCCTGCTGCCGACGCGCAAGTCGGGCGACGGGCTCGCTCCCGTCGACGGCGCGTCGGGCGCCGCGGATTGGACCGGCGTGATTACCTTCGACCAGGCGCCGCAGTTCCACAATCCCGCGACCGGATTCATCTTCAACGCCAACAACGCGATCGTCGGCCCCGACAAGACCGCCGAATACGGGCGCGATTGGGAAGAGAGTTTTCGCGCCCGCCGCATTCAGCAGTTCTTCGACGCCAATCCCAAGCTGAGCCTCGACCTGTCGGCGACGTTGCAGGCCGATCACCTGACGCTCGATTTCGGCGATCTGCTGCCGTTCCTCAAACGCGCGACGCCGAGCGACGAGCGCGCGCGCCAGGCGCTGGCGCTGCTCAGCGCCTGGCGCGGCGTCATGGACAAGGACCGACCCGAGCCGCTCATCTACACCGCCTTCCTCAGGGCGCTGCACCGCATCATGCTGGTCGAAAAGACCGGCCTGTCTTTGAGCGAGAAAGGGCCGTTCGCCGCCGAGACGCTCGTCGCGCTGCTCAGCGACCATCCCGAATGGTGCGACGCGCCGGACAAGCCCGACCCCGACTGCCGCGCGACGCTCGGGCGCGCGCTCGACGAGGGCCTTGCCGAACTGGTGAAACGCGACGGGTCCGACATGAGCCAGTGGCGCTGGGGCCACGAACATGTCACGCTGTTGCAGCACAAGGTCTACAGCCACATCCCGCTGCTCGACCGGATCAGCGACTTGAGCATGCCGTCAAGCGGCGGATTCTACACCGTCGACCGCGGCGGCGGCTTCGCCACGCCCCCCGACCAGCCCTACGCTCGCACCCACGGCGGCGGCTATCGCGCGATCTACGATCTCGCCGACCCCGACCGCTCGCGTTTCATCATCGCCACCGGCGAATCCGGCCACATTTTCTCGCCGCACTATCGCGATCTGG
>JBEKVR010000168.1:0-10560 GCA_049513815.1 Roseiarcus sp. | reverse complement strand
CCGGAGCCGATCTTCCGCCGAAACGGCGAACGATATTCCTGTGCGCATCCGCCAGACTCGCATATCGCGAGTCCGCCGGGAATCCGTAATAAGATTCAAATGTCAGATTTGATCCACTAGGAGAGAAGCTGGCGCTTGATGCTCATGCATACTGCGAGAATCGACCCTCTTCCGTCGATGACGACGGGGGAGCCGCATTCAATCTATTATTCTGTCATAAGGGGTTGTTTGGAGATCGCCTGGCGCAAAGGTTGCCAATTCGCCTTCACGAAATGGTAAAAATGCAACATCTCGTACAACAAACGCAGCAACCTCAAACGAGCGCCTTAGTCGCGCAAAGTAAAGCTTTATTTCTTCTTTCCCGTCATACGTTCCACAACCATATTCAAACAGTTCTTTCGAAGTAATTTTTCCCTGTCGAATTATCCGTGGCACACCAATTGAGTTGTACAGGCTCTGCGGAATTCTATCATTTACAATTTCTTCACTTGTAAACCAGCGCACTTGGACGCGCCCGCCCTCTGGAACGATGTTTTCGGTAAACTCGTAGTGCAAAGCAAAACCCACTTTCGCTGCGAACGCTTGCATATGAGCAGACAAGAGAGGTCCGTTTGCACGAAGCGCCCGAGCACGGTAGTCTTGGATACCGAAGGCGGAAAGTACTGCTCCTTGCTGGTGAGGCGGTATGTACATTTCTCGAAGCAAGCCAGGGGCCGCTCTTTCTACCTCCCTCATTAGTTTATCCCATTCGGCGCTATCTTTATCATTCGCAATCCCGGGAAACGTTCGGGCCATATACGCCGCGACAATATCAAGGCGACTTGTTCCCTGGTTGCAATCGGCGCAACTCGGGAACTCTAGTCCTTTCGGCCGTTGGGATGTCCGAAACATCACGCGCGGAGGCATGTGGTCGATTTGAGTGGGCACGGCTCTCCCGCCGCAATAGATACAGGCGCTAGCCGACTCTAGGATTGCGGCCTGACTTCGCCGCTTCGCTTTTGCTTCACTCAATGGAGAACCAGTTCAAAGAGTTTGACATTTCTTTGGGTCTTCTGAAGTGGGTGATAGGCGGATGAGCGCCCAAGCCGTGCGCCTAAAACGCAGTACATCAAGAAGGAGCCTTTGCGCACATCGTGCAACAGGGTGCTTGTCTCGGTCACCTCCCAAAATGAGCGATTTCGCACTTTGGCACCGGCTCTGAGAGTTCATCTCCGTATCGCGCAACGAAATAAAGAAAGGCCAGCCTCCGCCCCGATCGGCCTCTTGCTCCGCCTGAGACGTTCGCTCCCGTCTATTGCGGCAGACAATCGAGCTGATCGGCGCTGTCGCGGGCTCGCGCGACGATGCGGGCGGCGAGGATGCGCTGAATGGGGCTCGGATGCGCCGCGTTGCGCTTGATCGGGTTCGGCAACGACGTCGCCAGCAGCGCCGACTCGCGCGCGTCGAGCTGGCTCGCCTTTTTGTGGAAATAGCGTTGCGCGGCGGCCTCGACGCCGTAGAGGCCGTCGCCCCATTCGGCGATGTTGAGATAGACCTCGACGGTGTGCGCCTTCGACCAGACCTTGCCGAGCACGAGCGCGACGCCGATTTCGATCCCCTTGCGAATCGTCGAGCGGCCCGGCCACAAAAACAGGTTCTTGGCGGTCTGCATGGTGATCGTCGACGCGCCGCGACTGGGGCCGTTTCTGCCGGCGCCGCTGATGACGTCGTGGAGAGCGCCCCAGTCGACCCCGTCGTTCTGACAGAACCCGGCGTCTTCCGAAGCGATCACGGAAGCGACGGCGACCGGCGCAATATCGGCCAACCTCACGTAGACGCGTTCGTAGCTCTTGCCCTCGACCGTGCGGCCGAGCATGAGCGTCGAGACCGGCCGCGCCACGGCGTAGAGGGCGACAATCCCCGCAAAGACGAAGACCAGCGCCAGCCCTGCGAAGACGACGCCTCGCGCCAGGTTGGCGAAAGAGAAGCGCCGCCGAGCCATGCCACACCCTTGGCGCAAGCCGGCGCGTCGGGCAAGCGGGGGACCGGGCTCGCCTTCCGCACCGCGGGTCGTCTCGCCCATCGAGACTGTCGAACCGGCAATCCGGAAGCGCTCGTCGAGACGGGCGCCAAGACTAGACCTCTTTCGCCCACTCGGACGCATGCGAGGCCCGCGCCGGCCCAGGCGGCGGCCCACCATTGATTGCTTGAAGGCGATTTTGCGCGAGAGGAATTCGAACTCAAGGACGGCCCGAAAGGCCGCCGCCGAAGGCGGTGCTTCGCATCCTTGACTTCGAGTTCCCCTCGCGCTCCGCTCCGCCAAGCAAGCAATGGAGAAATCCGCGATCGCCCGCGAGTCTCGCAACAAGCGCAAATGGCAGCCCCTCATCGTCATGGCCGGGCTTGTCCCGGCCATCCACGCGGCGGGACCTCTGGCGCTCCCAAAGACGACGCTGAAACTGCGCGGCTCCTTACGGCGCGAAGCGGCGGCGCGACGGCGTGGATGACCGGGACAAGCCCGGTCATGAGGAGGTACGGCGTTCGGCCGCGGGCTTCTCGTATCTGAGCCTGCCCAACGGCTTCCGTCCGTCCGGCGGGTGAGCTAATTTCAGCCAATGCCCGCGAAAACGCCGCCGCCCGAAAGTCTATCGCTCGAAGCCGCTCGCGCCGAACACGCACGCCTCGGCGCAGAGATCGCCGAGCACGATCGGCGCTACCACGGCGAAGACGCGCCGATCATTTCCGACGGCGAATACGACGCGCTACGCCGGCGCTTTACGGCTCTGGAGGAGGCGTTTCCAGCGCTGGCCCGCCGACGAGTCTTCCGAGAAGAGCTGCATGACGGCATCGGCTTTGCCGACTCCGCCAACGAACGCGTCGGCTGGGCGCCGGCGAAGGAATTCGCCAAGGTCCGCCACGTTGTGCCGATGCTGTCGCTCGGCAACGTCTTCGAGGACGAAGAAGTCGAGGAATTCTGCGCCCGCGTGCGCCGCTTCCTCGGCCTCGACGACTCGGCGCCGCTCGCCTTCACCGCCGAGCCGAAGATCGACGGCCTGTCCTGCTCGCTGCGCTACGAACGCGGCAAGCTCGTCCAGGCGGCGACGCGCGGCGACGGCTACGAGGGCGAGGACGTCACCGCCAATGTGCGGACCATCGCCGAGATCCCGCAAAGCCTCCGCGACGCGCCGGCGGTGCTCGAGGCGCGCGGCGAAGTCTATATGGCGCATGCCGATTTCGCCGCGCTCAACGCGCGCCAGCAGGCCGCCGGCAAACCGCTGTTCGCCAATCCGCGCAACGCCGCCGCCGGCTCGCTGCGCCAGCTCGACGCCAGGATCACCGCCGAGCGGCCGCTGAAATTCTTCGCCTACGCCTGGGGCGAACTCAGCGCGCCGATCGCCAAGACGCAGAAGGGCGCGATCGACGCGTTCAAGCGCTTCGGCTTGCCGGTAAATCCGCTGACCAAGCTCTGCCATTCGCCGGCGGAGATGCTCGGCCGCTACCGCGCGATCGAAGCGCAGCGGGCGACGCTCGGCTACGACATCGACGGCGTCGTCTACAAGGTCGACGACCTCGCGCTGCAAGAACGGCTCGGCTTCGTCTCGCGCAGCCCGCGCTGGGCGGTGGCGCACAAGTTCCCCGCCGAGCGCGCGACGACGATCATCGAGGCGATCGAGATCCAGGTCGGCCGCACCGGCGCGCTGACGCCGGTCGCCAAGCTGCGGCCGGTGACGGTCGGCGGCGTCGTCGTCTCCAACGCCTCGCTGCACAACGAGGACGAGATCGCGCGGCTCGACGTGCGCGTTGGCGACACGGTCGTCGTGCAGCGCGCCGGCGACGTCATTCCGCAGATCCTCGAAGTCGTCGCCGACAAGCGGCCGCAGGGGAGCGAACCGTTCGTCTTCCCACGGGACGCGGATGGCAAGTTTGTCTGCCCGATCTGCGACTCGGCGGCGTTGCGCGAGATCGACGAGAAGACCGGCAAGCAGGACGTCGTGCGCCGCTGCACCGGCCGCCTCGTCTGTCCGGCGCAGGCGGTCGAGGGCCTCAAGCACTTCTGCTCGCGCAACGCCTTCGACATTGAGGGGCTCGGCGACAAGCAGATCGAGCTGTTCTTCAAGGAGGGCGTGATCAAGATCGCCGCCGACATCTTCACCCTCGCCGCCCGCGACGGCCAGAAAGGGCCGCCGTTGCGCGAGTGGGAAGGGTTCGGCGACGTCTCGGCGCGCAATCTCTTCGCCGCGATCGAGGCGCGGCGGCGGGTCCCCTTCAACCGCTTTCTCTACGCGCTGGGAATCCGCCACGTCGGCGAGACCAACGCCCGCCGGCTGGCGCGCCATTTCGCCGATTTCGACGCGCTGCGGCGAGCGGCGCGCGGCGCCGACGCGGCGGCGGCGCTCGGCGGTATCGACGGCATTGGCCCGGTGGTGATCGAGTCGATCGTCGACTTCTTCGCCGAGCCGCACAACGAGACGGCGATCGACGCGCTCGTCGCCGCAGTGACGATCGAGCCGATGCCGGCGCTCGAGACCGGCCATCCGCTCGCCGGCAAGACGATCGTCTTCACCGGCTCGCTCGAGCGCATGACGCGCGACGAGGCCAAGGCGATGGCCGAGCGACTGGGGGCGAAGGTGTCGGGGTCGATCTCGACCAAGACCGACCTCGTCGTCGCCGGTCCCGGCGCCGGCTCGAAGCTGACCAAGGCGCGCGAGCTCGGCGTCGAGACGATCGACGAAACGGAATGGCTGCGGCGGGCGGGACGGGAGTGAGGCGGCGGGGCGCTACCGCACGAGCCGGCTCTTCAGTTCGTTGCGGCGGATCTTGCCCATTGGCGTCTTCGGAAGCTCTTCGACGATGAAGACCCGCGACACCTCGATTTTGCGTTCGCGGCACCAGTTGACGATGGCGCGTTCCGCGACTGGCGCGCGAACCACGATGGCGACGTTGATTTCCTCGATCCCGCTCGCGCCCGGAGCGCCGAAGGCCGCGGCCTCGGCTACGCTTTCGTGCCGAAGCATGACTTCCTCGACCAATTCAGGCGCGATCTTCACTCCGCCCGAATTGATCACTTCGGATGCGCGCCCGCCCAGAACGAGCAGTCCTTCCGGGGTGAGTCGGCCGCGGTCGCCGGGATAGAACCACCCGTCGCGAAAACCCGGGCGCCCGTTGGCGCTCTCCGGCGGGAAAGGTCGGCCCCCCCAAGGACTGCGGATGCGCACCAGTCCCTCCGTGTCGGCGTCAAGCCTTTCGCCGTGCTCGTCGACCACCTCCAGATCGACGCCAGGAATGGCGTAGCCAGTCGCGCCCTCGATCTCCGGCAACCCATCGACGACGCCGACCGCCGTCGAGCCCATCTCAGTCGATCCGTAGTGGTTGATCAGCAGGCCACACAGCCGCACGCGCGCCTCGCGCGCCAAAGCGGAGGAAAGCAAGCCGCCGCACGTAAACGCCACGCGCAAGGAATGACAGGGAACCGGCGACTTCTGGTGGCTCACAACGAGGTCGCGCAGTTGTTGCGCCGACGCCGCCAAAGCATCGACGCCGTATGCGGCGATCATCTCCAGGGCCTCGCGTGGCGAATCCGCTTTCAGCAGCGTCCCTCCCGCCCGCAGCGCGTGCGTGGCGAGGACGAAGCCCCAGGCGCCGCTCAAACCGGGCAGAATCAGCTGCCGCGTCCAGACGCCTGCATCGATGCTCGTGTAGCAATTGGTCTGGCGGTGATAGAGGGCGCCGACAGTCGTCGAGACCGCCTTCGGCCGACCCGTCGCCCCGGAGGATAAGTCCACCCGGCAGATCGTTTCGTCATTGGCGAAACCTTCCGCTCGTGCGGCTGGAATCGGCCGGGCCTCCCCGACGAACCAGTCGTCGCCTACCAGGACCTGGCGCAGTCCGGGAATCATCGACTCGCCGGCGCCGTGCAGAAACAGCTTGATCGGCAGGCCCAGGCGGAAAATGTCGCTCGCGCTCGCCGCCGATATGACCGGCAGGCCGAGACGGAAACAGGCGGCTGCGACGATCAAGTGCCGGACGGCGTTGTCGAGCGTGACGCAGACGAGTTCGCCGCGCGGGATCACAAGGGCGCGCAGCCGATCCTCGACCTGCAACATGCCCTGCGCCAACATGCCGTAGGTCGCGATCCGATCGGCCAGGATGATCGCCGGCTTGCTGGGACGCGACCGCGCGTGGAACAGGATGAAATCGGCGAACGTGGCCCGCACGTCGTGCGGGCCCGGTGCGTCGCTCATCGCCTAGAACCGGTAATTGAGGCCTACGCGGGCGAGTTGCGCATCGTCCTTGAACTTGAAGGAATAGGCCATGCCAGTAGAAGTTGTCGCGCTCACGTCCGGGAACTGCATGAACAGGTATTCCGCCTTGACCGACCAGTGATTGTCGATCGCGTATTCGGCGCCGCCGCCGATCGTCCAACCGGTCGCCGAACCGCCGCGGCTCAAAGAGAACCCATAAACAGGATCGACGAGGCTGTTCTTCACGTCGGCGAAGACGACGCCGCCGGTCACGTAGGGCAGAAAGCGGTCGAAGGCCACGCCGGCGCGCGCGCGGACGTCGCCAAAGAATGGCAAGCTCGTCGAATGGACGGAATAGGGCGCGCCCGTGTAATCCTGGTAGCTGAAGTTGCCTTTCGTGCTGGAAACGTCGAGATCGCCCTCGACGCCGAGGACGAAGCTCGAAATCTGGTAATTGTAGCCGGCCTGCACGCCGCCGACGATCCCGGTGGGGGTGAGGGTATTCCCTCCGCCGGGAATCAGCAGCATAGCGCCCGCATCGGCGACGCCGTCGTTCGACCACAAGCCGCCGACATTGCCGCCGATGTAGAACCCGGTCCAATTGAATGCGGGCGCCGGAACCGGGGCCGGCGGCGGGCCCTTGTGGGTCGGCAAATCGGCGGCGAAAGCGCCCTGCCCGAGAACGACGCAGAGCGCGCTTGAAGCCAGCAATGACCGCTTCATCAAATGAGCCCCCGAAAATCGCGTGCGAATACTTACTTAACGAACGCGTTTTGTAGGGTCCAGGTCCGCGACTGTCCAACCCTTTACCCGACAACGGACAAAGAGTCGCACTCGCCGCCAACTGCTGACGCGCGGCGAGGTTTGGCGTCGCCCATGCCGATCACGAAAAGCATCCATCTTGCCGATCGGCGCCGATCGGCGTTGACGTTCGCAGCGCGGTCCCGGCGCTCGGCCGACCGCCGAGTCGCGCAGGCGGTCTTCCCGATTACGGGGCCTTCGCATTCTGCTGGCTTTCCGCCGGCGGCTGGGTCAGCGCGTCGAAACGGGCCTTCTGCACGTCGCTCAGCGACGCGTAAAAGTCCTGCAGCGGCGGTTTGACCATATCGACGGCGCTCGCCATCGCTTGCAGCCGCGCCTTGACCGCGTCGAGCCGTCCGGTCGGCGTCAGCGGCGCCGCCTTCGGGCAGGAGGCGAGGACCGCGTCGTCGGCCTTGCTCGCGGCGTCGCGCAACGCGTTGAGCAACTGCTGCTGCTTGTCGTCGGGTTTGACGGCGCTGCTGATCTGGTCAACCGCGATGACCGGGACCGCGTTGTTCGGCCCGCACATCTGCGCGAAGTTCGGCGCCGCGCCGTTCTTGTTCTCGCCGAGCGCGTTGAAAGCGGCCTTCTGCTCGTCGCTCAGCGACGCATAGAAGTCATTGAGCGGGCCGCCGACCGTGTTCGCCGCCTGGATCATCGCCTGCAGCCGACCCTGCACCGCGTCGAGCCGCGCGACCGTGGTCGTCGGCGTCTGCTGCGAGCAGGAGGCGGACAGCGTCTTCTCGGCGTCGGCTTCGGCGTTCTTCAGCGCGTCGAGCTTGCCGTTCTGGTCCGCGGTCGGCTGCACCGCCTTGGCGATCGGGTCGATCGCCGCGCCGCCGCCAAGCGACTGGGCGGAGGCGCACAATTGGCTGGCCGAGATCGGCGGAGCGCCGGCAGCCGGCGGCTGAGCGTTCGCCGGCGCGTTGGACTGCGGCGCCGGACCGGAGGCGACTGGCGGCGGGGCATAGCCGCCGTAGCCATAGCCGCCGCCCAACCCCGTGGAGAGGAATGGCAGCAGGATGCCGGCGAACAGGTCGTCGTAGCCGTAGGACCAGAAGAGATCGTCATCGGGCGCGTACGGCCAGAACGCATAGCCGAACACGTCGTCGTACGCGTAGGGCCAGAACACGGGGCCGCCCCAGCCGACATAGCCGCGGCGGTAGCCTTGCCAGCCGGACCAACCGTGACGGTAGTCCCGCATCGCGCCGAAGCGGCCCGCGTTGGCGTAGCGCCAAGCGGCGGCGCCGCCGAGGGCGTAGCGGCCGGCGCCGTAACGGGCGAAGCCGTCGGGTTGGCTGAACCGCGACGCGGCGAAACCGCGATAGCCGAAGACGCGGGGCGCGAAATGGCCGAAGCCGCGCCCGCCAAAACGCATCATCGATCCGCCGCCGAAGCCATGCGGCGCAAAATGCATCGCTCCACCGCCCAATCCATGCGGCGCGAAGTGCGGTCCCCCTCGTCCGCCGCCGTGCGGCCGCCAAATGGCTTGCGCGGAAGCGGATGCGGCGGCGAGTCCGACGCCGGCGACGATGGCCGCTGCGGCCGCGACGGCGATGAGTTTCCTGAACATGTCAGCCCTCCTGGATGGCTGCTGGCGAACGTGAAGCACTGCGCGCGCTGAAGAACGGAGACAACCGATCGATCACGCCGCTCGGGCGTCGGCGGAACGCTCATGTTCGACGCGTGATCCGCCTCATCGCGACGCGCGCCCACGCCGAGAAGCGCACGAGACGGCAATTTAACGCCGGCACTTGGCCAAACGCATGTCTCCCGCCGCGATTTTGACTTCAATTCTTCTTCATCGACGCCCGGGGAACTTCTGCGCGCCTGCGCTAGCGATAGAGGTCCGCGCGCGTCGGCGGCAGGCCACTGGCGCCGCGCGCGCGCTTGCAGACGAGCGTCTGATAGACGCCGCAGGCGCCGCGCTCGAAGACCAGCGAACAGGCGGCGAGATAGGCGAGCCAGACGCGCGTCGTCGCCTCGCCGACTTCGCCGCAGGCCTCGTCGTAACGCGCCAGCAGGCGGTCGTGCCACATCCGGCAGGTGCGCTGGTAGTGCTCACGCCAGCCTTCGACGTCGCGCACCTCGAAGCCGTGCCCTTCGAGGTCGGCGATGGTCCGCCAAAGGTAATCGAGTTCGCCGCCGGGAAAGATGTAGCGCGTCAGCGCGGCGAACTCCGGCCGCTTCTTCGCCCGCCTGGCCGTCGCGCCTTTGCCAGGCCGCGTGATCGCGTGATGCAAATAGAGCCCGCCGGGCTTCAGCAGCCGGCGCACCGTATTGAAATACGTATCGAAATGAGCGGCGCCGATCGCCTCGAACATGCCGACCGAGCTGATCTTGTCGAAGCGCGCTTCCCCCTCGAGCCTTGCGTAGTCGATCAGCTCGAAGGTCACCTGGTCGGAAAGCCCGAGGCGCGCCGCCTTGTCGCGGGCGAACTCGATCTGGCGCTCCGACAGCGTGACGCCGACGACATTGACGCCGTAGTGGCGCGCGGCGTGGCAGGCGAGCGAGCCCCAGCCGCTGCCGATGTCGAGCATCGTCTCTCCGGCTTTGAGCCGCAGCTTGCGGCAGACCATGTCGAGCTTGTTCGCCTGCGCCGCGTCGAGGCCGTCGCTCCAGTCGTGGAAATACGCGCAGGTGTAGACCATGTCCTCGTCGAGCCACAGCCGATAGAAGGCGTTGGAGACGTCGTAATGGTGGGCGATGTTCTTCTTGTTTTCGGCCTGGCTGCCGTCGCTTTCGCGATCCTGGCCGATACTTTCGAGCGGCCAGGGGCCGCCGCGCGGCGTGAACAGGAACGACAGAGCGACCCGAAGCGCGGCCAGCGTGACGAGGCTCTTGCGCAATTCGCGGCTGCGCGTCTTCGGCCGCTTGGCGGCAAGGTCGAACAGCGTGCCGTTGACGATGTCGACGCGTCGCGCCGCCCACAGATTGGCGAGCGTCGTCAGGCGCGGCGCGCGCATAAGTCCGGCGACGGCGCCTTCGTCGGCGATGGCGATCGTCAGCGCGTCGGCCGGCCAGTCGGCCGGAACGCGCGCGCCGTTCCACAGCCGAACGCCGAATTCGAGGCCGAGGCGGCGATGCGCGTCGGCGAGCAGCGCCGTGAATCCCGCCAGCCTTTTTTCCGCCCTGTCCATATTGTCTCCGTCACGGCGACGCGCGAGGATCGCTCCCGCGTGAACCACAATTAGGCGCGATGCGGAGCGAACGGCAAGCGCGCCGGCGCAAAGGGACCCCGTATGAATACGCATGTCGTCGGCGGCATGACGATCGGCCCCGCTTCGCTCGACGATCTCGGCGCGATCGAGGCGCTCGAAGCCGCGGCTTTCACCGGCGACCGCCTATCGCGCCGTTCGTTGCGCGCCTTCATCCGCGCGCCGCGCCGGCCGCTGCTCGTCGCCCGCTTCGGCGACCGGGTCGCCGGCTACGCGCTGCTGTCGGCGCGAGCGGGCGGCCGCACGGCGCGCATCTATTCGCTCGCCGTCGACCCCGCCCAGACGCGCCGCGGCGTCGGCCGCGCGCTGCTGCAGGCCTG
>JBEKVR010000167.1:0-10614 GCA_049513815.1 Roseiarcus sp. | reverse complement strand
GAAGCAAGGATTGAAGGTCGCCGTGATTTTTGAGGGACGGGACGCCGCTGGCAAGGGCGGCGTCATCAAGCGCATCAGCGAAGTTCTGAATCCGCGCGTCTGCCGAATTGTCGCGCTGAGCACGCCCACCGAACGCGAGCGCGGCCAGTGGTATTTCCAACGGTATGTCGCGCAGCTCCCGGCGAAGGGAGAGATTACTTTGTTCGATCGCTCCTGGTACAATCGCGCCGGCGTCGAACGTGTAATGGGATTCTGCTCCGAGGAGGAATACGAGGAGTTCTTACGTTCCTGTCCTCTCTTCGAGGAGATGCTTTTAAAGTCTGGAATTGTCCTCGTCAAATACTGGTTTTCGGTGAATGACGAGGAGCAGGAACGCCGGTTCAAGGAACGGATCGAAAATCCGATAAAGCGCTGGAAGCTCAGTCCCATGGATCTGAAATCGCGCGAGCACTGGGTCGAATATTCCCGCGCGAAGGATATCATGCTGAATCGCACCGACACCAAATTCTCACCTTGGTATGTGGTCAACGCGGATAACAAGAAGAAAGCGCGGCTGAACTGCATCTCCCATCTGTTGACGAAAGTTCCGTACAAGGAGATTGCGCCAGCCAAGGTCGTCCTTTCGCCGCGCCAGAAAGATACAAACTATGTCAGGCCGCCCAAGGAAAGCCAGCGTTGGGTGCCTGACTTGTACTAGTTCATTGCCTGACAGCACTTAGAAACCGTGGGTCCTATGCCTAGTGACAGCTGCAAAGACGTACGCATGCCGCCACCGCCGCGACAGTCGACATGCGCAGCGAGGAGATCGCCGCGACCCCGGCCGCTAAAAGGGGGATAGCCGCGACCCCTTAAAAGCCTCCTACGGCCTCGCCAAGTGATCGTCGCGAATCGCCGGCTGTTGCTGGGTGAATCGCGACCGGGATCGACCGCCTGGTCACCGTCTCTGTCGATGACTGCCGGCCATGATCGACAGCCCCCTCTTCATGAGCGGAAAAATCTTGCCGCCACGGGGAGAACGCGCAAGGCGTTCATGAAGTCAGCTTGTCGATCATCGGCTGCGTGATCAGCGTTACGCCGCCCTCCGTGCGCCGGAACCGCTTGGCGTCGAGCGCCGGGTCCTCGCCGACCACCAGCCCGTCGGGAATGACGACGCCGGAGTCGATCACCGCCTTCTTGATCCGCGCCCCGCGGCCAATCTGCGCGTAAGGCAGCACCACCGCCTCGTGGACGATCGAGTAGGAATGCACCCTGACTCCGGTGAACAGCAGCGAGCGCGACACCGCCGCGCCGGAGATGACGCAGCCGCCAGAGACCAGCGACGAGACGGCGACGCCGCGCCGGCCGTCGACGTCGTGGACGAATTTCGCCGGCGGCGTGATCTCGCCGTAGGTCCAGATCGGCCAGGCGCGATCGTAGAGGTCGAGGTCGGGGACGATGTCGGTCAAGTCGATGTTGGCCGCCCAATAGGCGTCGACCGTTCCGACATCACGCCAGTAGACCTGCGCCTCCTTGTTGGCGACGACGCACGAGCGCGTGAAATAGTGCGCGACCGCTTTTCCGTTGGCGACCAGGTAGGGAATGATGTCCTTGCCGAAATCGTGGGCCGAGTTCGGATCGGCCGCGTCGCGGTGTAACTGCTCGATGAGGAACTTGGTCTCGAATACGTATATGCCCATGCTGCACAGCGCGGCATCCGGTTTGCCCGGCATCGGCGGTGGGTTCTTCGGCTTCTCGAGGAAAGAGAGGATGCGATCCTGTTCGTCGACGATCATGACGCCGAAGTCCTGCGCCTCCTGCAGCGACGCCTCGACGCAGCCCACCGTCACGTCGGCGTTCGACTCGACGTGCTGCTGCAGCATCTTCTCGTAGTCCATCTTGTAAATTTGGTCGCCGGCGAGCACGACCATGTAGAGCGGCGCGTAGCTCTCGATGATGTCGATGTTCTGATAGACGGCGTCGGCGGTGCCGAGATACCAGAGCGTTTCCGAGATCCGCTGCGACGCCGGAAGGATGTCGAAGCTCTCGTTGCGCTCCGGCCTGAGGAAGTTCCAGCCGCGTTGCAGGTGACGGATGAGGCTGTGCGCCTTGTACTGCGTCGCCACCGCGATGCGGCGAATGCCGGAATTGAGGGCGTTCGACAGGGCGAAGTCGATGATCCGCCATTTGCAACCGAAATGGACGGCGGATTCGGCTCGCCAGTCGGTCAGTTCCATGAGCCGACTGCCTCGCCCGCCCGCCAGCACATACGCCATCGCGTGGCGCGCGTAAGGCGCTGCAGCTACCAACTTGTTCGCCGGTCCCGTGGGGCCCATCCGCATTTCGTCCGGTTCTTGGGCGGCTCCCGGGCCCTTCGTGGCCTTCGAAGTCCACCGACATCTTCCGCCTCGCCGCCGCTTTGCGACTTATATCGTGCCGCTTTTAGCCTGGCGAACAGAGCTGATGCGTCAATGCGCCACGCAGATGAGCGTCGGACTGGGCCGACGCCAATGCCAGAGCCGACACATGTCGAATTCCCATTTCGACATTCCCGCCATCGTGCTTTTCCGGCGGGCCGATGACCTACGGCTGGCATCATGCCGAGCGCACCGGTTCGGGCACGATCGTCTGGCGCGCGCCCCCAGCGCGGCCACAGCCGCGACGTCGACATGGTGGTCGGCATGTTCAGCGACGATCGCCGCGACTCTGGGCGCAACGGCGGTAGGGTGACAAGGCGACGCATGGCGGCGGCGAAATGATGCGCCGCGACGACATGGCGCTCGCCGAGCGACGAGGAGGGCGAGCCGACTTGGGAAACGGGGACGAGGACTTGGACATACCGACAAAGCGGACTGGCGCTCGGTCGCTCTCCCGGCGCACGCTGCTGCTTAGCGCCGCTGGGTTCGCCACCGCCAGCCGCGCCGCCGCGGGCCGGGGCAAGCGCTCACAGGCCGAGGTCGCCTACCAGGACCATCCGCACGGGGCCGAGCGCTGCGAAATCTGCGCGCCGTTCCTCCCGCCTGATCAGTGCCGGCTGGTGGTCGGGCCCGTCGGCCGGCAAGGCTGGTGCAAGGTCTTCACTGGCCCCGACGAGCTGTGAGCCGCGCTCAGCGCGGCCACGGCCGCCGCTGCGGAGCCCCAGAAACCGCCTCGGCGACCCTGGTCGCTAAATCACTGCCGCGACGCCTCGAAAGCCGCCTACGGGCTCGCTAGGCGATCGTCGCGAATCGCCCGGTGTTGCTAAGTGAATCGCGACGGGAAGCCGATGCGCTCCGAAGCGCATACGCGGCCGACGGCGACGGGCGCTTTGAGGGCAGGCCGATCCACAAATTCTACCCGCCGAACGAACTAAAGAAGCAGGCAATGCGATCCGGCGGGCGAGCCGGCTGGAAGGCCAAGCCGCCATCGACCCGGCATTGATAGGGGGTGAAGCATACCGTTGCGGAGATGAGGTAGAGCATGTCGGCGAAAGTCGATGAATGAGAGGCGTCGTCCCGCTCGGTCAGTGGGTACTCCACCTATCGGCTGCGCATGGACGCGTTCCCGGACTCGGTCGCCTCCCGGCTCCCTCACCTAACCAGTCAAGGGAGCCCTCAAAGCCTTCGGTCTATTTTCGGAAGCCAATAGCGATAAGGACGACCTTGGCTGGGGTCTCGATCCGCTTCGATGCGCTTGTTGTTCTCAAGCCGTTGAAGAGACTCTACGACAGACCGGTCTATGTGCTCACGCAGGTGCTCCCGAACACGCCGCTGGATGGCGTCGCGATCTGGTGTACGGGGCTTAAGCTCTCGGACAAGTTCTATGACAACGTTGCAGACGATCTCGTCGATCTTGGTGTCGCTTATCTCCATAGCGCGCCCCCCCGTGCTTCGCGGTGATCATAGCACTGATGCGCGTGCGCTTCTCAGGACTCGTCGCGCGGCAGAATTAGGCTGGGCAAAGCGTCCACCGGGATTGGTTCGGGGATGACTCAATCATCGGATTGCCCCCGCTTTCTTTTGCGGGCGGGTCAATTGACGCGAGGCCGCAGGCTGGCCTTGAGGCTTTCGGCTAACACATGTTAGCCGCCGCATCGCCCAAGGCCGCTGTACGGCCTTCTGTGCGAATCGTAGCGCCCGCCGACTGTGCAGCGGCTCCACATGTTGACCCCACCCGACCCGATATCGTCAGAGGCTTAGCGCGCCGATCGGCGTTCGGACCCCGCGCCGACTCACAGACGTCAGCTCAGATAACGCTCGATCGTTTCTCCGAGCGCATTGGAATCGTTGTCGCCGATGACCAATGCGGCGGCGCGTTTGGCCGCCTCGTCGCCGTTGCCCATCGCGACCCCGAAACCGGCGGCTTCGATCATGCTCAGATCATTTTGATTGTCGCCGAATGCGAGAATCTCGGCTGGCGTGACGCCCCGCGAACCGGCCCACTCGATCAGCCGGCGGCCTTTGCTGTTGCCGCTGCGCACGATGTCAAGACGGTTGGTCCAAGAATATTCGACGCTGAGGTCAGGATTGTCCTGCATGCGCGCATGCCACTCGGCCAAGAGGCCGAGGTCGTCATGCGAGACGAGAAATTTCCAGATCACGCGCGCTTCGTTGATCACGCGGTCGAAACTATCGACCTGTCGAATGTCGGGGCGCATCGCAACGGGGTAGGTCGCCGCCCAAGCCACCAGACGCCGCAAATGTGCATTGTCGCGTTCGAACGTCATCGCTTGGTCGGTGTAAATCATGGTGTGCACGCCGCTTGTCCGGCACTCTTGCAACAGCCACCGCGCTTTGGGTTCGCTCAAGGCGTCGCCGGCCAGCGCCTCTTCGGCGGCGAAATCGTAGACATAAGCGCCGTTGCAGCAGAGCGCCGGCGCTTTGAGGCCCAATTCGAGGTGATAAGGGTGCGTCGCCACGTGATGGCGGCCAGTGACCAGCGCCACCTCGACGCCCCGCGCCAGGGCTGAGGCAACGGCCGCCTTGGTGCGCGGACGGATCGCCTCTCTTGAATCGAGCGCCGTTCCGTCGAGGTCGAGTGCGATGATCTTGAACCGCATGGGCGTCTTTGTTGCATACGTCAGTTGCGGCGTCACGCCGGTTCGCCGCCGCGGTCAGACAAGGCCGGTGGTCTTGATCGACATCCCCAAATGGCGGCTGGTTTCAGCCTCAGACTTACCAACCGCAACCGCGCGAGGCGCGGCGACGGCGGCGGAGCGACTTCGCTCGGGGGCGTGTCACCCTCAGCCCTATAGACGCGCAGAGCCTTCAGACTCGCGCTCGGCGTCTGCACGCTCGAATAGTCGACGCCAACATATCTTGTGAGGCAGTCATAGCTTTACTCGCCGATATGAAACCAATCCTCCTCATGCAGTTCGCGCAGAAAGCGCGAGACCGACTCTAGCGCGCCATGTTGCGCGGCCCATTCGATATGCTCGGCCAAGCGTAGCATTTTGAGCATTGCAGGTGTGTCGCGGTACGCGGCGAGAATCAAAGGCAGTCCGGGACGCCAGCCTGCACCGTCTCGCGTTCGATCTGGGAGCATCTCCCAGAGTTGGTTCCAAAATTTCGGAAGCGGACAAACGCGATTGCTATCGCGACAATACGCCATAAGGGTCTCAACCGTATCACTCATGTTTGTCCTTCATGTTCGCCGCAGGCTCTGCCGACATGCTCTTTCAGCCCTCCAACCACCTCTTTCAGCCCTCCAACCACGACCCGCGCCGATGGCCCGGGGCTGGGCGCAGAGGATTCGGCTACCCCATTTTAGCCGCCGCATCGGCCAAGGGCATCGTACGCCTCTCTGCGCGAGCTGTAGCGCCCGCCGACATCGCGGGTTAAGGCGCAAACGCCAAGGCGGCTCCGGGCGAACGCCTTGGCGTCGCCCGCCGACGAGGTGGCGGCTGTCCAACTGGCGGGTGCAGCTTGCCATGAGCCCGAACCGGTCGCTGATTGGGCTTGAACCGCCGGCCATTTGGTGGATGTCGGCGTAAAGCTGGATTAATGCCGCGAGGCGTGCGCTATGACCCCAGTCGAATTTCTTCAGGAGATCGTGCGGCCGAATGTTGTGGAGTTTCGCAGCGATCAAAGCGATATGCGACGCGCCTATAATGCGGTTGCGGCGGTCGACGGCTTTGTTGCGCATATCTATGTTTGGTGTTTGACGAACGCGCCAGCCGAAGTCGCAGGGCTACTCGAGGATTCGGCTTATAGAAACAAACTTGCCGAACGCCACGCCGACTTCGGCTTGTTGCGCGACATTTCAAAAGCTCAAAAGCACGTGAAGCTAAATCGGGGAGCCCCGATAATCTCCGAGGCCAATCAAATCGTTTCCCGGCCAGTTGGTTACGGCGAAGGTCCGTATGGTCATGGCGGCTATGGCGGCCCTCAGCAAGTTGTGATCGACATCGATACCACCACGATGAGATATGTTGGCCAAATAGTGGATAGCGCGCTTGAGTTTCTTGAAGGGGAACTTGCGCGCTTGATGAGTTCTGAATCAGCCGAAGGAGAGGCCGGTGTTTGATTGGTTGAAAAACGGTCGCGCTTTCAAGCTCGGACAGCAAGCAGGCGAACTTGTCTCAGAAGAGATTGATAGATATATGGCGGAACGAGTAATTCCTGCCGCCCGATGCTTCGTGGGAGTGTTCGACGAAACGCTAACCAGGCTTTGGGATGAGCCGCCAAGTCCACCTAATCCCTCTGGCCGGCTAAAATTTGAATACGTAGATTTCAACGAAAATCTCAAGAATTTTAAAGAGGAAATGAACTGAACTTACAGTAAAGCTATATAAGTTTGATAAAGTTCTTGATACCGGAGAAAACGTTAGACGGAGTGTTGATCTATATATTACTAAGAGCCTAGACGCGCTTACCTCGGCTATGCTTGATGAAGTCGAGGCTAAAGTCACTAAAACATATGCTGAAATTCAGAGAATTGAATCGGAACAGGCAAAAAAATCACAATAGCCCGATGCAAAGTCTAACCGGACTGAGCGCTCGCGCCGAACTCCGATCAGTTTATACCAAAGGTCATAGGGGCTGACCGGCACCGACGTGAGCCCAAGTTCGCAGGCCGATGGACGTGATGACCTCGGGCCTGGCTGTGAGGTTGCGCCAGACGTCGCGGGCGGCGTCGACGATGTCGTCGAAGGTCTCGAAGACGGCGTTCGACAGCCAGTTGGCGCGCAGATACTGCCAAACGTTCTCGACCGGGTTGAGTTCCGGGGCGCGCGAAGGCAGCCAGATCGGCGTGAGGTTGGGCGGGAAGACGAGGTTGGGCGTGGTATGCCAGCCGGCCCGGTCGAAGATCAGCACGGCGTGCACGCCGCCTTCAGGATCGAGTCTGCCGCCGCCAGCATGTTTTGGATTCGGTCGGGTGCGAGCGACACGCGCGCCCAGGCACCGCCGCGCCCGCGAGACGAATCCGCCATGAAGCTTGACCGGCCGCGCGGCGATCGCTTCATCGATCCTCACTCAACGCTCCAGGCGTGATGCGCGGCGAGAGGTTTAGGCGTGGCTCGGCAAGGGCTAACCGAACGTCATTTCAGTTGAATACGAGTGTGAAGATTGGCGCACCAGCTGGTATAGCTACGTCACAAATCTCGTGAACGATACCGTTCTCGAGGGCCTCGTTCGCATTTTTGGTTCGGGCTTCTGCGAATAGCGTCCCAGCTTCGTCCCGCGTAATTTTGGTTCGCTCGA
Source organism: Roseiarcus sp. (assembly GCA_049513815.1). Lineage (GTDB taxonomy): Bacteria > Pseudomonadota > Alphaproteobacteria > Rhizobiales > Beijerinckiaceae > Roseiarcus. Next base: position 2,956 of record JBEKVR010000167.1, on the reverse strand, counting down.
TCAGAATGTCCGCAATCCGTTGTTGGTCAGCCAGTATCGAATCGAGCATCTCACGAAGGTTTTTCAGTTCGAGCCTTGCGTGGCTCCCTGCATCAACTCCGACTCCGTGAAACATAAACGTGGAATGCTTGCAGGCTCTACGATGGTTTCCAGCAAGGAAGATGGCGTTTCCTATAGAATCGATATTGCCAATGTTGTGTATGACCACTCTTATCGGGAGGGATAGCAAAAAATTATACATAGTTATACCAGATGCAACTTGGCCACCAGCCGTGGATAGGCACAGACAGAGCTCGTCATGCCCCTGTGCAACTATATTTCCGCACGCGCTCATCAGGTGTTGGATCGTCAGCGTGTTCACCGGAGCGTGAAAATTTATATAGGCCGTCGTCATGCTGACCCTCTCATTGACGCTTCACTCAAGCACCCGGCGGGTAGCGAGTCGAATCGCAGGCACGTGACGATGAAAATGTTCAGCGACGTAAAGCTTCGTCACCGAAGGCAATGATGGCGCTCCAAGCTCGATGAACAGACAAGAGGTCCTCGCTCAACCCTCTAGGTGGGATGCGCGGCGAGGGGGTCAGGGGCTGGCCTTGAGGCTTTCGGCTACTATTTTGTAGCAGCGGCATTGGCCAAGGCCGCCGTACGGCCCGCTGCGCGAATCGCAGCGTCCGCCGACATCGCGGATTAAGGCGCGCAGCCGCCAGCATCCTGACCCGACTTGAACAGTAAACAGGCCTTCGCGCTTGCAAGCGGTTGATATCATTGACTGCGATCGGGCGTTTTGTCAAAACGTGGTGCCACGTTTGCGCAATATTTCGGCTTGATTATTGAGCGCGAGTCAGATTCCGTGGTGCTGTCCTTCGTGAGGACCGCCATGTTCTTCCGCGTCAAGAAATCCGGCGAACGCGCCTACGTCCAGATCGTCGAGAACAAGCGCGTCGAGGGCGCCGTGCGCCAGTCCGTCATCGCAACGCTGGGACGCTCCGACGAACTGGCGGCGTCGGGCGCCTTGGCCTCGCTCGTCGCCTCGGGGGCCAAGCTCACCGATCAGGTCCTGCTCATTCATGCGCTCGATGAGGACGCCGACGGACCGTTGACGGTCGCGGCCAAGCGGATCGGCGGCCCGCTGCTGTTCGGCAGGTTGTGGGAGCGTCTCGGCATTGGCGAGGTGCTCGGCGATTTGCTGAAGGAGCGGGCGTTCGAGTTCGCCGTCGAGCGCGCCGTTTTCGTCGCCACCCTGCATCGGCTGTTCGTGTCGGGGTCGGACCGCGATTGCGCGTCGTGGATGGAGGATTACGACATTCCCGGCGTCGACGGTCTCGATCTGCATCATTTCTATCGAGCGATGGCCTGGCTCGGCGAAGAGGAAGAGATGGAGGAGAAGCCGGCGGACGCCCTCGCGCCGCGCTGCGTCAAGGACGTGATCGAGGAAAAGCTGTTCGATCGCCGCCATGACCTCTTCACCGACCTCTCCGCCGTGTTCATGGACACGACGAGCCTGTCGTTTTACGGCGAGGGCGGCCAGACGCTCGGCGAGCGCGGCTACTCGAAGGACTATCGGCCCGATCTGAACCAAATGATCCTCGGCCTCGTCGTCGACGGCGAGGGTCGGCCGATCTGCACCGAGATGTGGCCGGGCAACACCGCCGACGTGACGACGCTGCTGCCGGTCGTCGACCGGCTGCGTGGTCGCTTCGGCGTCGGCCGGGTCTGCGTCGTAGCCGATCGCGGCATGATCTCGGCCGCGACGATCGCCGGGCTCGAGGAGCGCAAGCTCGAATATATCCTGGGCGCGCGCGAGCGCACCGATGCGATCGTCAAAAGAATCGTGCTGGCGAACGACGATCCGTTCGTGCCGCTGCTGATCGAGCGCAAGACCGGCGAGACCCAGCTTTTCGTCAAGCAGGTGAAGGTTGACGGCAAGCGTTACATCGTTTGCCGCAACGAAGCGGAGGCCGAGAAGGACCGCGGGGATCGCGAGGCGATCGTCGCGGCGCTCGATGCGCAATTGAAAAAGGGCGACAAGGCGCTCGTCGGCAACTCGGCCTACCGGCGTTATTTGCGCAAGTCGAAGGAGGCCGAAGGGCGTCAGGTGTTCCAGATCGACGCCGGCAAGCTCGCCGAGGAGGCGCGGTTCGACGGGATCTTCGTATTGCGGACCAACGCGAAGATCACGCCCCTACAGGCGGTCCTGCGCTATCGCGACCTTCTTAAGGTCGAGAACCTGTTCTTGCGGACCAAGGCGGTGATGCGCACGCGGCCGATCTTCCATTCCTGCGACGCCGCCATTCGCGGCCATGTCTTTTGCTCCTTTCTGGCGCTGACGATGCAGAAGCATCTCGACGATCTCATGGGCGAGGATGGCGCCGCCCTCGAATGGAAACGGCTGTTGCGCGACCTCGACGCACTTCAGCAAGTCCAAATCCGTCACCGCGGTGCCGACTGGCTGGTGCGCACCGACGCCGCGCCGTCGATCTCCAGCTTGTTCCGGCGCGCCCACATCGCGCTGCCGCCACGCGCCCGGCAAACCAAGCCGCCCGATCCGGGAGGCGCGCTCAAACCAGCCAGAAAACGCCGCGGCCGCCCAAGGCGTGGTGCCACGTCGACTTGAATATCGCCAAACGCCTCAATAACTCAATGATTTGCGAAAACGAGGTGTTCAAGTGGGGCCTGAGTTCTGACGCGAAGTGCAACACCCCCCGCCGATTTGCTATCGGCAAGGTTGTTCAAGACCTTAAGGAGTGTTGCGATGCGATCCTATTCGCACCTGTCGGAGCACGAAAGAGACCAAATCGGAATTTTGCGCGCGGCCGGATGGTCGATTGGCGGCGTCGCCCGCGCCCTGGGGCGGGCCAAGGCCACGATTTCCCGGGAACTGCGGCGCAACGCGCTTCCCTCCGGCGGGTATTCTCCGCTTCACGCCGCCGGAGCCTACATATCGCGCAGGCGGCGT
>JBEKVR010000166.1:0-10696 GCA_049513815.1 Roseiarcus sp. | reverse complement strand
CGTGGTGGACAGAGGGGCGGTCAGTCATGCGAGCCTCCGCGGGCGCGACGGGGCGTCCGCGGCCAACAACCCGGCGTAGCAGGCCAAGTCAAGCGCGCGCGTCGAGCCGCAGCAGGTCAGTTTGAACGACCGTTCTGCGCCGAACCTAGCCGTTCATCCGATTGCCGTTGCGCCTCTCAAACGGACCTCGAGGCGACGGGCCCGCTCGGCTGGCGGGGGCGGCGAGGAGAGGTCCGCTCCAAGCCGATTCACGCTGTAGGCCGTCTATCTTTCGAGGTCGAACGAGGCCGCTGAAATCTTTGAACCGCGCACCAACAATGGGCCAGTTGGGGCTCTCTGAGCGGGTCTCGTTCATCAGTCGAAGTTCGGCTCGCGGCGCGCCGTTCGCGTCAATGACGCTCATGTCTCGCCCCTGTCAGGGGCGCCGGCGGGCCGAGAGGCCGCAGGCGTGGGACGACGGCGGTTTGGCCGCCGCCCTCTGCACGCTCGCTGATCGGCGCGACCATTCGTCGAACCGATCAGCTCGAGCGGCGTGGCTCGCGACGCGGATTTACGCCGAGGCTCTGAGGGCGCGTTTGACAGCGCGCGCCACGACTTTTCGCGGTTCGCCGCCAGCGGCGTTCGTCTCGCCTGCCTGACAAATCTGGAACTGACCCACGAGCCCCGACAGGCGCCCGGTTTCCTGTGACAGCGAGCGGCTTGCTGCGGTTGCTTCCTCGGCCATCGCGGCGTTCTTCTGGGTCGTCTGGTCCATTTGATTGACCGCGATGTTGACCTGCTGCAGGCTTGTAGCCTGCTCTTGCGCGCTGGCGGCGATCTCGCCGACGACCGAATTGATCTCCGACACCTTGGCGACGATCCGGGCCAACGACTCGCCGGTCTCCGCCACCAGCTTGACGCCATTGCCGACTTCGCCGCTCGAGGCGGCGATGAGCGTCTTGATTTCCTTGGCGGCTTCGGCGGAGCGTTGCGCCAAGGCGCGCACTTCCGACGCGACGACGGCGAAGCCTCGGCCCGCATCGCCCGCTCGCGCGGCCTCGACGCCGGCGTTGAGCGCCAACAGATTGGTCTGGAAGGCGATCTCGTCAATGACGCCGATGATCTGGCCGATTCCCTGGGACGACTTCTCGATCTTGCCCATGGCGTCGACGGCTTGGCGCACGATCTGGCCGCTCTTCTCCGCGTCGCCGCGGGCTTCCGCAACGACGGCGCGGGCGTGCGATGCGCCTTCGGCGGTCTTTTTGACCGTCGCGGTGATCTCCTCGAGCGCCGCCGCTGTCTCCTCCAGGCTCGCCGCCTGTTGTTCCGTGCGGTGCGAAAGGTCGTCGGACGCCGTCGAGATTTCTTGCGAGCCCGACGTGATGGCGCTGGCTCTGACCACAACGCCCTCCATCGCATTCTCGAGCTTTGCGATGGCGGCGTTGAAATCCGTCTTGATTTGTTGGAAGCGTCCCTTGAACTCGGCGTCGATGCGTTCCGTCAGATCGCCCTTTGCGATTTCCGTCAGGCTGTTGGCGAGCACGTCAACGACGGCGGACTGTTCCGCTTCGTTCTGACAACGCTCCGCCTCCGCGCGCTCGCGCTCCCGCGCGACTGCCGCGCGCTGATCCGCCGCCTCGCTCTCGAGGCGCGCCCTTTCCATCGCAGCGTCTCGAATCACGGAAACGGCCTTGGCGACATCGCCGATTTCATCGCGGCGCTCCAGGCCGTCAATGCGGCTCTCGTGATCTCCCGCCGAAACACGCGCCATAGAAGCCATGACCCGACGCAGCGGAAAGATGATCCCTGCGTACGCCACCATTGACGATCCGCCCAACCCAAGGACAACCGCCGCGATCCCGACCAAAAGCATAGTCCATTGACTCGAAGCTTGGATGCGATCCGCCTCGGCCGCCAGAGCCTGAGCCTTCGCTTCGCCGGCGTCGATGAAGGCGTCCGTCTTCTTTGACGCGGCTTTCTCGGCAGGCTCGACGCGCTTGATGAAATCGTCTCTTGCGCTGGCGACGTCGCTGGACAGCGCCGCGGTCATGACGACGCCGATCTCCTTCACAACGGTTTCTTGCAGCGCAACGAAATCGTGAGAGAAATCCACATCGTCCTGGCCGACCATGTCAGCCAATTTTCCGGCCCTGGCGAGGAGTTGCTGGCTGCGCGTATTGATCGAGCTTTGGAGGTCTTTGCTCCTGTCGTTCCACGCCTCGATCGTCAGCTTCAGGGCGTCTCTCTGGATCGCGCGGCTGAGTCCGCGCACCTCGCTCGCTTCGATCACCCGGGCGCTGGCCGCGCTCGCGTTCCGATTGGCCTGCGCGACATTTCCCTGAAACCAGGACGTCATCGCAATCATCAGAACAAGGACGAGCGTCTGCCCCCAAACGGGAGCCATGATTTTCCACGCCATTCCTAGTTGCTTCAACATTTCGAACTGTCCAAGACGGGCGGCGCGTCGGAAACGGCGCGCGCGCCGCCCTGCGCGCTTCGCCATATCGTGCAACGTTGCTTGGCAATTCCGGGTCGAAACCGGGATGAACGTGCGGCGTCATGCCCTCGCTCGGCCGCTTGCGCTCGACCCGAACGACACGTCATGCAGAAAATCTAGCGCTCGAGGGTTAACGCATATTCACCAGATGGCCGGTTAAAGGCCGGACATGCAACGATTCGACGTTTTGGCGCTCGCGAACCGCCGCCGCGTGCAATGGCCTCTATCGGCCAGGTTCAACCCTCGCCGCCGAAAGACCTGCCGCTCCGCCAGGCGCGTTTCCATCCACCCTCGGTCGAGAGCCGCCACGACCCCGTGCAGGAGCGAATGTCCGCCACGACATTTCGATAGCCCGAACCCGCCCATCCGCTCCCGGTCGACTCCAGAAACTCAACCGGCCCACTATCCGTCAAGCAGGTCGGCGCGCCGCCCCCTTTTCGCCGGCGCCGACGCGCAGCGCCGTCGTCTCCTTGATCCGCTTGACCGGAATGGTGGTGCGGGTGTTGGCGACGCCGTCGATGCGGCCGAGCGTCTCGGTGAGGAAGCGATGGAACTCGTCGAGGTCGGCGACGGCGACTTTCAGCAGATAGTCGTAGCCGCCGGTGACGAAGGCGCATTCGAGCACCTCGGGCCTGGCGAGGATCGCCGTCTCGAAGCGCGAAGAAAAGGCCTCCGATTGCTTCTCCAGCCGCACCTCGACATAGGCGACAAAACCGGCGCCGACCGCCTTGCCGTCGACGAGCGCGACGATGCCGCGGATGATTCCCGCCGTTTCGAGCGCCCGCACGCGTCGCAGGCACGGCGAGGGCGAAAGGCCGACGCGCGCCGCCAGCTCCTGATTGGCGATGGCGGCGTTCTGCTGGAGTTCGCACAGGATCTTGCGGTCGATTTCATCCATGCGCAATCCAATGCCACGAACGGAGAGAATTGCAATATCAGATGGCGTCGCGGCGGTGGCGCGTAGCATAGAACGCGCGCCGATTTCGCCGCCCCCGGGTTAGCTTGGCCGAGGCGACGTCGGCGCCTTCCGCCGCGCGCGCCGAAGGGCCTCCGCCATGACGCGACGCGCCTACCACGTTCTCATCGACGTCCTGCGCGATGAAGGCGTCACCCATGTATTCGGCAATCCCGGCTCGACCGAGATGCCGTTGATGGATGCGCTGGTCGACGCGCCCGACGTCGCCTATGTGCTCGGCCTGCAAGAGGCGACGGCGGTCGCCATGGCCGACGGCTGGGCGCTCGCCTCGGGCAAGGTCGGCTTCGTCAATCTCCACGCGATGGGCGGGCTCGGCAACGCGATGGGCGCGCTCGTCGCCAGCAAGGCGAGCGAGACGCCGCTGGTCGTCACCGCCGGTCAGCAAGACACGCGCCACCTGTCGAGCGAGCCGTGGCTTTCCGGCGATCTCGTCGCACTCGCTTCGCCGGCGATGAAATGGGCCGGCGAAGCGCGGCGCGGCGCCGACGTCGGCAAGATGCTGCGGCGCGCCTTCGCCATCGCCCGCACGCCGCCGTGCGGGCCAGTGTTCCTGTCGCTGCCGATGGACGTGCTCGGCGAGGAGGCGAACGAGCCGGCGCCGCCGCGCTCCGCCCTGGCGCGGCTTGGCCCCTCGCCCGACGCGGCGACGCTTGCCGAGGCGCTCGCCGCTTACGGCCCGGACGACGTCGTCGTCGTGCTCGGCGACGACCTCGCGCCTTCCGCGGCCGACGCGCTGGTCGCCTTCGCCGAAGCGGGCGGCTACGCGGTGTGGGGCACGCAGCTCACTTCGCGCGTCGCCTTCCCCGCCGCGCATCCGTGCTGGGCCGGCGTGCTGAAGCCGGACTTCGCCGAAATGCGCGCGCGGCTCGCCGGCCTGAAAGCGCTGGTCCTCGTCGGCGGCCGCGCTTTCATCGCTTATCCCTATCGCGACGTCGAACCGATCCCCGAGGGGGTCAAGATCTTCCATGTCGCTGATACGCCCGAGGCGTTCGGGCGCGAGCACGCCGCCGACCTCGCCCTGATCGGCGAGGTTCCGGCGACGCTCGCCGCAGCCGCCGCCGCTCTGCGCGGAAGGGTCGACGCAACCGCCGTCGCGGCGCGCATCGCCGCGCGGGCGACCCTCAAGGCCGCTCATGGAGCGGCGACGCGCGCCGAGATCCTCGCCGCCGCCGCCGCCGGGCTGACCTCAGACGCGGCGGTGCTCGCCGTGTTCGACGCCCTGCCCGACGACGCGCTGGTCACCAACGATTCGGCGGCGACCTTCGGCGCGGTGCAGGAGCTGATGGCGACGTGTCCCGGACGCTACTTCTTCTCGCGCGGCGGCGTGCTCGGCTGCAACATGCCGGCGGCGGTGGGCGCGGCGTTGCAGCACGCCGGTCCGGTCGTGTCGCTGGTCGGCGACGGCGGCGCGATGTACTCGCCGCAGGCGCTATGGAGCGCCGCCCATCAGCGCGCCCATGTCGTGTTCTTCGTTTTCAACAACCGCCGTTACGGCGTGCTGCAGAACGTCGCGCGCCAGCTCGGCTGCGCCAATGCGCTCGCCGGTCGTTTCGTCGGCATGGACGTGATCGACCCGCCGATCGATTTCCTCGCGCTCGCCGCCGCGATGGGCGTGCCGGCCGAGCGCGCCGACAGTCGCGAAGCGATCGCCGCCGCAGCAGCCAAAGCGCTGGCGCGGTCGGGCCCAAGCCTGATCGAGATTCCGGTGAAGTGACGGTTACCCTTCCCCCGTTGTGGAAGAAGAATAGCGCTCACCTCAAAATCTGGCTCAAGAACGCTTTCGTCCGCTCGTGCTGCGGATGGGCGAAGAATTCGTTCGGCGCGTTGATTTCGACGATCTCGCCCTCGTCCATGAACGCGACGCGATCGGCGACGTTGCGCGCGAAGCCCATTTCGTGGGTGACGACGACCATCGTCATGCCCTCGTTGGCGAGTTCGGTCATCGCGTCGAGCACTTCCTTGACCATCTCCGGATCGAGCGCCGAGGTCGGCTCGTCGAACAGCATGATCTTCGGGTTCATGCACAGGGCGCGGGCGATGGCGACGCGCTGCTGCTGGCCGCCGGAAAGCTGACCGGGATATTTCAGCGCCTGTTCGGGGATCTTGACCCGCGCGAGGAATTTCATCGCCAGCTCTTCCGCCTCGCGCTTCGGCGTCTTGCGCACCCAGATCGGCGCCAGCGCGCAGTTCTCGAGCACGGTGAGATGCGGGAAGAGATTGAACGACTGGAACACCATGCCGACTTCGCGCCGCACTTCGTCGACGCTGCGCAAATCGCGGGTGAGCTCGACGCCGTCGACGCGGATGACGCCGCGCTGATGCTCCTCGAGCCGGTTGACGCAGCGGATCAGCGTCGACTTGCCCGAACCGGAGGGGCCGCAGACAACGATGCGCTCGCCACGGCCGACGGTCAGGTTGATCGCGCGCAGCACATGGAACGCGCCGTACCATTTGTGCACGTCGACGAATTCGATGATCGGTTCGCTCGCCATCGGACTCTTTCTTCGGCTCACGCCGACAAACCCTACTGTCGCCGCCCCAGCGCCAGCCGCCGCTCGATCGCCGCCGAATAACGCGACATCGCATAGCAGAAGACGAAATAGAACAACGCCGCGAAGCCGTAGCCGGTCGCCAGCAGGGTCGGACCGCTCCATGCCGCGTCTTTCAGGCCGTTGTCGATCGCGGCGAGAAAATCGACCATGCCGACGCTGGAGATCAGCGTCGTATCCTTGAACAGGCCGATGAAGTTGTTGACGAGGCCCGGTATCACCAGCGTCAGCGCCTGCGGCAGGATAACGAGGCCCGTCAGCCGCCAATAGCCGAGGCCGAGCGCCATCGCGCCTTCGTACTGGCCGCGCGGCAGCGTCTGCAGGCCGCCGCGCACTTCTTCGGCGAGATAGGCGGCGGCGAACAGCACGGCGCCGACCAGCGGCGGGATGAATCGATCGGGGCTCCAGCCCGGCGGCAGGAACAGCGGCAGCATGTTCTCGGCCATGTAGAGCACGGCGATGAACGGCACGCCGCGCACGCCTTCGATGAAGACGACGCTGGCCGCCTTGACGATCGGCAAGCGCGAGCGGCGCCCGAGCGCCAGCATGACGCCGAGCGGCAGCGAGAAGACGATGCCGACCAGCGCGGTCAGCAGCGAGACGAAAATCCCGCCCCATAGTTGCGTGTCGACCAGCGGCAGGCGGAGGCTCGGAGCGCCGCGCAGCAGCACGAAGCCGACAATGGGATAGACGACGAAGAACAGAAGCGCGCCGAAGCCGCGACGCGGCGCGCGCGGCCACAGCAGCCAGACGATCAGCACGGCGCCGACGCCCTCGACGACGTCGACTCGCCACCGTTCGGTCGGCGGAAATGAGCCGTAACGGAAATAGTCGAGCTTGGCGGCGACGAAGGCCCAGCAGGCGCCGTCCTGGTGGGCGCGGCAGAGCGCGCCGTCAGGCGCGCGCCACACCGCGCGGGTCGTCGCCCAGGCGATCAGGTCGGGCAGCGTCCACAGGCAGAACGCGGCGAGCAGAAGCGTGACCGCGGTCGACGACCATGACGAGAACAGATTGGCGCGCAGCCAACCGATCGCGCCGCGCCGGGCGAGCGGCGGCGGCAGGATCGGCCCGGGCGCATCGCGCACATAGGCGACGACGGCCATGCTAGCGCTCCTTCAACGCGTTGCGCGCGTCGAACAGATTGAGTGCGAAGGACACGACCAGCGAGATCGCCAGATAGACGGCCATCGTCACCGCCATCACCTGCATCGCCGCGTGGGTCTGGTTGAGCACCGTGCCGGCGAAGACGAGCACCAGGTCGGGGTAGCCGACGAACACGGCGAGCGACGAGTTCTTGACGATGTTGAGATATTGCGAAGTCAGCGGCGGCGTAATCAGCCTCAGCGCCTGCGGCACGACGACCAGCCGCAGCGACAACGGCCGATGCAACCCAAGCGCCGCCGCCGCCTCGCTCTGGCCGCGCGGCACCGCCAAGACGCCGGCGCGCACGATCTCGGCGATGAAGCCGGCGGTGTAGGTGACGAGCCCAAACACCAGCGCGGCGAATTCGGGGTGGATCTCGGTCCCGCCATGCAGGTTGAAGCCGGAGAGCTGCGCGACTTCGAGGCCGATCGGCCGGCCGGCGGCGAAATAGGCGACGGTCGGCAGGCCGACGATCAGCGTCAGCGCGGTCCACAGGTCCTGCGACCGCTCGCCCGTCGCCGCCTGTCGCCGCCGCGCCGCAAACGCCAGCGCCACCGTTAGCCCGGCGGCGAGCGCCAGCGCCGCGCCGACCAGCCAGGCGCCGTCGGAAAAGATCGGGCGCGGCAAATAGAGACCGCGATTGTTGAGGAAGAAGAGGTTGCCGACGCTCACCGATTGGCGCGGCGACGGCAGCGTCTTCAGCACCGCGTTGTACCAGAAGAAGAGTTGCAGCAGCAGCGGCGTGTTGCGCGTCAGCTCGACATAGACCAGCGCGATCCGCGACAGCAGCCAATTGGGCGCGAGCCGCGCGAGGCCGACGGCGAAGCCGAGCGGCGTCGCCAGGACGATGCTGACCGCGCCGACCAGCAGGGTGTTGAGCAGGCCGACCCAGAACGCGCGGCCGTAGGTCGACAGCGCCGAATAGGGAATGAGCGCCTGATTGACGTCGAAGCCGGCGGTCTCGTCCCAGAAGCCGAAACCCATCGGCACGCCGCGCGCCTGCATGTTGGCGACGGCGTTGCTCCAGGCGAGATAGGCGAGGCCGACCAGCGCCGCGGCGAGCAGGCTCTGATAGAGGAACGCGCGCGCGCGCGGATCGTTCGCGATCGAGACCCGCTGCGCTCGCTCGTTCGCCATTTGCGGCCGCCTAGTCGGTTACGCGCCGCCGCAGGAATGCTCGGCGTCAGGCAAGGTCCATTGGCCGTGACTGCGCAGATTCGTGGTCTTGTAGATCTTGCCGCGATGGTCGCCCTTCGGGCAGCCCTTGAGAACCGAAACCAGGCAGATCTCCGCCGGGTCGCCCGGCCGCGAAGCGTCGATCGCCGCGACCTGATCGTAGGAAACTTGGTAGCCGCCGTTGACGAAATCGATCGCGCTGCCCGAATCGGCGATCGGCTTGCCGTCGCCGTCGACCAGCCGCGTCTCGATCCGCGAGACTTTGGTCTTGGCGCAGTCGCCGACATGTTTGGGCATCGGCTCGGCCAGGGCGGCGGGAGCGACCAAGGCGGACGCCGCAACGGCGAGCGCGGCGAAACAGGCGACGGCGCGGATCATGAAGGCCTCCGGGCGACGGCGATGTCGCCGTCGAATGGTTCCACGCGCCGCCCGGGTTGTCCATCGGCGCCCGCGCCCCCTGGGCGGTGGGAATCGCTGGCGCCAGGCGGCGGGAGGCGCTTGCCAAGCCGGCGCCGCCTACCTATAAACCGCCGTCCGCAGCGCCGAGGCGCTCCGGCGCCCAGGTAGCTCAGTTGGTAGAGCATGCGACTGAAAATCGCAGTGTCGGTGGTTCAATTCCGCCCCTGGGCACCATTAAAATCAAACATTTAGCCTTGGCTCTGATCGTCGTGCGGACAGTTTGGGCCGCGCACGGAGGCGCGCTCTTACCTGCGGTCGTCGGTTTGCGTTCAGTGACGATGGACCGCGCGCGCTCATGCGCGGCGGCGCTCTCCCAATGGGGCCTCGCCGAGCGATTTCCAATCGAGCGCGTCCGCGATTTGCGCGGTCGTCCGTCACGGCTTCGCTGAGCCGCGCGGCCCGAGCCGCCGCCGGCGCGCAAGCCCGCGATCCGCCTTGGCGAGCGCGGGACGGCGGCGTAGACATCCGAGCGCATGGACCGTCGTTCGGCGGATGTCGGCTGAGTTGCGCCGGGCGAAGGAAACGGGCTCACGCCGATGTCGAGAGATCGAATTGACGCCGTCCTGGCCTTGCGCAGCCACGGCCGATTCCTGATCGGGCGCGAACGCATTAAACTGCTCGAAGCCGTGATCGAACACGGCAGCATCTCCAAAGCCGCAAAGGCGACTGGCTTCAGCTACAAGACGGCGTGGGAATCGGTCGCCGCGGTCAACAATCTGCTGCCAACCCCCGCCTTCGTCACCAAGGCCGGCGGCGCGGCGAGCAGCGGGGCGGAAGTGACCGAGGCGGGCCGACGGCTGATCGCCACGTTCCGCAAGCTCGAAGACCGTCTGGCCCGAATCTCCAACCTGATCGCTGAGGAAGGCCTCGCCGGCGACGAGGAATCTCTGCTGTGGGCGCTGGGCGCCCGCATCTCGGCGCGAAACGTCTTCTGGACAGAGGTGACGCAGGTCAGGAAATGGGCCGTCGACGTCGAAGTTCTGTTGCGGATGTCGGACGAGCACGTGATGCTGACGACCGTCACCAACGACGCCGCCGCCGATCTCGATCTCTCGCCCGGCCGAAAGGTTCTGGCGGTAGTGAAAGCGCCGTCGATTCGAATCGTGGCGCCGTCCCCTGCCCCCAAACCGGCGCGCAATTGGTTCGTTGGCACCGTGACCCGACGCGTCGACGCCGAGCGCAACAGCGAAGTGCGTCTTGATATCGGCCGCTCGAAGCAACTGATCGCGGTGGCGCCGCGCGTCGACGTCGAGGCGCTCCAACTTCGAGAAGGCGGCCAGGCCGCCGCCACCTTCGACGCCAATCAGGTGATCCTGATCGCGGAGTGAAGCCGCCGCAAGATCGGGGCCGGTCTCGGCGCGACGCTATCGGGCCGCGCAGTGCGACGATATGTAACTTTGATATATAGCCAATACTGCCACTAGAACGATGTTGGAGGGTCAGACCCGCCGGCTGCGTCTGGGGGCGCGCGATGAACATGTTGCACAAGATCCTGCTGGCTTCGGCGGCGGGCCTCGCCTTGGCCGGCGCCGCTTAGGCCGCCGACATCCCGACCAAGAAGACGCCGCCAGCCAGCCGCCGAGAAGCCGAATTGCTACGCGAGCTTCTATACTTGGCTCGATTCAACCGCCGCCGACTGCCCGCTGTCGGCCTACGGCGTCACCGTTTACGGCACGATCGACGTCGGCGGGGGCTACAACAGCGCGGCGACGCGGTTCAACCGGGACTATCCGCAGGGCGTGCAAGAGGCGATTTCGAAGTTCAGCAACGGCGGTCGTTGGCAGTGGGTGCCGAACGCCCTTAGGGCGCGTTCGGGAATTATCGCGTCAATTTAAGGTGCGTGGCGAGATCGTATAGTTCCATTCACTGTGGAAGTCGTGGGGACGGATTTTGAGGGCGGCCATCTCGTCATCCTCG
>JBEKVR010000165.1:0-10796 GCA_049513815.1 Roseiarcus sp. | reverse complement strand
GAGGAATTTGCGATGAATATCGGCGCGACCCGCCAATCGGTGTCGACGATCATCGCCGAGCTGATCCGCGATCGCGCCATCCGCCGTCTCGACGCCTCGGCGATCGTGATCGCCGACATCGAGCGGCTGAAGAAGATGCTCGAGTGAACGGATTGCGTGCAAACCAAGAGCATTCCACCGAGTATGGGGCCGGCCAAAGGATCAAAAATCAGTTGGCTGGTCGTGAATCGGCGGCGCCTTGTGGCCCCTTATGATTGCTTGATCAGAGACTTACGATGCCAATCGGCAACGCGACCCCTCGCCGATTAACAGTCAGTTGGTCCGCCCGCCCGCCCCTGTCGGCCAGCCGACAGAAGCGGGCGACCAAGTACGGTAACGAAGCGGTCGTGTGAATTGGCGCGTGGTCCGAACGCCGACCGGAGCGTGTGGGTGTTGCTGCGTCTGAGTACGGCCGGGTCGACCTACGGCGCCGATTCACAATTGCTGCGCCAAACGTAACGACGGTGCGACCAATGCGTAAATCGGAAACAACGCGCGTTCTCGTCGGTCGTGAGGCCGCGGACGAGAAACCTTTATCAGCGATCCTGCCGGCGCGTGTGTTGCGGCACGATCACGCGTACGGCCAATCGACTCTGTTCTTCGGCGATGGCGAATTGCGCGCGCCGCTGGTCGACGCCGCCATCGGCGCCAGCATGTTGGTGACCATCGATGCGCGCGACGTGTCTATAGCCTTGTCGCGACCGATGGACGTGTCGATCCAGAATCGGCTGCCGGGAACGATCGTCGCCGTCGAACCTCTAAGCTTGCCCTACGTGCGCGTGACCTTCGATCTCGGCTCGGTCACACTGTTTGCGCTGGTCACGCTCGAATCGGTCGAACGCCTAGCGCTTGAGCCGGGCCTGCGCGCCTGGGCGATGATCAAGGCTGTCGCGATTGGCCCTGATGCGGTTCGTCGCGCGCCGGCGCCGAAGCCCCGCTGCTGGCCCGCGGTTCATAGCGCGGGTTGAGCGCGGCGGTTAGTTCGGCCATCGCGTTCTTGGCCGCCGCGCTGGCGCGGCGCTCGACTGATCGGGAAAGCGCAACCAACCGCTCACCGAAGGGGGTCAGTTCGGCGCCCCCGCCGCGCCGCCCCGGAAATGTGGCGAACACCGGCGACTCAAACGCTCGGTTCAGTGCGTCGATCATCAGCCAACATTTGCGATAGGAGACGCCGGTGACGCGGCTGGCGCCCAAGATCGAGCGCTCCTTTCTGACCGCGTCGATCATCGCGATGTCCTCTGGCGACAGGCGCGCGCCATTGGGAAACTCGATGACGATGCTCAACTTCGCCGCTTCCGGATTCATCGCTTCCTCTGTCCTGCACCGAATCGGACACCCGGCACGATGGCGCTTCCCTTCGCCCTATCGCAAGACCTGCGACGATTGGCGCTTGGCTCGCCATTTCGCCCAATCCTATATACCATGAGATACATTACAAGGGTCGACGTCGATAGGGGCATCTTCGGTGGACAATCTCATCGCCGCGAGCGGTCTGAACGACTTCGTCGGACTGTTGCCGAGTTCGTTCGTCCACGCCGGTTCGACCGCCAAACTGGTCATGGCGGTGCTGTTTTTCGCCTCGGTGTGGACCTGGATCCTGATCGCGGAAGGCCTATACGCGATCGCCCAGCTGAGACTGGCGATCAGGAGGGACGCCGCAGGCGGGCAATCCAAGCTGATTGCGCCGGTGATCGCCGCCGGGCATGAGGCGGCCAGACTTGTCATCGCTCGCGAAGGCCCCGGTGAACTGAGAACCCGCATTGTCGAAGCGATGAGCCGCCGGGCGCAAAACATACTTGCGCGGGCAGAGGGCGGGTTGCCCAATCTCGCCGTCATCGCCTCGGTCGCGCCGTTCATCGGCCTGTTCGGCACGGTCTACGGCATCATGACCAGCTTCGCCAATATCGCCGAGGCCAAGGACACCAGCCTCGCCGTGGTCGCGCCCGGCATCGCCGAGGCGCTCGCTGCGACTGCCTGGGGGCTCGCCGCAGCGATTCCCGCCGTCGTCGCCTACAACCGCCTCGGCGCCGCGCTGGCGCGCGCTGGACAGAAACTCGGCCAGCGCATTGACGAGCGGGCCGTCGAAATCGTCGCCGCGCCGCAGGTGAAGTTGGTCAAGGAGGTCGCGTGATGGCGGCCTCTCTTTCCGGCAAAGGCGCCGGCGCGCTTTACAAGCCGCTCGCCGAAATCAACGTGACGCCGCTGGTCGACGTGATGCTGGTGCTGCTGATCGTGTTTATGATCACTGCGCCGATGCTCGCCGCCGGCCTCAAGGTCGATCTGCCGCAGGCCAAACAGGCGCAGCCGCTGAAGCTACAAGACCCCGTGGTCATCACGGTGGCCAAGGACGGCCGGCTGTTGCTGGGCAACGACGAAATCACCAAGGACGCGTTGATTGAGGCGATCCGCGCCAAGCTCGGCGACGATAACGCCCGCGTCCTGCGCCTGCGCGGCGACAAGCTGGCGCCTTATGGCGATGTGATCGCCGTGATGGACCTGCTCGCCGCCAACGGCCTCACCCATATCGCTATGGTCGCCGACGCGCGCGACAAACCGCAGTCGGAGTCGACCACGCCAGCGGAGGCCGCGCCGTCCGCGCCGATTCCGCCTGCGCCGGCGCCCGCCGTCACCCCGCCATGAGCGCGCCTGCCGCCCCAGAACGAATCGAGGGTGGCAAAGCGCCGTGCGACCGGTTGCGTCCAGCCTGGCTGCGTCCCTTCGTCGGCGCTCTGGCGATCACCGCCCATATCGCGGTGTTAGGCGGCTTCGCCAGGAGCGCCGACGACAAGATCACCCCGCTCTCCGCGATCACAGTGGACATCGTTCCGGAGGGCGAGACCGTCACCGAGACCAGCGAGGCTCCGACCCTAGACGCCGCCTCTGTCGTCGCCACCGCTCCCCCCGTTCTGGCCGCCCCCGATCCGCAAACAAGCGACCATCCCGAGGCCGACGAACCGGTGAAAGAGGTCGCGCAGGCGGCGCCCGTTCCCGACGTCGCACTGCCGCCGCCCAAGATCGAAAGCCCCGATGCCCCGCCGGTGGCGATTGAGCGTCCACAGCCGGAAAGACTTATCGAGGAGAAGAAGCCCGACCCTGCGCCGGTGCAGCCTGCGCCGAAGGTGCAGGAGCAGAAGGTCGTGCGGCCGATCCCAGTCAGCCGCGCCGCCATGCTCGCGGTGCAGCGCGCCAAGGCGGAGGCGCATGCGCGCAACCTCGGCGAGCGCGCCCAGCTCGGCGCTCCGGCGCGCCGCGCCGGGGTGGAAAGCGGCTCGGGCGACGCGCCGAGCGTTTCGAGGAGCGGCTATGCGGCGTTGGTCTCGGCCGAAATCAACCGCCACAAGCTCTATCCTGCCAGCGCGCGTGCGGCCGGCGCGGAAGGTTCGGTCGCCATGGTCTTCACCATCGGCGCTACAGGGGCAATCGTCTCGCACGCGATCACGCGATCCTCGGGTTACGGCGCGCTCGACGCCGCGGCCGATCAAATGATGGCGACCTCCAATCCGCCGCCGCCGCCCGACGGCGCTTTCCACGGGCAGATCGCCATCAACTTCCGCTTGTCGAATTGACCCGAATTGCGACAGAGGCCAGTCGCCGCCGCAAACGCTTTTGTCCCCGCAGGCCGAAGATTCAGCCTGCTACAAAAGCGGCACGTAGGCGGCGAGCCCCGCTCTTTCGGCATTGGTCAAACGGGTCAACGGGGCGCCGTAGAGCGCCTCCATCGTCCGCTTGTCACAGATCTCTGCGGCCGGACCACTGGCGATGAGACGGCCCGCACGCAGAAGCCCCACCGCGCAGTTCAAATTAAGCGCCTGATCGGGCGCATGCGTCGTCATCAGCACGCTCTTGCGAGCCGACCCAAGCTCGCGGATCATTGCTAGAACGCGCCGCTGATTGCCGAGGTCGAGGCCCGATGTCGGCTCGTCCATGACGATCAGCGGCGTGTCTTGCGCCAAAGCGCGCGCAATAAGAACGAGCTGGCGCTCGCCGCCGGAGAGTTCGGCAAACCTGCGTTCTCGCAGATGCGCAATGCCCGTTCGTTCCAACGCTTCGTCGGCGATGCGGCGATCTCTCGACGACGGCGCGCTCATCGAGCCGAAATGGGCTGTGCGGCCCATAAGCGCGATATCGCGCACGCTAAACGCAAACGTCGATTGCGTGCCCTGCGGCACGTAAGCGGCGCGCCGCGCCATCTCCAAGCGCGATAGCGCGCCGATGTCGTCGCCGGCGATCGCGACGCGTCCACCAGAGTGGCGAAGCAGCCCCAGGACGCACATGACAAGCGTGGACTTGCCGGCGCCGTTAGGACCGATAATGCAAATCGTCTCGCCCTCGGCGAGATCGAGGCCGACGCCGTCGAGAGTGGGCGGGGCTTGTCGAGTCCGGTGAAACGAGAGACCGATGATTTCAACGGCCTTCATGCCCATCCCCGTTTGCGACTCTTCAATAGCAGCACGAGAAAAAAGGGCGCTCCGACGATCGCAGTCAAGACGCCGAGCGGCACTTCGACCGGAGCGATTGTGCGGGCGACGTCGTCCATGCAGAGCAGAAACGCGCCGCCGAGCGCAGCCGTCGCGATCGTCAAGCGGAACGGGTCGAGTCCGAAGGCCAGTCGCGCCATATGCGGAATGAGCAGTCCGACCCAACCAACGATGCCTGCGACGCTGACCGCCGCCGCACTCATCGCCGTCGCGCAGATGATCACGATCGCCCGCGTCGCGGCGACATCGACGCCGAGCGCGGCCGCTTCCATTTCGCCAAGCGCCAGGACGCTGATCCGCCAACTCGACATGAGCAGGATTGCGCCGCCGACGAGCACGGGGGCGGCCAGGAACGCCACGTCGAGCCCGTTGGCTTTGCCGAGGCCGCCCATCAGCCAGAACGTGATCGACGCCAGCGCTTCGGTCGGATCGGCCACGTATTTGAGCAGAGAAATGAAAGCCTCAAACAGCGCGGACATGACCATGCCACACAGAACCAACGTGACGATCGAACGCGTGCCGTCGGCGCGGTTGACGAGAATGGCGACGCCGACGCTGGCAAGGCCGAACGCGAACGCCGCCGCCTCGACAACGAGGGGCGACTGACCGGCCATGATCGCCAACGACGCGCCGAAACCGGCGCCCGCCGAAACGCCCAGCAGCGACGGTGACGCCATCGGATTGCGAAAGAGGTTCTGGTAGGCCAAGCCAGCGGTCGACAGCGCGCCTCCGACTAGCAGGGCGGCGGCGACGCGCGGCAAGCGGACCATCAAGACGATCGTCCACGCCGTGTCGCCGCCCTGACTTTGGACGCCGCGCCAGCCGCCCGTCAGGGCGTCGAGGACCATGCGCGGCGTCAGCGGGTAGCGGCCGAGCATCAGCGAACCAAAGGCCAGGAGGGCGATCGTCAGCAGGACGACCGCAGCGAGAGGCCATCCGCTGTCAGGGAACGTCCGCAAGGATCTCATCAATTTGCTCGGGAGACAGCGCGACTTTGAAGAAACGCGCGTAGAACGTCTTCATTTCGTCTTTCACTTCCGTCGAAGTGAAAAGTTCCGGATGGATGATGGAGGCCGCCCAGAGAAGTGTCAACGGCTCTTCCACCGTGCGGTTGGCCCAGAGATGCGCGCCGACCGGCGCGACATAAATGCGTTTGTCGCGCACGCAGGAAAGGCCTTGCAGACGCGGATCGTTGAGCGCCATCGCCAGTTCGCGCCGATTGGCGACGATCAGGATTTGCGGATCCCAGGCGAGCATTTGCTCCAGCGAGAAGGTGAAGCTTTCCGCCGAGCGGCCATTGTCGGTAACGCTGCGTCCTCCCGCCTGATCGATCCACCATTCGGCGATGAGATGGGGCTGGGTCAGTCGCTGCAAATTCACATAGAGCGTGCGCGGGCGAGCGGTCGGCGCCGTCTGCGCGAGCCTCTGCCGAATGCGTTCGCGCACCGCATCGAAATAGGCCGCATATTCCTTCGCGGCGTCGGGCGCCGCCAGGACGTCTCCCAACGTTTGCATCAAGGGCTCGATGTCCGTCGGCGCGGCCCACCGCAGATAAAGCGCCGGCACGCCCATGCGTTCGAGCGCCAGCGCGGCGGTTAGGTCCATGGTCAAAACGACATCAGGCCTCAAGGCGATGATCGCCTCGATGCTGAAGCCGCCCTCCATGCCCTGCACGAGCGGCTTGCCGGCGAGCTGGGGCGCGAAAACATATTGAAATTTGTGCGCCAGTTGCGGCGGCAGGCCGTTTACGATTTCGTCTTGCGCCCCGAAAGCGAAAAGAAATCCGTTCACCACCGGCGTCGCGCCTAGCGTGACGATGCGCGTGACCCTGTCGGGCAACTCGATCTTCCGACCGGCCATGTCGGAAACCGTCCGCGCGCTCACCTCGCCCGCCGACACCGCGACGGAGAGAAGCGCGAAAAGCGCGAGGGTGAGAACTCTGTTCATCGAGCCGCCACCCTTGCGTTTGATCGATTGTCGCATTCAGAACTTCGCCGTGAGGCCGGCGAACAAGGTGCGTGGCGGCGCCACGTAGTACGACGTGCTGCTCAGATTGTCCTCGTTGACCGAGATCGCGCCGATATATTCGGCATTAAATAGGTTCATGACGCCGCAGTTGAAAGTGATCGGCGTCAAACCGAGCTTGGTGCCGAATTCATACGACGCCGTCACGTCGGCGACGGCGTAAGGGCTGACCGATTGAGAGTTGTCGGCGAGACCGTAGCGCGTTCCAATGAAGCGGACGACGGGCGTGATCGAGAAGCCGTCGTTGGTGTAGGTCGCGGCCAGTTTGGCCGCGTATTCCGGCGTGTAGGGAACCATCTTCCCCTTGATATTCATGACAGTGCCGGTGCCGGTCGCGATATTGGCGTCGTAGCGCTCCGATTGGGCGGTTAAGCTGCCGACCAGGGTCCACTGCGGATTCACAATCCAGCTTGCCTCGAGTTCCGCCCCGGCGCCGGTCGTTGCCGCGTTGCTTTGGTAGTAGCTTTGACCAACGTTTGGATCGAAGACGAGCACTTCCTTGTTGTGCGTCTTGAAGCCGAAAAGCATAGGTTCGATGGTGAGGCCGCCACTTTGATAGCGCACGCTGGCGTCGACTTCGTCGACGGTTTCCGGCTGCAACATGTTCATCAAGCTCTGAAGGTTCATCCCATATTTCAGGAATGCCGCCTCGTTGCTCGTGAACTGCGACGCCTCCGGCCCCCAGTCCGGGCGTGCCACTTTTCGACTGTAGGCGACGCTGGCGCTCCAGTCGTTGTTGAGTTGCTGGCGCACGCCGATATTGGGCAGCCATTCATAGAACGTGCGGCTTGGCGCATAGGCATGCGTATCCGCGGTGGGATTATACGACCAGATGTCAGCGTAGGAGACGTCCGGCAATCCGGCCGTGTTGTAATACTGCATCCAAGGCGTCCCCTCCACGTGCAGTCTGAGGCCGCCGGTGAAGGTCGTCGCTCCGACCGTCTGCGTGTACTGGGTGTACGGGCTGTAGAACTCGTGATCGTCCGTTTTGGCCAAGACCGACCACCCCTTCCACGCCAGGGCGCCCGTGTTTGTCACCGTGAACGCCGTCTTGCCCAGCGGCGGAGGCTCGGGCTTGGTTTGCTGAGCCCAGAAGCCGAGGAGCAGATCGCCGTTCCAGCCGAAATGAATCTTGTATTCGGCGATGGCGCCGAGATTATTGTTGTCGATAGGCCAGAGAGAAACTGTGCCGGGTTTCTTTGCGCCAGCGCCCGCCGTTCCTGAAAGTTGGTATCCGTCGTTCGCCCAATAGTATGGTTTGAAGGTAAGCGTCTGATCGGGGGTAATGTGATAATTGATTTCCCCCCAAACGACGTTATCTGTGTAATGCGTTGCATTGAATCCATAATAATTAGCGGAGTTGTAATTTGTTGGCGATCTCCCGTAGTCGAGCCAATAATTTGCACTGAGATTCTGCGCCTGCGCGTAGCTCAGTCCTAGATAATTGTTCGCCTTCTGATTGTTGTGAGCGTAATAGACCGACGCATCGAGTTGGCTGCCGAAGGTCTGCGTGACGCCGACCATAAGGTTCTCGCGCGACGCGTCGCCGTAGCCCTTCCATTTATCTGCGTCGGTGACCGAGCCGGAGATGAAGAACGACGTCCCGGTGGGGAGCAGGCCCGAATCGATGCGCCCGCCCGTGTGCCACATGCCGTCCGAGCCGAAACCTTCGGTGAGCGTTCCGCCGAACTTGGCGGCTGGCGGTAGGACGTGAAGATCGAGCACCCCGGCCGCGTTGGAGAAGCCCAGCCCCTGGTTCGACTCGAGGCTTCCCCGATAGAGCGTTTCCGAGCCGATGTTGCTCAAATCGATGAAATCCGCGCCGCCGACGATGCCGCCGATCGGCAGACCGTCGACCGTGCGCGACATGAAGAAGTCGGAAACGCCACGAACGGTGATGCTGCGATTGAACGACAAGCCGTAGGGATCGGCGGAATCTTCGATCACGCTCGGCATGAGATCGAGCGGCTTGTATGTGCTCGCTTGCGCGGGCCCGCCGAGGATTTGAACGCCCTCGCCGGTCACCGTGCTGGTCTGGTTCGGGTTCGTCGATGCGGCCGGATTGATGAGCGGATCGCCCGGCTTCGGCCCTTGGGAGGGGGTCTGCTGATTGCCAGGAGCGACGACGTTGACGGGTGGCAGGTTGTTGACCTCCTGCGCGATGGCGGCGCCACAACTCGCCAATAGCGGTTGGGCGCAAAGGACGGCGAACGCCGCGACGGCTTCCCGCCTAGCGTGCTGATATTGCCACACGATTCTGATCCCCCCAAGTTCTAATTATATACGAAACGATATAGCTACCGTGAATGCGATTGCGCAAGCGCCGTCTGCTAACCAACGAGGAAGGGTGGGTTCGGCGGGAGGTTGGCCGTCTGCGGTCGGTCGCCGCGACGCGACCTTCCCAGAACCGCCGGATTCCCCGGCGCAGCGCGATTTCGCGCCGGCCCGGCCGCGACTGGTTATTGCTTGGTTAAGGCTAGTGTCCGCGCGCCCGCGGCAATTCGACGCTGATGCGGCGGCCGAGACCAGCGACGATCCGCTCGATATGCGCCATCCGGCTGACCAAGGAGACGCGATCCGTCACTTCGATGACCGTTTCACCCGGGTGTCCCTTGACCCTGCCCTTCCGCATCGAGATCGAGGCGCCGAGCACCTGGTTGCCGCCGCCTGCGGCGTACCACAGCGGAATGTCGTCGGAGCTATTGCCGGCCGCTAAGCCAAGATCGACTTCTGGCATCAGCAACCGAGCCACAGCGACCAGACGCGCGACCTCCCAGGGGGAACAGCGGGGATGATCCTCCCACGCAGTTCCGGGGTGGGGCATGAAACGCGAGAACCGCAATTGATAAACTTGCGAAAACTGTTTGAGCCAGAAGAGGTGATCGATCCGGTCCGCTTCCGATTCGCCCAGCCCGACGAGGATCATGCTCCGCACCGATACACTCTCTTGCTCGCACACCTCGATCAAGTTCTTGCGCGCCGCAAGGCTATCGCCGGGTTTGGCGCGAGCGAAAATGTCGGGATTGAATGTCTCCAGCGAGCTGGTGACGCTCGACACGCCAAGCTGCTTGAACCGGCGCACGCCGTCGCGACTGAAAGACGGCCCGAGATTGACTTCGATCTCGATCTTCGACGCGTCCCGGATGACGTTGATGATCTCCGCCATCTCGTTGTCGCTGCCGTTGAGGTCCGAGCCGCCGGAGAGATGGAGATGGCGAAGGCCCAGCGCTTCGATGGCCTTCACAGAAGCCGCTAGTTCCTCGACGGGAAAAGATTTGGCCGTGAAATCGGCGCAGTAGCCGCATAGCGGCTCGATGTGGCAAGGCCGGACCGAAGAAATGCCCGCCGACCACCACAAAGTCTTGCCCAGGGCCTCGTCCCGCAGATTGGATGCGGCCGCGAACAATCGCAGCGCCAGGGCCGGCTCCCGTGAGCGCTTCAGCAGCTCGAGCGTGGCCTCCTTTGACGGATCCGGCCCAGCAACGGTCGCAATCAAGTCGTCGAAGTCCATCTCATATCCCCCCTATTGGCGTCGGAATTTCAACGACCGGACACCGGCGGTTGCGCGCCGAGGCCAGCGAAGGCCGTCAAGGCCTCGCGCCTAACCTGATGATTCGGCCTCACGATTCTGAACCCCGGCAAAGTCCTAATTATATACTCATCGATATAGCTTCAGCGGTTCGAATTGCGCAAGCGCCGTCTGCTTTCCAACAGAGGAGGGTGGGTTCGCAGGGATTTTGGCCTGCTGCGATCTGTCGCCGCGCTGCGACCAGCGCAGAACCGCCGAATCCCTCGGCGCTACACGATTTCGCGCCGGCCCGGCTGCGACTGGTTATTGCTGAATTGAAGCTGGAATTCTCGCGTCCGCGGCAATTCGACGCTGATGCGGTGCCAGAGGTCGGCGACGATCCGCCCGATAGACGCGCCGGATCACGCGCTCCATTTCCCTTTGGGTCGTTCACCGCTGACGCTCAGGTTGTTGAGCGAACGACAGCTTTCGGAGAGCGCCGAGGCGCCTTGGAGTGACCGACATGGTGAAGATCCTATGAGGGCGATCAGCGGCCGAGGGTTGGATATCCTTGGTCTATCGAATGACCTCAAGGAGAATGAAGATGTCTCAATTCTCGGGATCCAGAGTAAGCGTGACCGGACGGCCGCCTTTCGGGATGCGATTGGGGTCGGTTAGGTGTCCACCTGCGATTTGGTGGACACCTGATGACGACGCCGGCGGGATCGAGAGGGAGTGGATTCGGC
>JBEKVR010000164.1:0-10904 GCA_049513815.1 Roseiarcus sp. | reverse complement strand
CTGTTCTCACGCTTCGGCGTGATGTTCTTCGCCGATCCGGTCGTCAGCTTCGCCAACCTGCGCAACGGGCTGGCGCGCGGCGGCCGCGTCGTCTTCGCCTGCTGGCGCGAGGCCAAGCGCAATCCCTGGCAGATGATCTCCCTGAAGGCCGCGTGTAAACACGTGCCGCGCCTGCCAGAGGTCGGTCCGGAAGACCCTGGTCCGTTCTCGTTCGCCGACGAAGCGCGGGTGCGGCGCATTCTCGCGGCAGCCGGGTTCGAGAAGATCGCGCTGACGCCAGTCGATCTTGAACTCGACGTCGCCGCCGGCCACGGGCTCGAGGCCGCGCTCGGCGCTATGCAGCAGATCGGCGCCGCCAGCCGCGCGCTCGAAGGCCAACCCGAAGCGTTGCGCGCCGCCGCCGTCGACGAGATCCGCGCCGCGCTGGCGCCGTATCAGCGCGGGCGGAGCGTGCCGCTCGGCGCCGCGATCTGGATCGTCGAAGCGGTCAATCCCTGACGGCGGATGACGACGCGCGCTCAGGCCGGTCGGGCGATCTCGAGCACGACGTCGGCGAGACGATCGGCGGCGTTGGCGACGCCGACGGACTGTGCGGCGGCGGCGGCGTTCGTGAGCGCCGCCCGGTCGGCGAGCGCGCCGCGCAGCAACGCCGCGAGCCGCTGCGGCGTGAACTCGGTTTGCGGCACAACCGTCGCCGCGCCGGCGGCGGCGAGGACCGCGGCGTTTGCCGCCTGATCCTGATCGAGCGCATGCGGGAACGGCACCAGGATCGAAGGCCGGCCGATGACGGCGAGCTCCGACACGGTCGAAGCGCCGGAGCGGCCGACGACGAGATGCGCGCCGGCGATGCGCGCCGGCAGATCGGCGAAAAAGTCGGCGAGCTCGACCGGGAATAGCAGCGCGGCGCAGGCGGCGGCGACGCGCCCTTTGTCTTCGCCGCGCGCCTGCATCGTCAAGCGGAGGCGCGCGCGCTCCTCGGCGCCGAGCAGCGCCAGCGCCGCCGGGACGACGTCGGCCATCACGCGCGCGCCCTGGGAGCCGCCGGTGACCAGCACACAAAGGCGGCCGTCGTCGAAGCCCGGATAAGGCGTCGCCGCGGCGGCGATCACCGCCGGGCGCACCGGATTGCCGGTGTAACGCGTCTTGGCGGCGAGCGCCGAACCGAGTCCCTTGATCTCAGGAAACCCCCTCGCGACGCGCGACACGCGCGGGGCGAGAAAACGATTGGCGCGGCCGACGACGGCGTTCTGCTCGTGCAGAACGCTCGGCGCGCCGAGGAGCCAGGCAGCGAGCAGCGGCGGCACCGTCGGGTAGCCGCCGAAGCCGACGACGGCGCGCGGCTTCAGCCGCGGCAGCAACGCCAGAGCCGCCAGAAGGCCGAGGCCAAGCACTGCGGTCGCGCGCGCTTTGTTGAGCGCCCCTGCGCCGGTGGTCGTCGCGGCGGGAATGCTGTGGATCGCGTCGACGGGAATTTCGCCGCCGTACTTGAGCGCGCGCGAGTCGGTGACGAGTTCGACCGCCGCGCCGCGCTCGCGAAGCGCGGCGGCGAGCGCGACGGCGGGAAAGAGGTGGCCGCCGGTGCCCCCGGCCGCGAGCAGGATCGGTCGGGGTTTGGTCACGCCGCCTCCGCCGTCCGCGCGCCGAGAACGGCGAGCGGCCGCTTGCGCGTGAGTGCGATGAGGAAGCCCATGCCAAGGCCGAGCGCCAGCAACGACGAACCGCCGTAGGAGATGAACGGCAGCGTCATGCCTTTGGCGGGGATCGCCCGCAGGTTGACCGCCATGTTGATCCAGCTCTGCACGCCGAACATCAGCGTCAAGCCGGCGGCGGCGAAGCGGCAGAACGGATCCTCGTTGCGCAGCGCCAACCACAGCCCGCGCACGACGATGAAGCAGAAGAAGGCGATCAGCGCCAGACAGGCGATCATGCCAAACTCCTCGCCGGTGACCGCGAAGACGAAGTCGGTGTGCGCGTCAGGTAGGATGCGCTTGTAGACGCCCTCCCCCGGCCCGCGGCCGAACCAGCCGCCCGAGAGAATGCTCTGCAGCGCAGTGTCGACCTGGAACGTGTCGACGACTCCGCCGACCGAGTCGGGATCGAGGAAGCGCAACACGCGTTCATGCACATGCGGCGACAGCTTGAACGCGGCGAAGCCGCCGACCACGCCGGCGCCTCCCAAGCCGAACACCCAGAACCAGTGCAGCCCGGCCATGAAGAACAGGGCCGCCCAGACGACTGAGATCAGCATGGTCTGGCCGAAGTCGGGTTCGAGGATCAGCGGGACGATGGTCACCGGCAGCAGCACCAGCGCGAACAGCTTGCCGACCAGCGTCGGCGCGCCGACGCGACCGCCTTCGGCGAAGGCCCAGGCGCACAGCACGACGAACGCCGGCTTGACGAATTCCGACGGCTGGACGCCGGCGATCCAACGCCGCGAACCCTTGACCTCGACCCCGAACATCAGCGCCGCCACGACCAACGCCAGGCTGATGGCGAAGACGATCAGGGCGGTGCGGCGCACGCCGCGCGGCGTCAGGAACGAGACGCCGATCATCACCGCGGCCGAAGGGGCGAGCAGCTCCGCCTGGCGGTTGACGAAATGGAAAGTCGAGAGATTGAGCCGCTCGGCGACCGCCGGGCTGGCGGCGAGCGCCATCACCAATCCGAACACCATCAAGGCGAAGAAGGATCCCAGCAGCCAGGGATCGACGGTGCGAAACCAGTCGGCGACGGGCCCGCGCTCGGCTCTCGACATCATGTTCCGCTCCTTTGTCCCGTCTCGGACGCGGCGGCGATGCGCGCGGCGACCAGCGCGCGGAAGCGATCGCCGCGCACTTCGAAATTGGCGAATTGATCGTAGGACGCGCAGGCCGGCGATAGCAGCACGACCGGTTCGGCCGCGTCGCTCGCCAGCGCGTCGCACGTCGCGGCGGCGACCGCGTTCTCCAGAGTCCCGCAGCGTTCGAACGAGACGGCGCCATCGAGCGTGCGCGCGAATTCGTCGCTCGCGGCGCCGATCAGATAGGCCTTGGCGACGCGAGAGAACAGCGGCCGCAGCGGCTCGACGCCGCCGGCCTTGGCCTTGCCGCCGAGGATCCAGAAGATGTCGTTGAAGCTCAACAGCGCCTTTTCCGCCGCGTCGGCGTTGGTCGCTTTCGAGTCGTTGACGAACACCGCGCGACCGAGCCGGCCGACCTGTTCCATGCGATGGGCGAGGCCGGGGAAGCTCGCCATCGCGCGCGCGATCTCCGCCCCGCTCACGCCCAGCGCGCGCGCCGCGGCGAAGGCGAAGGCGGCGTTCTGACCGTTGTGAGCGCCGCGCAGCGCCGGCGCTTGCCTGAGATCGACGCGCTCGGGCGCGCCGCGCGCGACGACAAAACGATCTTTGACCCAGACATCGGCGAGCGGCGACGGCGCGGCCGAGATCGTCACGACGCGCCGGCCCGCCGCGCGCAGCCGCTCGGCGATCGCGCGGCAATAGTCGTCGTCGACGCCGACCAGCGCGACGTCGGAGCTCGCGACCAGGCGCTCCTTGATCGCGGCGTAGTTCTCCATCGTCCCGTGCCGGTCGAGATGATCAGGCGTCAAGTTGATCAGCGCGCCAACCGTCGGCCTGAGCGACGGCGCGAGATCGATCTGGAACGTCGAGCATTCGACGACATGGACGCGCGACAGCGCGGGCGGCGGTAGATCGAGGATCGGCACGCCAATGTTGCCGCCCATCGCGACGTCGCGCCCGGCCTGGCCAAGGACGTGGGCGATCAAGGCGGTGGTCGTCGACTTGCCGTTGGTGCCGGTGATAGCGACCAGCGGCGCCTCGGGCGCGCGCGTCGCGCGCTCGCGCGCGTAGAGCTCGATGTCGCCGATGACGGCGACGCCGGCCGCCACAGCCTTGGCGACCGTCCAATGCGGCTTGGGATGGGTGAGCGGCACGCCCGGCGCGAGAACGAACGCGGAAAAACCGCGCCACTCAATTGCGGAAAGATCGACCGGCGCGAAACCCTCTGCGATACCGCGCTCACGCGCCTTTACGTCGTCGTCCCAGGCCGCGACCTCGGCGCCGCCAGTAACGAGCGCGCGCACCGTCGACAGGCCCGAGCCGCCGAGGCCGAACAGCGCGACGCGCCTTCCGCGCAGAGTCTCGACCGGCGTCATCGTCACCTCAGCTTCAGCGTCGCCAGGCCGATCATCGCCAGCACGAAAGCGATGATCCAGAAACGCATGACGATCTGCGGCTCCGACCAGCCGAGCTGCTCGAAGTGATGGTGGATCGGCGCCATCTTGAACACGCGCTTGCCGGTGAGCTTGAACGATGCGACCTGAACCACCACCGACAGCGCCTCGATGACGAACAGCCCGCCGATGATCGCCAGCACGAACTCGTGCTTGATCGCCACCGCGGTCACGCCGAGCAGACCGCCGAGCGCAAGCGAGCCGGTGTCGCCCATGAAAATCTGAGCCGGTGGCGCGTTGAACCACAGGAACCCGACGCCGGCGCCGATCAGCGCGCCGCAGATCACCATCAGGTCGCCGGCGTAGGGAACGTGATTGAGCAGCAAGTAACGCGAGTAGAGCACGTTGCCGGCGAAATAGGCGATCAGCCCGAGCGTCGCGGCGGCGATCATCACCGGCACGATCGCCAGTCCGTCGAGCCCGTCGGTGAGGTTGACCGCGTTGCCGAAGGCGACGATGACGAACGGGCCGAACAGCAGGAAGCCCCAACCGAGATCGACGACGTAGCCGTTGTAGAACGGCAGCGCCAGCGAGGTCGCGCCGATCGCTCCGACGCGCATCAGCCCGTAACAGGCGACGAAAGCGATCGCGAACTCGGCCGCCAGGCGCGCCCGCCCGGAGAAGCCGAGATGCGACTGCTTGGTCACCTTGAGATAGTCGTCGTAGAAGCCGATCGCCGCGAAACCGGCGGTGACGAACAGCACGATCCAGACATATGGGCTCTCGAGGCTCGCCCACAGCAGCGACGAGGCGAACAGCCCGAAGAGGATCATCAGGCCGCCCATCGTCGGCGTGCCCTTCTTGGTCAGAAGGTGCGAAGCCGGCCCGTCGGTGCGGATCGGCTGACCCCTGCCCTGTCGCAAGCGCAGAGCCGAGATGATCATCGGACCGAAGAAGAAGACGAGCAGCAGCCCGGTCGTCGCCGCGCCGAGCGTGCGGAACGTCAGATAGCGGAAGAGATTGAAAATGCCCGCGACGTGCGAGAGATCGGCTAGCCAGGTCAGCATCGAGATTTCCTAACGTCGCGTTTGGCGGAGGCGAATCGTTCGCGCAATCCCGCCACCACCGGCCCCATGCGGCTGCCGTTCGATCCCTTGACCATGACGACGTCGCCGCCGCGCAAAGCGTCGGCGAGCCGGGGAAGAATGTCGTTCGATCGCTCGGCCCACGCGGCGCGCATCGCCGGCGGCGCTGCGTCGTAAAGTGCGCGGGTCAGCGGGCCGGCGCCGAACAACAGATCGACGCGGTTGCGCGAAAGCTCCGGGGCGAGCGCCGCATGCATGGTCGCGCCGTCAGGACCGAGTTCGAGCATGTCGCCGATCACCGCGATGCGCCGACCGGCGGCGGCGGGCTCGACGGCGCCCAGTAGCGCCAGCGCGGCGCGCATCGAGGCGGGATTGGCGTTGTAGCTCTCGTCGATGACGGTGAACGGGCCGCTGGCGCTCGTCAGCGTGAGGCGCGCGCCGCGCCCCTGCTGCGGCGCGAATCCGGCGAGCGCCGCAGCAGCGCCGGCGACGTCGGCGCCGAGCGCCTCGCAGGCAAGCAACACGCCGAGCGCATTCTGAGCCATATGCAGTCCCGGCGCGCCGAGGACAAACTCGAGTTCTTGACCGAAGACGCGCGCGCGAATGCACGAGCCGCCGTCGACCGCCGAGACCCCGACGAGCTGCGCGTCGCAAGCGGCGTCGGCGCCGAAGGTCACGACCCGCGCAGCGCGCCCCTGCGCCGCAGCGGCGAGCCGCTCGAACTGCGGCGCGTCGCGATTGAGCACGGCGACGCCGCCAGGCTCGAGCCCGGAGTAGATCTCGGCTTTGGCGTCGGCGATTCCTTCGATCGAGCCGAGATGCTCGATGTGCACCGGCGCGATCGTCGTCACCAGCGCGACATGCGGCCGCGCCAGCGCGACGAGCGGTGCGATCTCGCCGGCGTGGTTCATGCCGATCTCGATCACCGCGAAGGCGGCGCTCGCCGGCAGGCGCGAAAGCGAAAGCGGCACGCCCCAGTGATTGTTGTAGGAGGCGGCGGAAGCATGGGTTGGCCCGAAGCGACCGAGCGCGACCCTCAACATCTCCTTGGCGCTGGTCTTACCGACCGAGCCAGTGACGGCGACCACGCGCGCCCTTGCGCGGGTTCGCGCCGCCTTCGCCAGCCGCTCCATCGCTCGCAGCGTGTCGTCGACGACAAACGTCGGCTCGTGCGCAGCGAGGCCAGCGCCGCGCGGGCGAGCGATGACCGCTGCGGCGGCGCCCGCCTCGAAGGCGCGCGCGACGTAATCGTGGCCGTCGCTCGCTTCGCCCTTAATGGCGAAGAACAGGTCGCCCAACGCAAGCGTGCGGGTGTCGATCGACACGCCGCTGACCGGCACGGCGAGCGGCGCGCTCGGCGCTCCAAACGCGCTCGCCAGTTCGGCTGCAGTCCACAGCGTGGTCATTCCGCCCCCTCGAGCGCCGCCCGCGCGGTTTCCGCGTCCGAGAACGGCAGGGTCCGATCGCTGAGGATTTGGCCGGTTTCGTGGCCTTTTCCGGCAATCAACAAAGCATCGCCCGGGTTGAGCGCTTTGATCGCAGCGCGGATCGCCTCACCGCGGTCGGCGATTTCGCGCGCGCGCGGCGCAGCGGCGAGAATGGCGGCGCGGATCGTCGCCGGATCCTCGGAACGTGGATTGTCGTCAGTGACATAGACGAGATCGGCGGCGCGGGTCGCAATCGCCCCCATCATCGGCCGCTTGCCGGCGTCGCGTTCACCGCCGCAGCCGAAGACGACGGCGAGCCGTCCTGCGACGAAGGGTCTCAGCGCCGCGAGCGCTTTCTCCAGCGCGTCGGGCTTGTGGGCGTAGTCGACGAAGACCGGCGCGCCATCTTTGTCGCCGACGCGCTCGAGCCGACCCGGCGCGCCTTCGAGCCGCTCCAGCGCGGCGAACACCGTCTCGGGATCGGTTCCCGTCGCCAGGCACAGGCCGGCGGCGACCAAAGCGTTGGAAACCTGGAAGTCGCCCGGCAGCGGCAACCTCAGCGGATGCGTGCGTCCGCAGTGCTCGACGACGATGCGCGACGAGAAGCCGTCGCGCTCGGCGTCGATCAGCCGCAGCGCCCCGCCACGCCGCCCGACCACGTGGAGCGACAGCCCGCGCGCACGCGCCGCTTCGATTACGCGTGGCGCGACGTCGCTGTCGCCGTCGATCACCGCCGGCGCGCCGTCGGGCAGCAGTTCGCGGAACAGGCGCAGCTTGGCGTCGAGATAGGCTTCCTTCGTCTCGTGATAGTCGAGGTGGTCGCGCGACAGATTGGTGAAGGCGCCGGCGGCGAGTCGCACGCCGTCGAGCCGCTTCTGATCGAGGCCATGCGAGGAAGCTTCGAGCGCGAGATGGGTGACGCCGGCGCCGGCGAGCTTGTCGAGCGTCTGGTGCAACGCGATCGTATCTGGCGTCGTCAGCGAACCGTAGACTTCGAGCGGGCGCGAGACGACGCCGAGCGTGCCGAGCGAAGCGGCCTCACGCCCAGCCGCCGCCCAAATCTGCCGCGTGAAAGCGGCGACCGAAGTCTTGCCGCTGGTGCCGGTGACGGCGACGATGCAATCGGGCTGGCGCGCATAGAAACGCGCCGCCGCCTTGGCGAGCGCCGCGCGGGCGTCGGCGACCTTGACGAACGGCGCGCCGCCCGCCGGCGCGCGCTCGCCGACAACGACCGCCGCGCCCTTGGCGAGCGCATCGGCGACGAAGGCGAGACCGTCCAGCTTGGCCCCGGGGAGGGCGAAAAAGGCGTCGCCCGGCCGCACCTTGCGGCTGTCGGCGGTCAGCCCGCCGATCGGACGCTCGGCCACGCCGGCTTCGCCAGGACCGAGGTCGAGAATTTCGTCGAGCCGCTTCACTCTTTGCCTATCCGGTCGGCGTCGCCGCCCAGCCCCAACCGCGCCAGGATCGGAAACGGCTGATCGGGGAAATGGTCAGCCGGCGGCACGCCCTCGAGTGGTTCGACCCGCGTGATCAGCCTCCCGGTGGTGCGGCCGGCGTTATGGGCCGCGGTATGATAACCGCCGTCCTCCGGCAAGCCTTGCGGCTCGTCGTACATCACGAGGTAAAGATACTTCGGCTTGTCGGCCGGCGCGACAGCCATGAAGGTGGTGAAGACCTTGTCCTGCGAATAGTGACCGTTGACGATCTTGTCGGCCGTGCCGGTCTTGCCGCCGACGTAATAGCCGGGAACGTTGGCGAAGCCGGCCGAACCGTGCGTGGCGTTGGAGCGCATCAGATAGCGCATCGACTCGGAGGTTCGCTGGCTGATGACGGGATGGCTGGCGGCAAGCGCGTCGGTCTCGCTGCGCGGCAGGAAAGTCGGCGTCATCATTTTGCCGCCGTTGACCAGCGCCGCCACCGCCATCATCGCCTGCAAAGGCGCGACGTTGAGCCCCTGGCCGAAGGCGATCGTCATCGTGTTGAGCTCGCCCCAGTGCTTGGGCACCAGCGGCTCGGCGCTTTCCGGCAACTCGGTGCGCAGTCGGTCGAGCTGACCCATCTTTCTCAGAAACGCCTGGTGGCCTTCGACGCCCACCATCAGCGCCAGTCGCGCGGCGCCGATGTTGGAGGAGTGGGTGAATACTTCCGGCACGGTGAGAACGCGATGGGTGGCGTGAAAATCGTGGATGGTGAAGTGTCCGTAGCGCAGGCTGTCGCGGGCGTCGATGCGCGAATTGAGCGTGACCTTGCCCGAATCGAGCGCCATCGCCAGCGACAGCGCCTTGAAGGTCGAACCCATCTCGTAGACGCCGACGTTGAGGCGGTTGATCCGCGTCGGGTCCTTGATGAAGTCGCCGGGATCGTTAGGGTCGAAATCCGGCAATGATTCCAATGCGATGACCTCGCCGGTGGTGACGTCGAGGATCGCCCCGGCGGCCGCCTTGGCCCTGAAACGCGCCAAGCCGGCGACGAGTTCGTCGCGCAAGGCGTGGGTCGCCTTGAGGTCGAGCGACAGTCGGACCGGCTTCAGAGCCGCCGGATCGAGGACGAAACCCGGGACATGCGGATCGGTGAGGCTCTGCTGGTCGAGATATTTCTCCATGCCGGCGATGCCGATGTTGTCGGTATCGACGAAACCGATCACATGGGCGCCGATCGGCCCATTGGGATAGACGCGCTTGTTCTCCGGCAGGAAGCCGACTCCAGGCAGGCCGAGATGGAAGATTTCCTGCTGCTCCTTGGCGGTGACCTGGCGCTTGACCCAGACGAAGCCCTTCTTCGAGCTGAGCCGCTCGCGCAGTTCCTTGGCGTCGACGTCGGGCAGAACGGCGGTGATCAACTCGACCGCCTCGTCCTTGTCGATGATGCGGCGCGGCTCGGCGAAGACCGACATCGTCTTGACGTCGGTCGCCAGAATCTCGCCGTTGCGGTCGAGAAGGTCGGGTCGCGCGCCGGAGACCGCCTGGTCGGCCGCCACCTTGAGGGTCTGCGGCGGATCGTGCGAGACGCCGAGCGAGACCAGTTTGACGCCAATGCCGAGATAGGCGACCGCCATCGCCAGGGCGATGAAGCGGATGCGGCCGGCGCTCTTGTCGAGGCGAGCCGAAAACAGCCGGCGCGCAAGTCCGCTGAGGCGCGTGACAAGGCCGACGCGCGTCGCCGCGGCCTGGTGCGCGGCGATCTCGTCGGCTTCGGGGCCCGGCGTCTCGATCATGGCCTACCTCACAGCGGGCGTTGCGCCGGTGACGCCGGCGCTCGGCGTCGCCGAGTCGCCCAGCAGGCCGAGCGACTCGAGTTTGCGGCCGATCGAGTCGACCTTCGGCGCCTGGTCGGGCAAGTCGTCGGCTTTGACGATCTGGCCGAGCGCCAGCGGCTGCATGTCGAGCTGAGCGTCGGCGAGCGCCTGCAAGCGATCGGGGCGCGTCAGATGCGCGAATTCGGCGCGCAACAGATTGATCGCGTCGCGCTCCTTGGCGATCTGGTGGCGCGTTTTGACGATCTGCTCGGAGGCGTAAATCGTCTGGTACTTGACCGAATAGACGTAGGCCGCCGAACCGATCAGCGCGGCGAGGGCGATGACGTGCAACAGGCGCCACATCAGCCCCTCCCCGGCCGCGACGGCGGTCTCGTCAACGCTTCGATCTCGGCGTCGCGCCCCTGCGGCGGCGCGTCGGTGCGCTCGGCGAAGCGCAACTTGGCCGAGCGGGCGCGCGGATTGGCGGCGAGCTCCGCGTCGCCTGGCGTGACCGGCTGGCCACCGGCGAGGCGGAAGGTCGCGGGCTGCGGCGCCGGCTCGCCCGGCAATAGGCGCGAAGCGGCGCGGCCACGCCCGGCGCGACGGGCGAAGAACTGTTTGACGATGCGATCCTCGAGCGAATGGAAGCTGACGACCGCGAGCCGCCCGCCCGGCGCAAGAATCCGTTCGGCCGCTTCGAGGCCGCCGAGCAACTGACCAAGCTCGTCATTGACCGCGATGCGCAACGCCTGGAAGGCGCGCGTCGCTGGATGGGTCGCCTCGCCCGGGCGCGCCGGCGCGACGCGGGCGATCATCTCGGCGAGCTGTAGCGTCGACACATACGGCGAGGTCTTGCGGTCGGCGGCGATCGCGCGCGCGATGCGACGCGCAGCGCGTTCCTCGCCGAAGAAGAACAGGATGTCGGCGATCGTCGCCTCGTCGTCCTCGGCGAGGATGTCGGCGGCGCTGCGGCCTTTGGCTTCC
>JBEKVR010000163.1:0-11106 GCA_049513815.1 Roseiarcus sp. | reverse complement strand
TCGAGGATGACGAGATGGCCGCCCTCAAAATCCGTCCCCACGACTTCCACAGTGAATGGAACTATACGATCTCGCCACGCACCTTAAATTGACGCGATAATTCCCGAACGCGCCCTAAGGCCTTTCGGCGAAGCGCGGGCGGCGGCTTGGAGCCGGGTTTGCGGGCGTCGGAGTGTGACGCCCGATCGATCGGCGTGGCGGGGTTTTTCGGTCATCCTCGCCATATCGGCGGATCCGGCATCGTCTTCGAGACTTAAAGACTTATCCCAGTGGAACTCCCATCCGCGAGACATCATCAACCCTGCTGTCGCACTTCAAGTCGGGCCAAACGGCGACCCTGCCGGCATCGCTTGGCGTGATTCTCGCGTCGCAGGCGCACTGCTCAGACGCCGTCGAGCGCCTGGGCGATGTCGGCGATAATGTCGTCGGGTTCTTCGATGCCGATGGAAAGCCGCACGAAGGCGGGCGAAATGCCAGCGGCCGCCTGTTGTTCGGCGTCGAGCTGGCCGTGCGTGGTCGAGCTTGGATGGATCGCCAGGCTGCGCGCGTCGCCGATATTGGCGAGATGATAGATGAGCTTGAGGCGGTCGATGAAGCCGAGCGCCGCCTTCTCGCCGCCGACCGGCTCGAAGCCGACCAGCCCGCCAAAGCCCAGCTTTAGGTAGGTTTCCGCGCGCTGCCGGTCGAGGCCAGTCTGGAGGCCGGGGTAGATGACCCGCGCGACCTTTGGATGGGAAGCGAGGTAGTTGGCGACTTTGGCGGCGTTGTCGAAATGGCGCTGGATGCGCAGCGGCAATGTTTCGAGCCCCTGCAGCAACTGGAAAGCGTTTTGCGGCGACAGGCTCGGACCGAGGTCGCGCAGCAACGCCGCGCGGGCGCGGATCAGATAGGCGACCGGACCGAACAGTTCCGACAGTTGGAGGTAGTTGCGGTGTGCGTAGCCAGGGTCTGGTCGGTGGATCAGCGGCTGGCGCTCAGGAAAATCCGCCCAGGGGAATTGGCCACCATCAACGATGGCGCCGCCGATCGTCGTGCCGTGCCCGCCGATGTATTTGGTCGCCGAATAGACGACGATCGCCGCGCCGTGATCGAACGGGCGGATGGCGAGCGGCGCGGCGGTGTTGTCGACGATGAGCGGAATGCCGAGCGGCCGGCCGATGGCGGCCACTTCAGCGATGGGAAAGACCGTAAGCTTTGGGTTGGGCAGGGATTCGCCAAAGTAGAGGCGGGTGCGGTCGTCGGTGGCGCGGCGGAAATTCTCAGGATCGGACGGATCGACGAAGCGCGCCTCGATTCCGAATTGCTTGAGGCGCTCTCGGAAGAAATGGACGGTGCCGCCATAGAGATCGGGGGAAGAGACGATGTTGTCGCCGGCTTCCACCAGGGTCAGCACGGCGAGCGAGGTGGCGGCTTGGCCAGAGGCGAGGCCGAGCGCCGCCGCGCCGCCTTCGAGGGCCGCCAATCGCTGTTCGAAGGCGTCGACCGTCGGGTTGCCGACGCGCGAATAGGTGTAGGCGATCTGCTCGAAGTTGATGATCTTTATCGCCGTAGCGGTGTCGGGGAAATCAAACGAGGTCGACTGATAGATCGGCACGGTCGTGGCGGACGTCGCCGGATCGTGCCGGAAGCTGCCGCCGTGCAGAGCGAGCGTGGAGGGGGCGACCGAGGGAGACGCTGCGGACATTTTCGTATCCTTTCCGATCGGGGCTCGCGCGCCGCGAACCGTTCAACGAGGATTTTGCGAACATCAGACGCAAGGGAGTCGTTTCAAAGCCTCTTAGGCGACAACGCGCGGACGCTCGTCGCGTTCGTCCCGTTCGAGCCGCACGATGTGTTGCGCCCAGCGCGCGGACCATTCCCGAAGTTCGGTCGGACTGAGCGGCGTCGGCGTCTTGGAAACTTCGTGCTTGGCGATATGACGGGCGAGCGCCCGGTAGACGTCGGCCTGTTTGGAGTCCGGCGCCGCCTCTATGGTGGTCTTGCCGGACAGTTCGGCCTGCGTGACGGTCAGCGAGCGCGGCACGAACTGGACGATCGGCGTCGAGGTGCGCGCCGCGAAATCCTCGATGATCTCGCGCTGAAAGTCGGTGTTGATCGAATTGGCGATGATGCCGCCAAGCAGCGCGCCGCCCGAATTGGAGAATTTCTCGATTCCGCGAAAGAGATTATTGGCGGCGTAGATCGCCATGAAGTCGGCCGAGGAAACGGTGAAGACGTGTTCGGCGATGCCCTCGCGGATCGGCACGGCGAAACCGCCGCACACGACGTCGCCGAGCACGTCGTAGATGACGATATCGAGGTCGAGATCCTCGAACACGCGCTGCTGCTTCAACAGCTCGACCGCGGTGATGATGCCGCGGCCGGCGCAGCCGACGCCGGGTTGGGGGCCGCCGGCCTCGACGCAATAGATGCCGCCAAAGCCCTTGAACACGGCGTCGCGCGCGTCGACGCGCCGCCGCTCTGCGAGCAAGTCGAGCACCGAAGGAATGTATTCGCCGCCGCGTAGCGTGTTGGTGGAATCCGCTTTCGGGTCGCAGCCGAATTGCATCACCTTGTAGCCGGCTTCGGCGAGCGCCGCCGAGATGTTGGACGTCGTGGTCGACTTGCCGATGCCGCCCTTGCCGTAAATGGCGATCTGCTTCGGTTTGCGGGACATGATCAACGCTCCTTGAAAATTGGCGCCGCTGGGTCAGCCGTGCGAGAAAGTCGGTTCGGCGCGGACGTCGTCGCCGTAAACTTCGCGGGTGAAATCGGTTAGGCCGGGCACGCCGACCGCATCGGCCCGGCAGCGCTGGCAATGTGTGAACACCTTGAGGTGCTTCGATGCCGCGGCGCGCGCCTTGTGCAGCTCGATGAAACTCGGCTCCTTGAGATGCGAAAGCTGATGCTCGGGAATGAGCGGGATGATGTTGATCATCCGCGCGCCCGCCTTCGCCACCGTTGCAGCGACTTCGCCGATGTGATGGTCGTTGAGCGCGGGGATCAGCACCGTGTTGATCTTGATGGTGAGACCGAGGCTCGCCGCTCGCGCGATGCCGGCAAGTTGATTGGCGATCAGCCGCTGACCGGCCTCGACGCCATTCACCCGCTTACGCCTCCAGGCGATTTTCGGCGTGATGACCGCCTGGATCTCGGGATCGACCGAATTGACCGTCACCGTCAGCGTCGTCACCCCAGCCGCCGCGAGTTCGTCGACGCGCTCGGGCAGCATCAGTCCGTTGGTCGAGACGCACAGCGTCAGCTCAGGCCAGCGCGCGTGAATGCGGGCGAATGTTTCGATCGCGTGGTCGGAGGCGAGCGGATCGCCAGGCCCGGCGATGCCGACCACCGCGAGGTTCGGCACCAGCCGCAGAGCGCGCTCGGTCGTCGCCACGGCTTCGTCAGGCCGGAGCAAGCGGGCGGCGACCCCCGGCCTCTGCTCGATGCGGTTGAAATCGCGCCGGCAGAAAGCGCAGGCAATGTTGCAGCCGGGCGCGACCGGCAAATGCAGCCGCGCCGCCTTGGCGTGGCCTGCGGTGGTGGTCGAGAAGCAGGGATGCCGGCCTTCGAGTTCGGGAAACGCCGGCGCCATCGCCGCCGTCCGCATGGCGTGCGCCTGGCAGGCGTTTGCCGTGCGGGGGTTTGGAAGGCGCTCGTTCATGCCTTTTCCCACTCAAACAGCGCGGCGTAACTGGCGAGTTGGCGCACCGTCGCTTCGACCGGATCGTTGGTTTCAAAGGCGAGGATGCCGAGCTTGTCGAGCCGATTGAGCGCGCATTCGCCGATGCGCGCGACGACCACCGCGCGGCAGTCGGCGACCGAGGCGACCGAGGCTTCCATCAGTTCGTCGGCTCGGTCGCAGCCGGAGCCGCAGGCCGGACGGTTGACGCGCGTCTCGAGGAGGCGCCAGCCGTCCGGGCGCACTTCCCAGATCTCGAAGCGTGTCGCCTGGCCGAAGTGCTCTGACACGCGCGCGCCCGAGTGCGTGCCGATGGCGACCCGGACGGCCGCGTTCTGCTGCGGCAAAGCGGTCACAGCGCAGCCGCCTCCGGGTTTTCCTCGGTCGATTGCCGGACGACCGTGGTGTAGGCGCGCTCCAGCAATTGCAAGGCGCCGCGGTAGCCGACGTAGGAGCGCGCCAGCACGACTTCGTCGGTCGCCGGATAGCTGATCTCGACCAGCGGCGCGCCGATCTCGCCGGCGACGGCCGCTTCCCAGGTCGAGCCGAACACGATCGGGTATTCGCCGACGCGGCGGTGTTTGGCGATCAATTCGTGGGCGCGATGGCCGTCCGGCTCGAATGTCGGCTCGCCGTCGACGCCCGGCGCCAGATTGCGGAACGCGGCGCGGATCGTCTCGCGCTCGCTTTCGGGCGGGTTCTCGGTGACGACGATGACGCCGGGATTGAGGCCGAGATCGCCGACGAAGAACTTGGCGATCGCCAGCGCATAGGCGCTCTCGCTGACGATGTTGATCTCGGACGGCAGGCGATACTGGCTGGCGCAGCCGGCGTAGAAATGGGCGAAGTCGCGCAGGTAGCGATAGTAGTCGCGCTCCTCCCGCTCGATGAAGTTTTCCACCCGCGCGGGATCGGCGCCGACCGTTTTGGCGACCTGTCTGAGGAACGTCGCGGTCGCGCGCGCGCCGATCGGGATCGCCGGGTAGTGAAGGAAGGGCTGGCCGTAGACGTCCTCCAGGCGTCGCGCGGTGGCGAGCCCGAGCCAGGGCGACAGCACGAGATTGAGCTCGGCCGACGGAATCGCCCGCCATTCGCTGAGCCCGTCGGAGGCGGGGCCAAACAGAATGTTTACTTCGAGGCCGATGCCTTCGAGGATGCGACGGATCTCGGTGAGATCGCCGCGCCAGAACGGGTTCTGGTAGGGCAGCAGCGACCAGACGTTGACCAGGCCCTTGCGGGTCTCGGGATTGGCGCCGGAGCGCTCAGCGACATATTGGTCGAGAATGGCGCGCACGACCGTCTCATGGCCGATGAAATTCGTGCCGCGATAGCCGAGCGTTTCGGCAAAGACGATCGGAACGCCGCGCCGTTGATAGGACTGGACGACATTGGCCACGTCGTCGCCGACGAGGCCAGGAATGCAGCCGCTCTGGACGACGTAGAGCTCGGCCTCCATCACCTTCAGGGTCGAGGAAATGAGCTCGTCG
This sequence comes from Roseiarcus sp., assembly GCA_049513815.1. Classification (GTDB taxonomy): domain Bacteria; phylum Pseudomonadota; class Alphaproteobacteria; order Rhizobiales; family Beijerinckiaceae; genus Roseiarcus. The sequence continues at coordinate 5,961 of JBEKVR010000163.1, read as the reverse complement.
AGGCGGACGGCACCGCCGAAGATCACTTCCTTGTTGCCGATGTTGGTGGAGGGGACGTGAAACTCGCCGCCCTGGTAGCCGGAGATGCCCGAGAGCGCATGGAACTGTTTCGTCGCGCAGCCCGGCCCGCAATGAGTGATCGGGATCGCGCCCTCGATGGCGATGACCGAGGTGAGCGCCCCCAGCGCGCAGGCGTAGCGCACCTGTTCGATCGGGCCGGGCGAGGCGGCGAAACTGCCGGCGCCGTCGTCGGCGAGGCGGGATTGGATGTTCATCGCGCTTCTCCCGCTCAGGCGGCGTCGCCGGTGGCGAGCGCGTAGGGGTCGGTCTCCTCCAGCCACCATTGCTGGTAGGGGAAGCGCGAATGCGCGGCGACGTCCTCATAGAATCGGCGGCGCGGCAGCACGCGCAGGATGGCGCGGCCGATGGTCAACAGCCCTTCGTAGCCGAGGCCGTCGTTGGAATAGAAGATCGGCAGCACCGGAATGCCCATGCGGCCGGCGAGGATCGCCATCGAGCCGGAATGGCGGCAGATGACGAAATCGGGTTTGGCGCGTTTCAACGCCGCATGCGCCTGGAAGTGCTGGTCCGGACTCACGGTGAAATGCGGGATGTCGCCGGTCGTCTGGACGAGATGGCCGAGCGAATCCTGTTCCGCGTCGCGGCTGTCGGTCGAGGGGTCGTGATGGAATGAGAAGGCGTCGTCGACGGTGACGCCGAGTTCGCGCAGATCGGCGACGAGGCCGTGGGCGAAGGCGGCGCCGGCGGCGACAAAACCTTTCTTGCCTTTGAGCGCCGCGCGCAGCCTCTCCAGCTCCGGCGCGATGCGCGCGCGTTCCGACGCGATCACCGCCTCGACGAGACGCTCGCGCTTGGTGACGCGCGCGATGTCGCGCAGCCAGTTGTCGGTGGCCGCCAACCCGTAGGGCAGGGGGGCGCGGATCTCCGGCACGCCATATTCCTGCTCGAGACCGGTCGCTAGGTAAGACAGCACGAAGCACATGGTGACGGTCGCCGTCGCCGTTGACAGGTCGGCGAGACGCTCGAGCGAATTGCCGCCCATCACCAGATTGACGGTGAGGCCGAGCGGGTTGACTAGCGGCGAGAACACGTCCGGGCCGCCGAGGTGAATGACGTTGAGGAGGTCGTCGCGCTTCTCGTTTGGCCGATGCGGCACGAGTCGGCGCAGGATGCCGTGCTCGATCACGTCCCAGCCCGACGACCAGTGGCGCGACTTGAAACCCTCGCAATGGAGCGGCACCACGGGAATGCCGATCTCATCCTCCAGTTGGCGGGCGGTTCCGTCGACGTCGTCGCCGATGATGCCGGTGGCGCAGGACGTTGCGACGAAGATGACGCGCGGGCGATGGCGCTCGTAGGCCTCACGAATGGTTGCAGCGAGCCGCTCGACCCCGCCGAACACCATGTCCCGTTCGCCCAGGTTGGTGCAGATCGACTTGGGGTCCTCGGGCTTCCAGCCGCGCCGCGCTGCGAGGTCGCGCGAATAGCGCGAGGTGAACGACTGGCTCGAGGCGCAGCCGATCGGCGAATGCTGGATGACCACCGCATCTTTGATGATGGTGGCGTTGGTGACCGCGATCTGCTCGGCGCACATCGAAGCCTGCGAATAGGGGCCGGAGAGTTCGCAAAGCCGACGCCCGCCCTCGCCGCAATCGCGGCCGCAGCCGTAAGTGAAGGCGGAATCACGGGCGAGGTCCTGCGCTCGGCCTTCCCATTGCGTGATGGTGCCGAGTCGCTGCTCGCGGGTTTCGGCCTGCGGCGTGCGGAGGTTGATGGCCATCGGAGGCTGCTCTCCTCGATCGCGATGGCGCGTCGCTCTGGAAGCGTCTCGGAAAGAACATTAAAACGATCGAATTTATGTTCTTAAGGGTCCGCAATGTCAAACGATCGCGACGCGGATCGCCATGGCGTCCGAGGGTGCGCGCGGTTCGGTTTTGACGAGGCGCTCGCGCCGACGAGCGTTGTCCTCCGGAGAGCGATCGACGCCGAGTCTCGCCCGCGAAATGGGCGCTCGAAGCCAATTCGCTTCATCGAAGAACGCGCCTCCGAGGACCATGGCGGAGCATTGATGGGCTCGACGCGGCGGCGAAGCGCGCCCCGCCTGCGGCGCGATGTCGCAACTCGCGCACAGCCGGCGCTGACGACGCTTTGTCGATCCGCCGATGGATGTCGAGCCGCCCGCCTCGCGCGTCTCGCGCTGCGTCTCCGCTTTGAGGCGGGAATGTTCATTCGACCACGATGCGATCGACAACGCGCCAGCGCAGCCGCTCGGCGATTTTCAACGGCTCGTAGCGACTGCGTCACAAGGCCGCGTCACGTCTTCGCTGAATCAGTATATAAATTCCATAGAGATACCAGAGTACATTCCGCGGTTTGGGGATCGTCGGGCGTTCAGACGAGCGGTCGCCCCGGGAAACCGCCTGCCCGCGCCAACAGGGGAGCGCTTCTTTGGCCAGCGTTCACGCCGGGACACCTCTGCCGGTCCTCGACTTTTGCCGCTTCGCCACTGACGGCGGAGATCGAGCGGCGTTTCCGAGCGACTTACGCAAAGCGGAGCGCGGCCGCGCCGCCGATCTGTCAGACCGCCTCCGATCAGATCCAGGGCGCGACGCGTCTCAGTCCGCTGCGCGCAAGGCCGCCCGAACAGCTCAACAGCTCAAACGAGAAAGGATCTCGCTATGATCATCAAGAGACAGGGTTCCGTTTCGCGTCGCCACGTACTTAAGGCCGCCGGCGCGGCCGGCGTCGCCGCCTCGGCCGCCGCGCTCGGCGGCCACGTGTTCGCGCCGGCGATCGCCGCGCCGGCGCCAAAGATCCGCCTCGCCTGGGGCGACGTCGCCGCGTGCCATTCGCCGCTCGGTTTCGGCGTGGCGAAGGGCATCTACGCCAAGCACAATCTCGACGTCGAGCTCTATCCCTTCACGTCGAACGGCCAGACAGTGATCCAGGCGCTCGCCACCAGCAAGGCCGACGCCGGCGCCGGCCTGATCGGCGACTGGCTCAAGCCGCTCGAGCAGGGCTTCGACGTCAAACTGTTCGTCGGCTCGCACGGCGGTTGCGGGCGACTATTCGCCTCCGAGAAATCCGGAGTGAAGGATCTCAAAGACCTCAAGGGCAAGACGATCGCCACGTTCGTCATGGGCGCATCGCCGCAAACGGTGCTCCAGGTCTCGATCGCCAAGGCTGGCCTCGATCCTAACGACGACGTGACCTGGAAGACCGTGCCGTTCGATCTGGTCGGCGAGGTGATCGCGCGCGGGGAAGCGGACGCGGGAATCCACATTGACCCCTGGGCCTGGTCGATCGAGAAGAAATACAATCTCCGCCATATCGCCGATACGCAGAGCGGCTACTACGAGGGCCACACCTGCTGCGTGCTCGGCGCCAACGGGCCTTTCCTCGCCGCCAACAAGGATGCGCTGCGCCGCCTCGCCGAAGGGAATATCGAGGTGCACGAATATACCGCCGCCCACCCCGACGAAGTGGCCAAGTGGTATGCTGAGACTCTCAAGCCGGCGGGGCTGACCGAGGCCGATCTGACCGAAATCCTCGGCGCGCTTGTCTACCACAACCACCCGGTCGGGCAGGCGCTGATCGACCAGATCCGCATCGCCGCAGAAGATCTCAAGCTCGTCAAAGTGCTCGACTCGACCACGGATCCGAAGGAATTGGCCGAGCGCATCACCGTCAATATCCTGGCTTAGAAACCATGAGCAACGCGACGCAAATTCTGCAGTCGGGTGCCCCCTCGTTGGCGCGCCCGGCTGCGCGCCCCCTTTGGCTGGCAGGACTTTACGCCGCGGCGACCTGGGCGGCGGCGGCAGTCGTCACGGTATCCTTGCCGGACGTCGTGCCATGGGGCAGCAGCGGCCTTTTCGCCATCATCGTCGGGGTCGGCGCCAGCGCGTTGGTCCTGCTCTCGCTCGCCGGCCCGCGCGCTGGCCGCGGCCGCGAATTCCTCGATCATTACGGTCCGTGGTTCATCGCGATCGGCGTCTGGCTCACGCTGTGGGAGCTGACGACCGCCAAGACCGGTTGGTTGCCGAAGCCGTTCTTCTCGCCGCCGACCGGGCTCCTCCACGTCTATGTGACCGAATGGCAGCGCCTCCTTATCTGCATCGGCTACTCGCTGCGACTCTGGGCGTTCGGTTTCGGCATGGGCGCCGTCGTCGGCTACGTCGGCGGCATCGCGCTCGGTTGGTCGAAGCGCTTTGCCTACTGGGGCATGCCGATGTTGAAACTGATTGGTCCGGTGCCCGCGACGGCTTGGATTCCGTGCACCTTCTATTTCTTCCCGACGACTTTCGACGCTAGCGTATTCATCGTCGCGCTCGCTTCGGGCATTCCGGTGACGATTCTCACCGCTTCGGGCGTCGCTGGGGTCGACCGCGTCTACTACGACGTCGGGCGCAACCTCGGCGCCAAGTCCTGGTATCTGATCTCGCGCATCGCGATCCCGGCGTCGGCGCCGCACACTTTCGTCGGCCTGTTCATGGGGCTCTACTATTCGTTCGCGGTTCTGGTGGTCGCCGAGATGCTCGGCTCCAAATATGGGCTCGGCTGGTACATTCAGTTTCAGTCGAACTACTCCGGCTACGCCAATGTCTATGCGACGATCGTCATCATGGCGCTTCTCTGCGCCGGCATCGTCAAGCTGCTGTTCGTCGCGCGCGACCGGCTGCTGAGCTGGCAGAAGGGCTTCATCTGATGGCCGCGCAATCCCAAGCTCTGCGCGCGACGCCGACTGGCGCCGGCGGAAGCGTCGCCATCGAGCTCAGAGGCGTCAGCTACGCCTTCGATCTGCGTGGCGAACCGCTGCCGGTGCTCGACTCGATCGATCTCTCGGTCGCTGCAGGCGAGTTTGTCGCAGTGCTTGGCCCTTCGGGCTGCGGCAAGTCGACCTTGCTGCGGCTGGTCGCCGGCCTCGATCGGCCTTCGGCAGGATCGATGACCGGCGACGGCGAAGAGATCGTCTCGCCCGACCCTTCGCGCATCCTGGTCTTTCAGGATCCGACGCTGTTTCCCTGGATGACCGTCTGGGGCAATGTGGCTGTTGGCCTCGACGCACGCGGCGTGCTCGCCCATCATCGCGGCAGGGTCGACGAGACGATCGCCCTCGTCGACCTGTCCGCCTTCGAGCGGGCCTATCCGCACCAGCTCTCGGGCGGCATGGCGCAGCGCGCGGCCCTCGCGCGCGCGCTCGTCAACGATCCGGCCCTGCTCTTGCTCGACGAGCCGCTGGGCAAGCTCGATTCGATGACCCGGCTGACGCTGCAGGCCGAGCTGGTCTCGCTGTGGCGCAAGAAAGGCTTCACCGCGATCCTCGTCACCCACGACGTGGAAGAGGCTTTGCTGCTCGCCTCGCGCGTCGTCGTCCTCAGCGAGCGCCCCGCCCGCATCAAAGCTGAATTCAAGGTGTCGCGGCCCTATCCGCGCCACCGCGACGATCCCGAGCTCGTCGCGCTGCGTCGCCAGGTTCTGGCGACCCTCGGCTTGGAGACTTGAGGCCAGCTATGAACCGTCCAACGCTGGCCCTGATGACGCTCGGCGGCGCGAGCATCGCGGCGGCGCTCGTCTGGTGGTGGGCGACGTTCAGCGCGTTCGTCCACTACGGCAATCTTTCGTGGCCGGACGCGGGACGCTGCCTGGTGCGCGATTCCGACATCTGTGCGCTCGCCAAAGTGCTGTGCCTCAGCGCGCACCCGCGCGTCTTCTTCGCCTATTGGACGAGCGCTTTCTGGGTCGGCGTGGCGATCCTGTCGGCAGGCCTATGGACGGCGCAGAGCGGCCGTCCGCCGCGTCGCTAGCCGGGCCCAACGCGGGTGAAAGAGTCGTGGGTCCCAATCAGCGCCAGCGTCGCCGCCGGGCGGGGCGGCGTTTCGATCGGCTCGCCGGCTTCGCGCGCGGCGACGTCTTTGTATCCGGCCGCCTTGGCGCGCA
>JBEKVR010000162.1:0-11168 GCA_049513815.1 Roseiarcus sp. | reverse complement strand
CGCCTCCAGCTATGCGCAGTTGCATTCCTACAACCGCCGCCGCGGAACGCGCCCACTCGGCCGGCGCCCTTGAAAAAGGACATGAGAATCAGAACCCGCCCTCACCCGCCAGCGCAAACGACCCAAATGCGTGAATGCCGTAGGCCCTTCGGGGCGCTGACGCCCTGCTTGAGGCCGATGTGGGGCGCGCCCGGTCCGCCGGCAAGGCGCGTCAGGGCGCCGCCTGGTCTTTGAAACGCAGCGCGCGGATCAGGTCGGCTGGGGCGAAATAGACCGCGAGCGCGAACAGCAGGCCGAGCCACGGCAGCCAGCGGTCGGAATTGAACAGACCGGTGAGCAGCGGCAGGCCGGCGGCGGCTGCGCTGGCGGAGCGCGCGTCGAGCAGCGCCTGCAGATAATTCTGCGCCACGAGAGGAGTTTTCCGCGTCGCGCTTGCGCCTGCGCCGCGGCGCCACTATAAAGCCGCCGGCGCTGATCGCGCCGTCGGAGTGTAGCGCAGCCTGGTAGCGCACCTCGTTCGGGACGAGGGGGTCGGAGGTTCGAATCCTCTCACTCCGACCAATGAAATCAAAAGGGGCCCTGGCACCCCCCCGAGCATCGCGGAATGATTGGCGGAATGAAACGCCCGCCGATAACCGCGTTTTGTTCCGTGCATCACCGAGGTGAGGAAGCTTGCCTGCCTCCGGTCTGCAAGGGGAGCGCGGACGCGGTCGATCGGTCGCCAGGGTTCTTCGACATCAACGATCGGCTTGCGGAATTGTCGGCCAAGGGCGACGATCTGGAGCGCGTGAAGGCGCTGGTCGATTTCGAACTGTTCCGTCCTGCGCTCGAGGCGGCTGTGCCGCGCGCCGACCGTTCGAAGGGCGGCCGGCCCGCCTTCGGCTACATGCTGATGTTCAAGGTCCTGGTCCTTCAGGCGATGCACGCGCTGTCGGACGAGCGCACGGAGTTCCTGATCAAGGATCGCTTGTCGTTCACGCGGTTCCTCGGTTTGGGATTGGCCGCTCCGGTTCCCGACGCCAATACGATCTGGAGCCTCCGCGAGGCGCTGAAGAAGGCTGGCGCGATCGACGCGTTGTTCCGGCACTTCGATGAGGCGCTGTGTGCGGAAGGCTTTCTGGCGATGAGCGGCCAGATCGTCGACGCCACGATTGTAGCGGCGCCCAAGCAGCGCAACACGATCGAGGAGAAGAAGGCGATCAAGGAAGGCCGCATCCCGGACGGTTGGGCGTACAAGCCGGCCAAGCTCGCCCAAAAGGACCGGGACGCGCGATGGACGGTCAAATATACGAAGGCGAAGCCGCGGGAGGACGGAAGTCTGCCATCGGTCGACCTCGCCATTCCGGTCTTCAGCTACAAGAACCACGTCTCGATCGATCGCGGCTTCGGCCTGATCCGCAAATGGACGACGACACATGCTGCCGCGCATGACGGGGCGTGGCTCGAAGACGTTCTGGATCGGGCCCACATTGCCAGAGACGTTCGGGCGGACACCGCCCTACCGGTCGGCGAAGAACGAGGCGATGCTGGCGCGGCACGGCTTCACCTCGCGCATCCATCGCAATAGGCCGCCAGGCCAGCCCATGCCCGAGCGCGCGCACGTCGCCAATGCGCAGAAGTTAAGAGTGCGCAGCGTCGAGCACGTGTTCGCGCGTCAGAAAGGGCCGATGGGCCTATTCGTGCGAAGCAATCGGCATCGCAAGGGCGCGGGTGAAAATCGGCCTCGCCAATCTGGCCTACAACATCCGCGGCTTCGTCTGACGCCCTCGAAAGTGGGCGGAGTAGAGGCTGATCCTGCCGAGCGGTTCGGCGAGGCGGGACGTGTCACAAAACTCGAGATCGCAAAATTCGTGACCTGGCACAGCTCTTGTCTCGTCACCACGCGATGCCTCCATCACGTCCGTAACTGCTCAGGTCCTTCTTTCGGCCAGAGAGCACCGTATTCGGCTCATGGCTGCAAGTGCTTTGCACTCCTCCTCTTCGTTCCGGTCCCAGCCGATGCAGCCGCCTCACCCGGAGCCTTGGCTTCCCTTAGAAGGCCGCGATCGGCGCGGTCAGAAACCGATGGAGGAAACAATGCGCGTGCTGACAATAATGGAACTGTTACGTCTGACACGAAGGGAACTTTGCGAACTCGCGGCGCGTATCACCATCGAACTGCCCCGCTATCCCGAGGAATCGCCCGCCCAAGGGATCGTCCGAACTCGCAATCGCGCTCACCAACCTGCGCAACATCCGCTGGGCTCTGGCGCGCCGCGACTTGTAGCCGCTATGGATTAGGCAAAGCCCCTGCCGGATTGTACCGGCAGGAGCCAGGACGCCTTACGGCGATGCCGAAGCCTCGTCAGTGTTTGATTTCTCAGTGTCAGTTGGCTCGACAATCGGGGCGAACAGGTCCGCGAGATATTTGTGGTACGTCGTCTTTAGATGGGCGAGTGACGAATCACGGTCAGGGGTGTAATTCAGCTTTTCAGCGAAGAAGCGAAGCCGAGCCCGACATTCGCTGACAATCTGACTCCAAGTTTTCACCCATATCGTTATCCGCTGATCGTCGTCCTGAAACAGGATGCCCCGCGCACGGTCTTTTTGCGAAATCTTGCGAGCCACGACCTGATCCATGTCGGACGAAACCGCCCAAAACACCCATTTCGCTGGAACAGCTCGGAACCGCTCGTCGTCGGCAACAGCGAAGGCGTAACTCTCGATCTGCGCCGCGACCTCGGCGTCGATCCTCACGTCCGGGCGCTTCAACTCCACAACGAGGTGCTCACGATCTTCGGAACCCGCGAGCTGGATGTTGCGTGAAAACATCAAGTCGACGATGCCGCGGCTGCCGTCCGCGCGGATCACTGGTTCATCGATCTCGACCTCGCGATTTCTAGCAGCGACGTGTTTCTTGAGCACCTCCGTAAGCGATTGATCGTCAACGGAAAGGTGATATTGCTCGCCAAACATCCACGCATTCTCGGCTACGATGCGGTGAAGTTGCGTTCGCTCTCGCACGGCATGCTTAAATTCGCTATCGAATACGAGAGTTTCGAGGCCTTGCAGGAATTCGAGTCGGTCCGCGATGATCTTGGATGCGCTGATGATATGCGCAAGCGTTGTGCGATCGAGAAGCTCCGCCAGTTCCTGGCGTTTCTCGATCGGCAGGTCCAGCACCTCGGTCAGAATTTTGGACAAGTCACCGGGAGCGTGCTCGACGGCGTGGCGCAAGAGGCGCAATTGCAGCCGTTTCGTTCGCTCGTCGGACTCTTGAAAATTTGGCAGAAAGTGGTTGACGTTGAGAGCGACGACATTGAAGACCTGACGCTCTTGCTCTTCAACTTGGGTAACAGGCTGGCCCTGATATGGGTAGATTCTTTGGCGCTGCCATTCTTCGACGAGTCCGGCGGCTTTTTCGGAAGCGCGGCGGCGGAAGTGATCGCGCATCACCCCCTTGGCGGCTTCAAGCACGCTGCTTGTCGGCGCATCAAGAGTGGCAATTTCCAAGCGGTTTTCCGCCAACAGCTTCGCAAAGTAATCTGACTTCAAGTAGGCGGTGAAGCTGAAACCGGGAGCCTGAATGCCTGGTTGCGTGTCGTCGAGCGGGAAGCCGCTGCCGTCGCAAAAATACATGCGCCGCTCGCTAGGCATTTTCCATTCTACGATCTCGAGGGAGGCGTCGAAAGCCTCGCCGTCAGTGGTTGTGATACCGGGGAGCGGATACTGTTGGACGTGTTCCTCAACGGAGCGCGGATCGATCAGGGTTCCGGCGTAGTAGATTTGGATGGTCGGATACTGGCGGAGATACAGGGCGAATATCTGAGCCAGTTCGTCGGCAACGCCAGGCTCGCGGAGCGATCGGAATTCGCGATCCAGTTCAGTCACCATCACGGTAACACCGCGATGGCTGCTTGCCCGAGCGGCTGCCTCTTCCTCCACTTCAACGCGCTTCAGATGGTCTTTGACCATGGCTATGCGGTACGCGCGCAAGCTGCCTTCGACAGCATAGCAAACGTGCCAATCAACGACGCGGCCAAGGGCGAAGGCGCGAAAGCGCCCGCGTCCTTCCTTGCCATGCAGGTTGCGGCGCTTTTCGTGAGAACGGTGCCCGCTTGTCTTCCAAGAGCCGCCGAGACGGGAGAACAAGTCTTCGGCATCTGCGTAGGGAATGCCGTGCCCATCGTCAGCCACCTCGATGGCCTTTAGTCCGCCAAGTTGGTCGTCGTGAAGGACCACATCGACGCGGTCGGCGTCGGCATCGACCGCGTTCCAAATCAGCTCGGCGACGGCAAAAATCGGCCTTCGGACCTGCGAAATCCGTTGAAGGTGATCGTCCTGGACCTGAATCTCGAATGATTTGGCGGCCATGTTCGAATGCTCGCGAGACTGAAGTCATGGGTCAAGGACTAATGTGTCGTGGCAGTCACCTTGATAGGGACTTTCTGTTGTTCGCTTTATGTTCGCATGTCAATTGGGCGTTGAAAGACGCCTGTATTTTCGAATCCCGCACCCAATCGCGAGCGCCATCGGCGCATTGGTTTCGGAGTGAGCCCTACGGCCGGCGCGTCGAATCCCGGCACGTTAATCCGGCCCTTGGTCTCAATCATGTTTCGCGCGCGCCTTCGATCGGCGGTGTCGGTCGTAGCCTCGTCCGCGTTCACGCGGCCGGTTTCGGCGACGGCTTGCGGCGGCGCGGCGGATATCGACTCGGACTCGGGGAACCTGCGAAGAATGCGCTCGGCATTCTTCAGGGGCGGATGCGACCGCGATGATCCTCGATCATTTGCGCAGACGTGCCCGACCCTACCCACACGGCACAAACTGCCCATCAGCATAAAAGCTTCCGTATCCGAAGCGGACACGCCATGCCCGCTTATAGTCATCGGACAGGGGGGCAATTATCATTGGCATGCCCGCAAATGGCTGCATGTTCTTTGCGCACATGTGAAGGGTTATCATTTCGAAGCTGTCGAGGAGGCTCTTGGTAGTTTCTGTCATGAACTCCGATATTGCGCAGCGTGCGAGAATCGACACACGAAAATCGACTTCGATCCACGGCACGCCTACATGACCGTCTGCATGTAACGTAAAGTCGTAAGTCGTTGCGCCAGTGGCATTACGATGCTCAAGGCAGTCGCGCGCGTTGCGGATCAACTGCAAGAAAGGCACCGTCAGCTCCAGCACCTTGCAGAAATTGTCTGCCTCTCCATACTTGGCTTCGACGAATTCCTGAAACTTGCTCCAATTCTGATTCTTCAGTTCGCCGTAGAACAGGCGAACAATTTCAAGCAGCGCGCCCGCACCGTGATCCGCCTTCTGCGCAAAGGCTTTGCAATGCGCCCGTACGTTGCCGATGGCGGGAAGCGCGAGCGACCCATCTGCGCGCCCGAGGCCTTGAGCCTTTTCGATTGCGGCCAGCTCGGCCGTCTTAAAGCTCTGCGCCGCGGCATCCATGGCTATAAGTTCACTGAGCACGTCGAAGGAAAGCTGCATTGCGCGCGCGATGTCGACCTGCTGGAACTCCTTCCGAAACATCACCTTTGCGTGCAAGAGCGAGCGACATAGCAGTTCAGAGTCGACGCCGTGATCGAATAGCTTTTGCTGGAAGGTGACCGGCAGATCGGGGTTCGTGCGCCCAGGATCAATTTGGTCGGCCATTTGGATAGCGTAGGTGCATTTCTCGGTGATCGATAGCAGGCGGTCGCCGAGAACGATCGTTTCCCGGATCGGGGAGCCATCGTCTGGGTTCTTCAGGGTGAACCTGCCACCATAGTCACGAGGGTGTCGGGGAGAGGTGTTCAATCGGAGCGCTCCATGGGTTGGCGATTTCCGAGTCCTTCACTCTCGGCGGAAATTCACCGTAGTCGGCGCTCAAGGACTTTCCTTGGTTGTTCCCGCAGCGATCACCGCCGCCCGCTCGATCGCTCTCGGCGGCTGAGATCGCTAGGGCGCGCCAAGTTGCCCTGTATGAGCACAGTGACTACTGCAATCGCGTCGTCTTCGGTCCTGAGAATGCCGACGCCGTCTTCCGCAGGGAAGGGCTGTTGGACTTTGTGGCTACCGTCAAGCACGCAAAGAAGTGCGACGCGTTTATCGCTGCTCGCGGCATAGCTCGATGTTTGACCCACAAATCGCTGGCAGTCAGTGAAGCGCAACGGTTGGTCATTCTCGCACTTAAGCTCAAGCCGGATGCGTTCAAATGAAAGGTCCGTCTCGCCGGCGCCGGCGCGGGGGTGCTCTTCCAATTTCGAGCCTATCTCCGGCCGCTGGCGCAAATAGCTGCGGACTTGCCCTTGAAAGGCCTTCTCACCTAGTGGATTTGGAAAGCAGTCGTCTTGTACGGCCTGTCCAGCAAGGTTGCCCAAGGCGGCGAGGATGGTGAGCGTATTCGTCACGTCGTCCGGTGTCACGAGCGGTCGTTGCCGCAACACATCACGAACTTCCAAAAGACGCCGGTCAATGCCGTGATAACCGGTGATCGGGCGATCGACGCCGTCCAGGCGCAAGTTACGGTGGCCGACTACTGCGATTGGTTGCTCGGCATCGGCCGGTTCGAAAGTAGCGGCATATCTGAATTCAAACGGTTGTGCTCGTAATCCCTGCGCGACAAGGAGGGCGGCCCGGCCCCGATCTCTTAATCGGTAGGGGGGCTCGCCGGCAGGGCGCGAAAAACGGAATGCAGGAAAATCGTGTGTCGAACGAGCTTCGATCGTCACCGGCGCAAGTGAAAGGGTCTGCGCCTTAACTGGCCACCGTGAGATACGAACTTCGATCTCCAGGTCATGCGATTCCTTCGGCGTCAGAAAATGCGTATCGCCGGCGGGCTGGCCATCGATATCGAAGCGAATAAAGGCGACGGTTAGCTCGGCCGGCGGCTCCCGATTTTCCTCGTCCTGTTCAACAGGAAACGAGATCCGGTGGCGGGATTCGACTGAATAAATGCCGATGGGCAATGGGACCGATCCTACCGCCATGCAAAGCGGGCCCACCGTATCAATCCCGTCCAGATCCGAAATCGCCGCCGCTGCGGCGGCAAGCCCAACAGCCTCATCGCGCGCGGAATATTCGTTAAGCCAAGCCCGATGTAGCTCCCGGCCGCTCCGTAGAAACCGGTCGGCATCTATCGCGGCGCCTACAACCGCGGCCCGCCAGTCGACCAGCATCGCCAAGGTCCGCATCAAGCTCGCCAAGGCGGAGTAGCCTACCGCGACTCTTGCGTCGCCATATCGAGTCGTCAGCTCGTCCAGCGCGCTGGCGACGGCCCGGAGGCGCGCACCGTTCGCGACGCGCCGATCCGCCGCCGTCAGCAGCGCCTCGACGGCGTCAATTCTGGCCGCGTACACCCCGGAGAGGATCGCGCCGTTCTGCATTCTCTGTCCGATCCTTCTCGATGGCCTCGTTGATAGCTCTCCATTCGGCAGCGAGAGGGCCTATGCGTTCGGTTGAGCCGCTGACCAGCGCGGCCTCGAACTCCGTTGCCACCCGAATTTGATCGGCGATCAATTTGCGCGGTCTGTTCCAGGCGTCGTCGGGAAATGCGGCGCGGGCTGACAGCGCGAGGCTTGCCGCTGCACTCCAGGCACCCGCCCTCGTGAACAGCTCGATAAAAAGCCCCTCCATCTGGCGGCCCGCAACCAGCGAAGCAGACGCAAGGTTCTCGAACTCTTGCAAATGCCGGTGCACGACATCGCCGGATAGATCGGCGAGGGCCCGCGTCAGGTATTGGTGATAGATATCCCAGGCGTTGCGATCGCCAAGCAGTCGAATGAGCAACCGGGCATAGCCATCGTGTTCTCGGAGCGCGTGGCCGAAGGTCGCTATTTCCTTGGCGACGACGTATGGCTCGACCTTTTCGAGTACCGAGACGAGCCAAGAACCGACACTTCCATCAAATTCGTCGGGGTCGGCGTACTCGTCGATGAAGAAATCGAGGCACCGAACAAGAAAGTGATCGTCTTGCCGGTCTCTTGCATAGGCGACGATCAATCCCAAGATCCCAGCTTTTGCTCTCGGTTGATACTCCTCTGGCAGATTGGTTCGCCGCAGCGCATGGGCGGCATGCTGGTGCACAATCCTGTAGGGGTCGAGGAGGAGAGCCATGAACGCTTCGAACACGAGGCCTGGCAAGTTGTCCTGTTGCCGGCCGTCGAGTTCGCCGACTGCATAGACTGCGCTTGCTCTCAGCGCCGCGGACGCCCCGACCATGGCGGTGTAGAGGTGAGGCAGCGCGGCGCTGAGGCCTGCGGTCGTGCGCATCAACTGATGAAGTTGCCGAACCATGTCGATCTTCACAGCATCATCGCCCTGCGACGGGAGTCCCGCGAGCAATTCGAGATAGACCCGGGTTCCGTCGGGCGTTTGCGCTGCCCCCGTCGCGGCCCAGCTGATCAGACTTCCTCGCAAGTCGCGCATGACGTCCCGGCGGCTTGCCCGCTCCATAACCATCGAACCCGAAGGATCATCAAGCGGTGGCGCAACGGACAGGCTTGGCAGTTTGCCGTCGATGATGATCGCTGCGCCTAGAAGATCCCGAACTTCTTCAGCGGCCAGCTTCGTCAATCCCCAGGGGCGGTCAGAGAGAAGGTTCGAGATTTCGCGCAGTGTCCTATACGAATTCGTCTGGGTCGCGTGCCACACAACGCGACTTAGCGCGAGTCGTGTCGATTCGGTTATCTCGGCGCCATCCTTAAACTGCGGCTGGTGCAGGACCTCACGGTAGATACTGAAAATTCGGGCTTCGCCGATTTCGGACGCGCCGACCAAGAAATCCCTAAGCAGCGTGTCAGCGTCGGCTGGGCTCGCTTCGAAGGCGAGTGCGATAGCTTTGCGCAGTTCGTTCAGCGTTTCGCCGTCGCCATCGGTATGCTCGTCGGCCTGAAGCAGTCGTCGGTCCCGTATGAACTTGCCGACCAGCGACCTGGCGAAACGTCCAGGCAACGCCTTGTCGTGAGCCGCGAGGGCAGCGATCCCACGTGCCGCTTTGCCCACCTCGTAGGGGTCGGGGCCGTCGAGGAGCGAGGCGATCGCGGTTTCTACGGCTCCCGGGAAGGCCTCATGCGACCTAATCAGGGGAGTTGGGCGCGGGCGCCGATCTGGACCCGACAGGGGCGATCGGCGCGGGTTTGCCATCGAGATCAGGGCTGGCACTGCGGCCCCAACCAGCGTCTCATCTGCAAGCGGGAGATTCTCAAGCAGAATCTCGGCCGCGGTCTCTGTGGCGAAGAGGCGCGGGAGGCAAAGTAGAGCGGAACGCGTCAAGCGGGCGCTGTCCGCATTGAGCGCCTTGAGGAGCCGGAGGCCGGTGTCAGCGAACCAGTATTCGCCAGCCTCCAGGAGCTGGAACGTATATTCCACTACGGGTGCAGTGAAAACCTCGGGCGCAAGCTTCGCGGTTTCCACCAAACGGTTCGCGTCCACACCGTTCCGATCGTGGTCAAGCTCTTCGATCTGATCAATCACGTTCGCGCTCGGCGGAAGCAGACCGGCTCGAATTGCCTGCCTTTTCGCGTCGCGGCTCCTCATCGCCGCAGCCTCCACTGCGTCGCGGCGCGCCGCCTCGGCGCTTGCTGCATCGCGCGCTGCGTCTCGCTCGTGGATCAGGCTCGAAAGGTTCGGGAACCCGACTGGTTTTCGAGCGGCACACCCGGCACAATTGCGATCGTAGAAATCGACGGCAAGGAATTGCAAATTCGAACCCGCGAAGCCAGACGCGGCTGCGTGCGGACAGGACAAAGAGCGGGGGCCAATCGGAAGACCGGTAAACTGCTCTACAAGTCCTCCGCCGCCGTGCTTGTCGATCGCGACATACGCACACCAGTTCTGGATGAGTTCCAGCGTGCGCTTGTTGGCCTCGCCCATGGCGATAGCTCTTTGGGTGTGCTTCTCGGTGTCCACGTTCTGAAGGGCCGGCCAGCCGTGCGAAGCTGCGCAAGGAATATATCACGTAGATGGTTGCCCGGCACGGCGTGCGCTACTGTCAGGCGAGCCAACCTGTCGGAGACCGCTCTTCATCGACGGTTGCCGCGACGCAATTTGGCAATGAGACGGGTCGCCCCTACCTCAAGCGAACATCTGGTCCAGCGGGTTGAGTCGGGACTGTCCTGAATTTCGTGTGTGGTTTGGGCACAATGGGAAGAAAGGAGCTATCCCATGGCCCGACGCAAAGAACCCAAGATCCCGGACGCTATCCTTGATCAGCTGCTTGGCGGCGCTGATCCCAAGACGGCCTTTGATCCGAACGGCCTTCTGGACGATTTGAAGAAGGCGCTGGCCGAGCGGGCGCTGAACGCGGAGATGGACCATCATCTTGCGAACGGCGAGGCCGGCAACAACCGCAACGGCTACGGCAAGAAGACGGTGGTCACCGACACCGCTCGGATCGAACTGGATGTGCCGAGAGATCGGCAGTCGACCTTCGATCCGCACTTGATCGCCAAGTACCAGCGGCGGTTTCCTGGCTTCGACGAGAAGATCATCTCGATGTACGCCCGCGGCATGAGCGTGCGAGAGATCGTCGGACATCTTCGCGATCTCTATGGCGTCGACGTCTCGCCGGACCTGATCAGCGTGGTGACGGACGCCGTCCTGGACGAAGTCACCGCTTGGCAAGGCCGCCCGCTCGAGCCGGTTTACCCATTGGTCTTCTTCGACGCTCTGCGCGTCAAAATCCGCGACGAAGGGCTGGTGCGCAACAAGGCGGTCTATGTCGCGCTCGGCGTGCGCGCCGACGGAACCAAGGAGATTCTCGGCCTGTGGCTCGAGCAGAATGAGGGGGCAAAATTCTGGCTGCGCGTCATGAATGAGCTGAAGAACCGCGGCGTGGAGGACATTCTCATCGCCATCGTCGACGGGCTCAAGGGCTTCCCGGAAGCCATCGTCGCCGTCTTTCCCGAAGCGACGGTTCAAACCTGCATCGTCCATCTTCTGCGGCACAGCCTGGAGTTCGTTTCCTATAAGGACCGCAAAGCCGTCGCCGCGGCGTTGAAGGACATCTACCGCGCCATCGACGCGGCCAGCGGCGAAGCAGCGCTGGCGGCGTTTGAAGCAAGCCCGTGGGGCCAGAAATATCCGGCGATTGGCCAGAGCTGGCGGCGGGCCTGGCCCGAAGTCGTTCCCTTCTATGCCTTCCATCCGGACGTGCGCCGATTGGTCTATACGACGGATGAGATCGACAAGCGGTTTCT
>JBEKVR010000161.1:0-11599 GCA_049513815.1 Roseiarcus sp. | reverse complement strand
CCATGCGAAAGGTCGACGGATGGCAGAGCCTCGCTGAAAAGCCCGACGATCAGATCATTGACCTCGCCGCATGATCGGATAGCCTCATGTCGCCCGAAGACGCGTCACCCAATTCCAACACACGTCGCGACGGGACCCCAGCCCCGTAGTTTCAGGTCTGCCCCTCATGACCGTCGCCAGCCTCGCCGCGCCGATCATCCTCGTCCTCGTCTATGGCGGCGTTGCGATCGGGCGCATTCCCGGTCTCCGGCTCGATCGCGCCGGCATCGCCTTCCTCGGCGGCGCCTTCCTGCTGCTGACGCGGTCGCTGAAGCCGGCGCGCATCTATCGTGAGCTTGATGGCCCCCTGCTGATTCTGTTCGCTGGCCTGTTCGTCGTCGTCGCCGGCGCCGAGCGGGCGCTGCTGACGCCGGACGCCATCGCCTCCGTGCATGCGCTCGGCCTCGCCGATCCCTGGCGGCTTTCGGCGCTGGTCGCCGTTCTGTCCAATATCGTCAGCAACGTGCCGGCGGTGCTGGCGTTGAAGCCGTTCATCCCGCCGCTCGCCGACGCCCATCGCGCCTGGCTGGTCGTCGCGATGAGCTCGACTCTCGCCGGCAACTTCACCCTCATCGGCTCGGTCGCCAATCTCATCGTCGCTGAGCAGGCGCGCGCGGCGGGGACGCCGATCGGCTTTCTCGCCTATTTTCAAGGTCGGCCTGCCGCTGACCCTCGTCACGCTCGCCTTCGGAACCGCCTGGCTCGCCTGGAGCTGAAGCGGCCTTGACGAGCGCCTGGCGGCGCAGCAAGGCGCCAGCGAAGCGAAAGGAGCGCGCCCGTGACTTCGTTCATCCGCCGCTGTCTCGCCGCCGCCGCGCTCGTCGTCTCGGCGTTCGCCGCCGCAGCGTCGGCCGCCGAGCGGGGCGTCGTCGTCGTCGATCCGGCGCCGCCGCTCGCCGGCGCGCCGGCGAGCGGCCCGCTGACCGGCTATCTGACGGCGCCCGCCGGCGCCGGGCCGTTTCCCGCGGTGGCGCTGATCCATTCCTGCCTCGGCCTGCCGGAGAACCGCGCCGCTTTCGCCGCGACGTTGGCGAGCTGGGGCTATGTCGCGCTCTACGTCGACGAATTCGCGCCGCGCGGGCTCAGGGAGACCTGTTCGGTCGATTTTCCTATCGGCCCCGCCGACGCGGCGGCGGCGCTCGCTTATCTCGCGCGTCAGCCGTTCGTCGACGCCAAGCGGGTCGCCGTCGTCGGCTTCTCGCAGGGGGGCGACGTCGCCCTCGCGCTCGCCGCCTCGCCGCCGCACGGCGCGCGCTTGCGCGCCGCCGCCAGCTATTACCCGCCTTGCGCCAACCGTCAGGGCGAGACGCTGACGGTTCCGACCCTCATCCTCGTCGGCGCGGCCGATTCGGTGACGCCGGCGGCGGATTGTCGGGCGTTCGTCGCCGCGCAGCCGCCAGGCGCCGCCGTGGCGCGATTCGTCGCCCTGCCGGGCGCCGGCCATCTGTTCGACGATCCCGCTTCCGCCGGCGGCCGGGTCGTCCTGGGCATGCATTTCGCCTACGACCGCGCTGCGGCGGCGCGCGCCGAACAGGAATTGCGTCGGTTTCTGGCGACGACGTTGTCGCAGACGGCCGACGGCGATTGACGCCGACGCTCGGCTGCGCGAGACCTTGACCGCGCCGCGCCCGTCGCGTGCGCGTTTCATCGTCTTTTCGCCATGGAATTGGCCGACCTGTCCTCTCGACTGCGGCCCGAGGGCGGGACGCTGCGGAGGTCGGCATGCTGAGACGCGAATTCCTCATCGGCGCGGCGGCGACGCTTGTCGCCCGGTCGGCGCTCGCCGATCCGCCGAGCCCGTTCCAGCCCGACCTTTGGCCGCCGATGAATTCCCGCGGCGACTTCATCGCCTGGATGCAGGCCCATCGCGGCGAAGACCCGGTCATTCTCGGTCGGCGCTGGGACCGCTATCTCGAAGTGCTCAAGTTCAACGACCTGTGGACCCCGGCCGACAAACGCGCGTTCCTGTTCACGCCGCGCGAGGAATTCGTCCTGCCGGAGAACCGCGACCAGGCCTATGTCGGCCACTATCTCGACATCGGCTTCGGCGTGACGATCACGCCGCCCGGCACGATGGGGCGCATGACCAGCGCGCTCGACCTCAAGCCGGGCGAGCGCGTGCTCGAAGTCGGCACCGGCTCCGGCTACCAGTCGGCGTTGTTGACCTACCTGACCAGCGCGGTGTGGACGATCGAGATCATTCCCGAGCTCGCCGCGCGCACCCGCGGCGTCTACGACCGGCTGATTGGCCGCGGCTATCGCGAATTCGCCAACATCCAGACCAGCCAGGGCGACGGCTATTACGGCCTGCCGATGGCGGCCCCGTTCGACAAGATCATCGTCACCTGCGGCATCGACCACATCCCGCCGCCGCTGCTGCAGCAGCTCAAGCCGAACGGGACCATGGTCATTCCAGTCGGGCCGCCCGGCGCCCAGCATATCCTCAAGGCGGTCAAGCAGGTCGGCCCCGACGGCGAAACGAGGGTCGTCCGCTCCGACATCTTCGGCGGCGCGATCATTCCGTTCGTGCCGCTGAGCGGCGGACACCAGCCGGAGTGAAGGCGCGCCCCGGGAGGTCCGGGGCGCCGAGGTCAGAACTCCTGCCAGTCGTCGCTCGCGCCGCCGCTTGCGGCGGCCTGCGCGGCCGGACCGTTGACGACGGCCTTGACCGCGGGCCGGCGAACGGGTTCGGGCTTGGCGCGCGCTTGCGTCGGAGTCTGGGGAGCGGCCGTCTTCTTCGCCTCGCGGAATGCGTGCGGCGCCGCCTTCTTCAATTCCGCGCGCAGCGAGTCCTCCTTGGCCCGCCGAATCTGGTAGCGCGCGACCAATTGCCCGAGTTCTTCGCTCTCGCCGGCCAGCCCATGGGCCGCCGCCGTCATCTCCCCGACCATCGCCGCGTTCTTCTGCGTCACCTGATCCATCTGGTTGACCGCGGCGTTGACCTGTTCCAGACCGGTCGACTGTTCCTGAGCGCTGGCGGCGATGTCGGTGACGACGGTGTTGATCTCGACCACCTGCGCGACGATCCGCCCGAGCGCATCGCCGGTCTTGGTGACCAGTCGCACGCCCTGATCGACCTGCGCGGTCGAGGCGGAAATCAGGCCCTTGATCTCCTTGGCCGCCTGCGCCGACCGTTGGGCGAGCGCGCGCACCTCTGAGGCGACCACCGCGAAGCCGCGGCCGGCGTCGCCGGCGCGCGCCGCCTCGACCCCGGCGTTCAAGGCGAGCAGGTTGGTCTGGAAGGCGATTTCGTCGATGACGCCGATGATCTCGCTGATCTGCTTCGATGACTTGTCGATGCCGGTCATCGCCGCCATCGCCTCGCGCACGACTTCGCCGCTCTTATCGGCGTCGACTTTGGCGGTCGAGACGATGTCGCGCGCGTGCTTGGCGCCTTCGGCGGTCTTCTTCACTGTCGCGGTGATCTCTTCGAGCGCGGCGGCAGTCTCCTCGAGGCTCGAGGCCTGCTGTTCGGTGCGTTGCGACAGATCGTCGGCGGCGGTCGAAATCTCGCCGGCGCCGGCGCGGATCGCGTCCGTATTGTCGCGGACCGCGAGCATCGACTGTTCCAACGCTCCGAGCGAGGCGTTGAAATCGACCCGAAGCGGTTCGAGGGCGGGAATGAATTCCGTTTCGATACGGTGCTCGAGGTCGCCTTCGGCCAATTTACTGAGCCCGAGCCCGATCTGCTCGACGGCGCTGTAGCGTCCGGTCACGTCCGTCATGAAGTTGACGACTTTGTAGACTCGGCCGCTGAGGTCGAAGATCGGATTGTAGGAAGCCTGGATCCACGCTTCCCGGCCGCCTTTGACGACGCGTTTGTATTCCTCTTCGATGCGCTCGCCACGGTTCAGCCTCCGCCAGAACTCCTGGTATTCGGGCGACTTCGCGTAGGTCGCGTCGACGAACATGCGATGATGCTGGCCTTGGAGCTTCTCGAGTAGATAGCCCATCATGTTGAGAAGATTCTCGTTTGCCGTGAGAATCGTTCCATCGATGGCGTATTCGATGATGCACTGCGCTCGCGAAGTCGCCTCGACCTTTGCGGCGTTCTCGGCGGCCAACAATTTGGCGGCTGTGATGTCGGAGGCGATCACGACGACCTTGAGCGCTTTCCCCGACGCGCCGACAACGGGATTGTAGAAGGCGCGAATCCAGACTTCCCTTCCGTCCTTGGCGATGAGCTTGTATTCGCCGTCTTCGAATTCGCCACGCTCGAGCTTCGCCCAGAACGTCTTGTAGTCAGGACCGTTCGTGGCGTCCGGCTCGACGAGCAGGCTGTGATGCTTGCCTTTGATTTCGGCCAGTTCGAAGCCAAGAAGACGGCAAAAATTCTCGTTAGCGGCGATGATCTTTCCGTTGGGCTCGAACTCAATGATCGCCAGAGAGCGGCCGACGGCTTTGAGCACGCGCTTGGCGTCGCCGCCAAAATCAGGATGCATCACAACTACGTTTCCTTTTATCGCCGACCAGAAGGTGTGCCGACGCGGGTCCGTGGCCGGCACGCGTGCTTGGATCACGACGCCGAGCCTTTGATCGGCCGGGTGCGATCCGGCGGCGCGGCGAACGAAAGCGCGTCCGAGACGATTGACGAAGCGACATGTCGGATTCGGCGTCGGCGGAATGCCGTGGCGTCATGCCCTCGCCGATTTCGAGCGGAAATCGACCATCCGGCAAAAACACCATGAAGAATTGCAGTTAAGAACGCGTTTAAAGTCGCTCGCTCTCGGGCGCCGCGCTCGTTCTTGCACAGCTGTCTCGCCGCCGCCTGCGTTGCGTCGACGAAGCGCTGTTCCGGCCCCAGCCGCTTCGACGATCGTAAACGCGGCCGCGCCAAGCCGAGCGTTCCGAGCGTCGTCGTCGCCGTCGTTCTGCTCGCGCCGACGGCCGTGCATGGCCGCGACGGATCGTCGCGCGTCGCGCGGTCTGACCCCTTCGCTTGCGATCGCCACAATCCTGCTTCGACCGGCCGCTCGGGCGGTTCCGCGGTCTTGGCGACGACTTTCCCAGTCGAGGTCTGCGCATGCTGCATTGCTGCACTGCGGCGCCCCTGGATGCGAATGCGCATGCTTCTAGTGTCTGAGACTAAAGTCGAAGGCGAGGATGACGCTCCCCGGCCTTCGCGGCCATTCGGTGCGCGATTGGCGCGCACCGCGGTTCGGTTCGCAAGTCGCGTGCAGGACCGCCATCGGGGCGACAGGCACACGAGGCCCGCTCCAGCAATCCATGAGGAGCACCGCAAATGCCCGTTTCATCGCTCACCGAACTCGACGCGCTGATTGCGCGCGTGAAGCGGGCCCAGCAGATCTATGCCGGGTACTCGCAGGAGAAGGTCGACGAGATCTTCCGCTCCGCGGCCTTCGCCGCCGCCGACGCCCGCATTCCGCTGGCCATGTTGGCGCGCGAAGAGACCGGCATGGGCGTGGTCGAGGACAAGGTGGTCAAGAACCACTTCGCCTCCGAGTACATTTACAACGCCTATAAGGACGAAAAGACCTGCGGCATCGTCGCGGTCGACGACGTCGGCGGCACGATCACGATCGCCGAGCCGGTGGTCTCATCTGCGGCATCGTGCCAACCACCAACCCGACGTCCACCGCGATCTTCAAGGCGCTGATCTGCTTGAAGACCCGCAACGGCATCGTCTTTTCTCCCCATCCGCGCGCCAAGTCCTCCACCTGCGCCGCGGCCAAGCTCGTGCTCGACGCCGCCGTCGCGGCGGGCACCCCGGCCGACATCATCGGCTGGATCGACGAGCCCACGGTCGAACTCTCCAACGCCTTGATGCGCCATCCGGAGGTCAACCTGATCCTCGCGACTGGCGGCCCGGCGATGGTCAAGGCGGCCTACTCGTCGGGTAAGCCGGCGATCGGCGTCGGCGCCGGCAATGCGCCGGTGGTGATCGACGAACACGCCGACATCAAGCGCGCCGTCGCCTCGATCCTCATGTCGAAGACCTTCGACAACGGCATGATCTGCGCTTCCGAGCAGGCGGTCGTGGCGGTCTCCTCGGTCTATGACGCCGTGCGCGAACGCTTCGCCTCACGCGGCGGCCACATCTTGTCGCCGGAGGAACTTGTGCAGGTGCGACAGGTGGTGTTCCCCAACGGGCATCTCTCGCCGGACGTCGTCGGCCAGTCGGCGGTGAAGATCGCCGCGCGCGCCGGCGTCAGCGTCCCGGCAACCACCAAAGTGCTGATCGGCGCAGTGGAGATCATCGGCGAAGAGGAGCCATTCGCGTACGAGAAGCTGTCGCCCACCCTCGCGCTCTATCGCCGCGCCGACTTCGCCACGGCGCTCGACGCGGCGTCGGAGTTGGTGGCGCTCGGCGGCATCGGCCACACCTCGGTGCTCTACACCGATCAGGATCGCTGCCCGGAACGGGTGATGGCCTTCGGCGAGCGCATGAAGACTGCGCGCATCCTGATCAACACGCCGTCGTCGCACGGCGGCATCGGCGATCTTTACAACTTCAGCCTGTCGCCGTCGTTGACGCTGGGTTGCGGCTCATGGGGCGGCAACTCCATATCCGACAACGTCGGGCCCAAGCATCTGATCAACAAGAAGACCGTCGCCAAGCGAGCCGAAAACATGCTCTGGCACAAGCTGCCCAAGTCGATCTATTTCCGCCGCGGCTCGATTGTCGAGGCGATGAAGGATTTTGCCGGCAAGAAGCGGGCGCTGCTCGTCACCGACCGCTTCCTATTCCAAAGCGGCCTCGCCGACGAGCCGATCCGGCTGCTCAAGCAGGCGGGCGTCGAGGTGGAGGTCTTCGCCGACGTCGAGGCCGATCCGACGCTGACCGCGGTGCGCAAGGGCGCCGAGCGCGCCGGCGCCTTCAAGCCGGACCTCATCGTCGCCTTCGGCGGCGGTTCGCCGATGGACGCGGCAAAGATCATCTGGGTGATGTATGAGCACCCGGAGGTGCACTTCGAGGATCTTGCGCTGCGCTTCATGGACATCCGCAAGCGCATCTACAAGTTCCCCAAGCTCGGCGTGAAGGCCGAGCTGGTGGCGATCCCGACCACGTCGGGCACCGGCTCGGAGGTCACCCCCTCCGCGGTGGTAACGGACGACGCCAAGGGCATGAAGTATCCGCTCGCCGACTACGAGCTGACCCCGACCATGGCGGTCATCGACGCCAACTTCGTGCTCAACCTGCCGAAGTCGCTCACCGCTTTCGGCGGCATCGACGCGGTGACCCACGCGCTCGAGGCTTACGTCTCGGTGATGGCCAACGAGTTCTCCGACGGGCAGGCGTTGCAGGCGCTGAAGCTCCTCAAGGAGAACCTGCCGGCCGCCTACACGGAAGGCGCGGCCAACGCGGTGGCGCGCGAGAAGGTGCATAACGGCGCGACCATCGCCGGCATCGCCTTCGCCAACGCCTTCCTCGGCGTGTGCCACTCGATGGCGCACAAGCTCGGCGCGGCTTTCCACATCCCGCATGGTCTGGCGAACGCTCTGCTGATCTCCAACGTCGTGCGCTACAACGCGGTCGACAATCCGGCCAAGCAGACCGCCTTCTCGCAGTACGACCGGCCGCAGGCGCGGCGGCGCTACGCCGAGATCGCCGACTATCTCGGCCTCAACGAACCGGGCGCGCCGGCGGGTTCGAACGTGGAGCGATCGGTGGAGCAGTTGGTCGCCTGGCTCGACGAACTGAAGGCCCATATCGGCATCCCGACCTCGATCCGGGCGGCCGGCGTGGCGGAGGCTGATTTCCTCGCCCAGGTCGATCGCATCGCGGTCGAGGCCTTCGACGATCAGTGCACTGGCGCCAATCCCCGCTTTCCGCTGATTTCGGAACTGAGGACCCTGCTGCTCGACAGCTACTACGGTCGCGCCTTCTCCGAGCCAAGCGAACGCATCGTCGCCGTCATACCCGAGGCGGCGGCGCCGTCCCCCAAGAAGAATTCGCGCAAGGCGGCCGGCGCCGCCGCGTGAGACCCGCGTTGCCGTCGGTTCGGGGCGCGTGGCCCGAACCGACGGCTTGGCGCGTTCAGAGCGCCTGTCGGCGTCCGGCCTCTCGCCGACATTCCCGCGTTGCTAAGCGTGGGCGAACGCGCGCTGCCGGCGTTCGAGCTCTTTTCCGGCGGTCTGTGCACTGTCATTGACGCCGCCGCGCATGTCTTGAGCGAATGGTTGAAGGTCCGGATTGGCGTCGAGGCGGATCTGGAAACGGCGCTCTCCAGTCATTCGACAACGACCCCAATCAATGGTCGGCCGGTCGAGCGCTGACGCCCGAGGCGGGCGTCGAACAAAGGGGCGGCCTTTGCGGCCTCTGGACCCTGTCGCGAACCCGCCTCGAACCGCGCGGCCGAAATCGAACGAAGTGAGGGCGCCGCCCGGACGGCCTTGAAGCGCTCGGCGGCGTAAGGCGGCCTTCGATGAATTCCGCGAGGAAGGACTTGCTTTTCACATTATATCTGCTAATCGAGATATATGGATAATATGGAAGCCATCACCGCCCTGGCGGCGCTCGCGCAACCGACGCGACTCGACGTGTTCCGCCTTCTGGTGGCGCGCGAGCCTGAGGGCGTCGCGGCGGGCGAAGTGGCGCGCCTGGTCGAGGCGCCGCAGAACACCGTATCGACGCATCTCGCGATCCTTGCGCGCGCTCGTCTGATCGTCGGCGAGCGACAAAGTCGCTCGATCGTTTATCGCGCCAATCTGGAGCGCTTCCGCGAAGTCGCGCTCTATCTGCTCAAAGACTGCTGCGGCGGCCGCGCCGATCTGTGCGCGCCGCTGATCGCCGATCTCACCCCTTGCTGCCCACCCAAGGAGGCCGCTCATGGCTGACCGCATCTTCAACGTCTTGTTCTTATGCACCGGCAACAGCGGGCGCTCGATCCTCGCCGAATCGATCCTGCGCAAGTTCGGTTCAGACCGCTTCGCCGCCTTTTCGGCCGGCAGCCATCCCAAAGGCGCCGTCAATCCGTTCGCGATAAAGGTGCTCGATAGGCTGGAGTATCCGACCGACGGCCTGCGCTCGAAGAGTTGGGACGAATTCGCCGCGCTCGGCGCGCCGACGATGGATTTCGTCTTCACCCTTTGCGACGACGCCGCACGCGAGACCTGCCCAGTCTGGCCCGGCCAGCCGATGACCGCGCATTGGGGAATCGAAGACCCCGCCGCGGTCGAGGGAACGGACATTCAGAAGGAAGCGGCTTTCGTCACCGCGGCGCGGTACGTCAGGAACCGGATCGCCGCCTTTGTCGCCTTGCCGATCAGAAGCCTCGATGCCTTGTCGCTGAACAAGAAGCTGCGCGAGATCGGCGCGCTCGAAGGCGCGAGCAAGCTCCGCCCCGGGGTCGCGTGATGGACGTCGTCATCTACCACAATCCCGACTGCGGAACGTCGCGCAATGTGCTGGCGATGATCCGCAATTCCGGCGTCGAGCCGCACATCATCGAATATCTCAAGTGCCCGCCGACGCGGCTGTTGCTGACGCAATTGCTCGCGCGCGCCGGCCTGACGGTGCGCGATATCCTGCGCGAGAAGGGCACGCCCTATCACGATCTCGGTCTCGGCGATCCCTCGCTCTCCGACGATGCGCTGCTCGACGCGATTGGCGCGCATCCCATTCTGATGAACCGGCCGCTGGTGGTGACGCCCAAGGGCGTGCGCCTGTGCCGCCCGTCGGAAACGGTTCTCGACCTGCTGCCGCCGCAACGCGGCGAATTCATCAAGGAAGACGGCGAGCGCGTGATCGACGAACACGGGCGGCGCGTCGCAACGGCATAGGAAACCCGAATGTCCCTATTCGAACGCTACCTCACCCTGTGGGTCGCGCTGTGCATCGTCGCGGGCGTCGCGCTCGGCCATCTCGCGCCGGGCGTCTTTCACCTCATCGGCGCGGCGGAAATCGCCAAGGTCAATCTGCCGGTGGCGGCGCTGATCTGGCTGATGATCATTCCGATGCTGATCAAGATCGACTTCGCCGCGCTGCGCGAGGTCGGCCAGCACTGGCGCGGCATCGGCGTGACCCTGTTCATCAACTGGGCCGTCAAGCCGTTCTCAATGGCGGCGCTCGGCGCGTTCTTCATCGGCTATCTGTTCCGCCCCTATCTGCCCACCGATCAGGTCAGCTCCTACATCGCCGGCCTGATCATCCTCGCCGCCGCGCCGTGCACCGCGATGGTGTTCGTATGGTCGAACCTGACGCGAGGCGAACCGCATTTCACCCTGACCCAAGTGGCGCTGAACGACACAATCATGGTGTTCGCGTTTGCGCCGATCGTCGGCTTGCTGCTCGGCCTCTCGGCGATCACCGTTCCGTGGAGCACGCTCGTCCTCTCGGTCGTCCTCTACATCGTCGTGCCGGTGATCATCGCCCAACTGCTGCGCAACCGGGTGCTGGCCGCCGGCGGCCCGGCGGCGCTGGCTGGCCTCCTGGCGACGCTGCAACCCGCCTCGCTGGTCGCCCTCTTGACGACCCTGGTGCTGCTGTTCGGCTTCCAGGGCGAGCAGATCATCGCCCAGCCGCTTATCATCCTGATGCTGGCGGTTCCGATCCTGATCCAGGTCTATTTCAACGCCGGCTTCGCCTATTTGCTGAACCGCTTCATGGGCGAACAGCATTGCGTCGCCGGCCCGTCGGCGCTGATCGGCGCGAGCAACTTCTTCGAGCTGGCGGTCGCCGCCGCCATCAGTCTGTTCGGCTTCAACTCGGGCGCGGCGCTGGCGACCGTCGTCGGCGTCCTGATCGAAGTGCCGGTGATGCTGACGGTGGTCTGGATCGTCAACCGGTCGAAGGGCTGGTACGAAAGCGGCGCGAAGGCGGCCGCGCGGACTTCGGCTGAGCCGGCCCGGACTCAATGACCGACCTGGCGAGCCGAGCGGGCGGTAGGGGGAAAGAACCATGAGGAGGCTGTATCGGGAGATGGTCCGTCTCCTGGAGCAAGGCGAAAGCTTTGCCGTCGCGACGATCTTCGACAAGGCCGGTTCGGCCCCGCGCTCCGCGGGCGCGAAGATGACCTGCCTCCGGATTTCTGGACCACGCGAAGCTGGAAAATTCCAATTTGGCCGTCTTGGCCGGGCGGAGGATTTTCCATGAAGACGTCACGGTTCAGCGAGCGGCGGATCGCGTTCGTGTTGCGGCAGGCGGAAGAGGGAACGTCGGTCGCCGAGGTCCGCCGCAAGGCGGGGATCAGCGAGGCGACCGATTGCGCGTGGCGCAAGAAGTACGGCGGGCTGACGCCGTCGGAGATGAAGCGGCTCAAGCAGCTCGAGGAAGAGAACGGCAAGCTGAAGCGGATCGTCGCCGACCTGGCGCTCGACAAGGAGATGCTGCAGGACGTCGTCACGCGAAAGCTACGAGGCCTGCGCGGCGGCGCGAGGCGGACGATCAGGTGAGGGCGACATGGCAGGTGAGCATCCGGCGCGCCTGCTCCGTTCTTCAAGCTGAGCGATCGAGCCGCCACGACCGCGGCAAGCGCCGCCCGCAGGCCGTCGTGAGCAAGCGGATCGAGGAGATTGCGGAAACGCGGGCGCCTTACGGCCGCCGACGCGTTCACGTGCTGCTGCGACGCGAGGGCTGGCGAGTGAACGCCAAGCGGGT
>JBEKVR010000160.1:0-11224 GCA_049513815.1 Roseiarcus sp. | reverse complement strand
GCCGTCTCGTCGATCATGCCGAGATTCTAGCCGCTCCGTGTCCCGGCGCGAATCCCCCATGTCGCGCCCCAATGTCCCGCCAGCCAGCCAGCCCGATTCAATTGTTCTTGAACGAGCCCTTACGCACACTGTGGCGCCTTTTCGTCAGTCGGCGGCACTTGCTCGAATGGGTGCCTGCCGCTCAGACGTTGGGGCGACCGCGTCTCGACCTCGTAGGCTTTGCCATGCGGATGTCGGGCGCGATCTGTATCGCGGTCGCGGCCTTGCTGGTCGCTGTCTGTTTCGGTCACGGCGCTTGGCCGATTGCGGCGCCCTTTGTCGCGCTTTGGCTAGTCTCGCCGGCGGTCGCGCGTTCCGTCAGCGTTCCTCGAGGCCTCGAGCGCCAGGCGAACGCCTCCGCGGCCGACGTGCAAGCCCTCCGGCGAACGGCGCGCCGCACGTGGCGGTTCTTCGAGGTCCTGGTGGGCGCGGCGGACAATTGGCTGCCTCCCGACAATTTTCAGGAAGACCCTGCGCCGGAGATCGCCCACCGCACTTCGCCAACGAACATCGGTCTGTATCTGCTGTCCGTCGTCAGCGCCTGCGACTTTGGTTGGATCGGCGCGAGCCAAGCGGTCGAGCGCCTGGAGGCGACGTTGGCGACGATGGTCCGTATGCCGCGTTTCCGCGGTCACTTCTTCAATTGGTACGACACCCGCGATCTCCGAGTCCTCGCGCCCAAGTACGTTTCCTCCGTCGACAGCGGCAATCTGGGCGGCCACCTCATCGCGGTCGCCAACGCCTGCCGGAAATGGCGGCAAACGTCTATGGCCGCCGCATCGCGCCGAGCTGGAATCGCCGACGCGCTCGCGTTGACCGCCGAGCAGGCCGTTGACCTCCGCCATGGCCGCAGAACTCAGACCGTCACGCCGCGCCAACTCGAAGACTCGCTCGCGTCGATCGCCAAGACGCTTGAAGGCGCGTCGCTTGCCGACGACGAAGCGTTCAAAACGCAACTGGCGGAACTCTCGGGCGAGGCGATGGTCCTGCTCGATATCGCCCGCGCGATCGCGCTCGAGCGCAGCGACGGCAGCGGATTCGATCTCCTGTATTGGTCCAAGGCGAGTCTGTCCGCGATCGACGCGCATCGAGCTGACTTGGCGTCGGCGGCGGAGGCCGTCGCTTCGCGCCAGGCCCGGCTGATTGTGCTGGAGAATGCGTTCCGCGCCATGGCGATGGCGATGGAGTTCGGCTTTCTCTTCGACAAGCAGCGGCAACTGCTGTCGATCGGATTCATCGTTTCCGATTCGGCGCTGGATCCGAATTGCTACGACCTCCTGGCCTCCGAGGCGCGGCTGGCCAGTTTCTTCGCGATCGCCAAGGGCGACGCGCCAGCCCGGCACTGGTTCCGGCTCGGAAGAGCCACGACGCCGGTCGCGCACGGCGCGGCTCTGATCTCCTGGTCAGGTTCGATGTTCGAATACCTGATGCCGCCGCTCGTCATGCGAGCGCCCGGCGGAAGTCTGCTCGAACAGAGCGATCGGCTCGTGGTGCGTCGCCAAATCGACTACGGCGCGAAGCTTGGGTTGCCGTGGGGAGTCTCCGAATCTGCGTACAACGCGCGCGATCTCGAATTGACCTATCAATATTCCAACTTTGGCGTGCCTGGCCTCGGGCTGAAGCGGGGGCTGGAAGCCAATCGCGTCATCGCGCCCTATGCGACCGCGTTGGCGGCGATGGTCGATCCCGTCGCGGCAGTCGCAAATCTGAAGCGACTGGCGGCGATGGGCGTGAGGGGGGCTTACGGATTCTACGAAGCGGTGGATTTCACCCCCGCGCGCATTCAGGACGGCGAGGACTTCGCGTTGGTGCGCGCCTACATGGCGCATCACCAGGGCATGACGATCGTCGCCATCGCCAATGCGGTGTTCGACGGCGCGATGCGCGCCCGTTTTCACGCCGAGCCGATCATTCAGGCGACGGAATTGTTGCTGCAAGAGCGGGTTCCGCGCGAGGTCCCAGTCGCGCGGCCGTGGGCGGCCGAAGTGCATTCCGCCACGCGTCCCGACGAAGAGGATCCCACGGGCGGTCGCAAGATTGTGTCCGTCCATCTCTCCCCGCCCGCGACCCTGCTGCTGTCCAATAGCCGCTACGCCGTCATGCTGACGGCGGCAGGCTCCGGCTACAGCCGTTGGGGCGATGTGGCGATCACGCGTTGGCGCGAGGACGCCACCTGCGACGATTCTGGCTCCTATATCTTTCTCCGCGACATGCGCAGCGGGGTCGTCTGGTCCGCGGGCTATCAACCGACGGGCGCCGAACCCGACGAATATTCCATTCATTTCAACGAGGAGCGCGCGGAAATTACGCGGCGCGACGGAACCTTAACGACGGTTCTCGAAGTGCTCGTTTCCGAGGAGGACGACGCCGAGGTGCGTCGGGTCTCGATCACCAATGCGGGCCGACGCTCGCACGAAATCGAGATCACCTCCTATGCCGAGCTCGCTCTCGGCCCTCAGAGCGCCGATGTCGCTCATCCCGCCTTCGCGAAGCTTTTCGTGGAGACCGAATGTCTTGCCGACCCGGGCGCGATCCTCGCCACGCGACGCAAACGAACGCCGTCGGAGCCGGACATATGGGCCGCGCATCTGAGCGTCGCCAACGGCGAGGCCGTCAGCAAGCCTGAGTTTGAAACCGACAGGGCGCGCTTCCTCGGTCGGGACCGCAACGTCAGCGCGCCGCTCGCGATGCTGGACGCGCGGCCTCTGACCAATTCCGTCGGCGCCGTGCTCGATCCGATCTTCGCCTTGCGCCGCCGCGTGCATGTGGCGCCGGGCGCGACGGTTCGCGTCGCGTTCTGGACGATGGCGGCCAGATCGCGCGCCGCTCTGCTGGATTGCATCGACAAGCATCGCGACGCGGCCGCGTACGAGCGCGCCATGACGCTCGCTTGGACCCAGGGGCAGGTTCAGCTTCATCATCTGGGCGTGGGGCCAGGGGAGGCGGGTCTGTTTCAACGTCTGGCCGGCCATGTCGTTTTCTCGGGGCGAGCGCTGCGACCCGCCTCGGACACGATTCGTCAAGGCTCCGGCCCACAATCCGAACTGTGGCCGCATGGGATTTCAGGCGATCTGCCGATCGTCTTGTTGCGAATCGCCGATATCGAAAATCTCAGTTTCGTTCATCAGATTCTGCAAGCTCACAAGTACTGGCGAATGAAACAGCTCGCCGTCGATCTCGTGATCCTGAACGAGCGCCGGTCGTCGTATGTGCAAGATCTCCAGGTGGCTATTGAGACCCTGGTCCGCGCCAGCCAATCGCGGGCCGCGCCCGCAGCCGAGCTACAGCTGGGCAACGTGGTCGTTCTCAGGTCCGACCTCATCCCTGCACAGACGCGTTCGCTTCTGATCTCGGCGGCGCGCGTCGTGCTCGCCGCCCAGCACGGCAGCCTTTCCGATCAGCTCGATCGCGCCGCCGACCCCAACGCGCCAATCCGACCGCTCGTCAAGCCTCTGGCGTCGCGTCCGCGGCTGCCCGCCACGAGCCGCCAGCCCAACCTCGAGTTCTTCAACGGCTTGGGGGGATTCGGGTCGGGCGGCAAGGAATATGTGACGGTGCTGGGGCCAGGCCAATCGACGCCGGCGCCGTGGATCAACGTGATCGCAAATGCAAAGTTCGGCTTCCAGACGGCGACCGAAGGCGGCGGCTACACCTGGTCCGCCAATAGCCGCGATAACCAGCTCACCCCGTGGTCGAACGATCCGGTCAGCGCCCCCCCCGGGCGAGGCCTTCTACATCAGGGACGACGAAACCGGCGATCTCTGGAGTCCGACGGCGCTGCCCATCCGCGACCCGCAGGCGACTTATGTCGCGCGGCACCGGCGAGGCTACAGCCGCTTCGAACATACAGCGTGCGGCGTCGCCGCGAGTCTGCTGCAGTACGTGCCGGTCGAGGGATCGGTGAAGATATCACGCCTTCACCTGACCAACGAAACAAATCGTACGCGCGTCCTCAGTGTGACCGCCTACGTCGAATGGGTGCTCGGCGCATCGCGATCCGCTTCGCTCGGCTTCGTCGAGACCGAGATGGACGACGTCACCGGCGCGATGTTCGCGCGAAATCCCTGGAACGCGGATTTCGGTTCGCGTTTCGCCTTCGCCGACATGCGCGGCGCGCAAACAGATTCGACCGGCGACCGGCGCGAATTCTTCGGCCGCAATGGCGCGCTGGCCAATCCGGCGGCGCTCGCGAACGCGGCGCCGCTATCCAACACGGCCGGCGCCGGTTTGGACGCTTGCGCCGCGATGCGCACGACGCTCGAGTTGCCGGCGGGGGGCGTGGCCGAGGTGGTCTTCTTCCTCGGACAGGCCGCCACACGGAAGGCCGCCCGCGCGGCAGTGCAGACCTGTCGCGCCGCCGATCTCGACGCCCTCGAGGCCGGCGTCGCGGCGCTCTGGGACGACACGTTGGGTGCGATTCAAGTCAAGACGCCCGACCGGACGATGGACCTCATGCTCAACGGCTGGCTCCTCTACCAGACGCTCGCCTGCCGCGTCTGGGCGCGCTCGGCCTTTTATCAAGCCACCGGCGCCTATGGGTTCCGCGATCAATTGCAGGACGGCATGGCGCTGGTCGCGGCTCGCCCCGATCTGACGCGCGAACATCTGTTGCGCGCGGCGGCCCGTCAGTTCATCGAGGGCGACGTGCAACATTGGTGGCTGCCGCATTCCGGCAAGGGCGTGCGCACCGGGATTTCCGACGACCGCCCCTGGCTCGCCTACGCCGTCGCGCAGTACGTCGAGGCCACGCAAGACAACCTCGTGCTCGACGAATCCCTACCGTTCCTCGAAGGACCGCGATTGGAAGCGGATGAGACGGACAATTTCTCTTTGCCGACAATCTCGCAAAAGCAGGCGACTCTGTTCGAGCATTGCGCGCTCGCGCTCGATCAGAGCTTGGCCGATGGCCGCCACCGACTTCCGCTCATCGGCACGGGCGACTGGAACGACGGCATGAACCGCGTCGGCGAAAAGGGCGAAGGCGAAAGCGTTTGGCTCGGCTGGTTCCTCTACGCGACGCTGACGGCGTTCGCGCCGCTCGCAGCCGCGCGCGGCGAGACCGCTCGCGCGGAACATTGGACCATGCACGCCGACGCCCTGAAGGTCGCGCTCGAGCGCGAGGCCTGGGGCGGCAATTGGTACGTCAGGGGCTATTTCGACGATGGAACGCCGCTTGGCTCGTCGCGCAGCGACGAATGTCGGATCGATTCCATCGCGCAATCCTGGGCGGTCTTGTCGGGAGCGGCGACTCAGGGCCGCGCCCTGCGCGCGATGGCCGCGCTGGATCGCGAGTTGATCCGCCGCGACGACGGCTTGGCGCTCTTGTTCGCCCCGCCTTTCGACAAAACGGCGACCGATCCCGGTTACATCAAAGGATATACCCCTGGCGTGCGCGAGAACGGCGGGCAATACACGCACGCCGCGACCTGGGCCGTGATGGCATTCGCCGCGCTGGGCGATGGCGACAAGGCGGCGGAACTCTTCGCCATGCTCAACCCGATCAACCATTCGCGGACCCGCGCTGACGCCTATCGCTACAAGGTCGAGCCCTACGTCGTCTGCGCCGACATCTATTCGACCAAGCCTCATGTCGGACGCGGCGGGTGGACCTGGTACACCGGATCGGCCGGATGGCTACAACGCGCCGGCGTGGAGAGTCTGCTCGGCCTGAAGCTGCGCGGCGCGTGTCTTCGCATCGACCCTTGTGTTCCCAAGGCCTGGAGACAATTCGAGGCGGACGTGAAATATCGCTCGGCGCGAT
This sequence comes from Roseiarcus sp., assembly GCA_049513815.1. Taxonomy (GTDB): domain Bacteria; phylum Pseudomonadota; class Alphaproteobacteria; order Rhizobiales; family Beijerinckiaceae; genus Roseiarcus. Next base: position 5,424 of record JBEKVR010000160.1, on the reverse strand, counting down.
ACAAGGTGCTGGTGGAGAATCCCGGCGGCGTGAACCGCGGCGTCGTCTCCGCTGACGTGGACGGCGTCGAGCTCACCGAGCGCCCGCTGCGTGTGCCGCTGGTTGACGACGGATCGATTCACCGCGTCAAAGTTCGGCTGGGGTGAGTTCCGTCCAAGCAGCCCGCGATTTGAGTGTCAATCGGCGCGGGGTCCGAACGTCGATCAGCGTTGTAACGCGTTGAGACGCTTGGTCATGACTGGGTCAGATCCCGGAGCCGAATTACAACACTTGTTTCGCGCAATCGCCGAAGGTCTCCGCTTGCGAGGGGGCAGACCGTCACCAAACCTTCCGCACTTTGTCATCCCGACGTTGTCCGCCCGTTAGATCGCGGCCCTAGAAAATGCAATTGTTAATCTGCTCTCAACGGAGAGACTCCCCATGCCAAAGATCTTGCTCTCGAGCGCGTCGATCGCCGCGCTCACGCTCATGTTGCCTACCAACCTGGCGACGGCCGATCCTGCGCGACTGGATTCGCCGCGCGAAGAGTCGGGCCGCGTCGCACACGTCCTGCTGATCAGCATCGACGGAATGCACGCCGTCGACTTCGCCAATTGCGCGAAGGGCGTCAACGGCGGCCAACCCTATTGCCCGACATTGGCCAAGCTGGCCGGGACCGGTTTCACCTACACGGAGGCGTCCACTTCGCGCCCGTCGGACTCGTTCCCTGGCCTCACCGCGCTGGCGACCGGCGGCTCGCCGCGCTCGACCGGCGCTTTCTATGACGTCAGCTACGATCGCGCGTTGTCGCCGCCGGCCAAGACCACGCCTTACGGCATCGTCGGCGGCCCAAACCTATGCCCTAGCGTCGTCGGCACGCAGATCGGCTTCGATGAGGAGATCGACGTCGACTACACCAAGCTCGACGCCGGCGGCGGCATCGATCCCGACTATCTGCCGCGCGACCCGAAGAACGGCTGCGCGCCGGTCTATCCGCATCAGTTCATCCGCGTGAACACGACCTTCGAGGTCGTCAAAGCGGCCGGCGGCTACACCGCCTGGTCGGACAAGCACCAGTCCTACGAACTGACCAAGGGCAAGAGCGGCGCCGGCGTCGACGACTTCTACGCGCCGGAGATCAATTCGATCCCCGTCGCGCTGCCGCAGGTCAAGCGAATGGCCTGCAGCCCGCTGCCCGACCAGACGCAGGTGTCGAGCGGCAACTCCTACACCGACAGCTTCGCCAACATCAAATGCTACGATAGCCTCAAGGTGCAGGCGATCCTCAACGAGATCGACGGCCTAGATCATTCCGGCGCGGCGCGCACCCGAGCGCCGAACCTGTTCGGTATGAACTTTCAGGCGGTGAGCGTCGGCCAGAAGCTAGTCGAAAGCTCCATCGGAGCGACCGGCGGTTACGCGGACGCCGCGGGGGCGCCGTCTCAGGCGCTGCAAGACGAGATCGCCTTCGTCGATTCGTCGATCGGCGCCATGGTCGACGAGTTGAAGGCGCGCGGCCTTTACGAGAAGACGGCGATCATCATCACCGCCAAGCATGGACAGTCGCCGATCGATCCCAAACGCGTGCTGCGCATCAAGCACGACGATCCGTCGAAGGCGGCGCCATCTGACTTGGTCGCCGCCAACCAAGCGCTCGAAGACGACGTTTCGCTGCTGTGGCTCACCGACCGCAGCCCGTCGGGCCTCACCACCGCCGTGTCGACGCTCGAGGCCAACGCCGCCAAGATCGGCGCCGATGGCGGCGAGCTCTACTTCGGGCCAAGCCTCGGCCTGTTGTTCAACGCCGCGTCGAACGACTCGCGCACGCCCGACATTATCGTCGCGCCGAATGTCGGCGTCATCTACACCGGCGGCGGCAAGAAGATCGCCGAGCACGGCGGCTTCGCGCAGGACGACACCAACGTCATGATGCTGGTTTCCAACCCGAACCTGAAGCCCCGCACATTCACGACGCGCGTGCAGACGGCGCAGGTTGCGACGACGGCGCTGGCGCTACTCGGTCTCGATCCGACGGCGCTCGACGCCGCCCGCGCCGAAGGGACGCAAGTCCTGCCTGGCTTCGAAGGCGACCGCTGGTAGGTCGCGTCTCGCTGAACGACGGCCGCCGACCGCCTGACCAATCGGGCCGGCCGGCGGCCTTTCTGATCCGATCGCCCGCCGCCCGTCATCGAACGCCATTCCAATGGAGACTCGGCGCCGAGGCGCGGCCGACTACCGTTGCGAAGAGCGGGCGCTCTCCAAGAGCCCAAAATAGAAGCGACGGGGCCGCTGCGAACAGCCGCCCCGCCCCTCACTGTTTGCCTCACGGCCGGTTCGACCGGCGGTGGCGCCTCAGTGCACGTCGTGATCGAAGTTGAACATGTCCATCATGTCGCCGATCGCCGGCCGGTTGACGGGAACATACAGGTTTCCGTCGGTCTTCGGGTTCGGCAGGTTGTCGCGGCTGCGATTGGTGATTGGCCTCAGGTTCCAGTTGGCTTCGATGAACTTCAAGGTCGAGGCGTGGTCGGTGTAGCTGTGGACGATATGGCCGCCACGGCTGTACTTCGACACGACGATCATCGGAATGCGAGTGCCGTCGCCGAAGAAGTCGACCGGCTGCACGTAGCCCGAATCCCAGTAGCCGCCGCCTTCGTCGAAGGTGACGAAGATGGCCGTGCTTTCCCACAGCTCCGGATTGCCGCGCACCGCGTCGACGATCTTCTTGACGAAGCCTTCATAGAGATTGAGCTTCGACGACGCGGGGTGACCGTCGACGATCCCGCTCGGCTTCACGTAGGACACCGCCGGCAGCTCGCCCTTGGCGATGGCGGCGTAAAGGTCGGTTGTGTCCTTCAGGTGCTCCGCGCGCGCCGCTGGGTTGGTCATGATCGAAGTCGAGTACTGCGCCCAGTTGCAGATGTTGCAGTACACATCCGCCGGATTCTGCTGGTACTTGTCGGCGAGATAGCGATTGAACTGGTCGCCGTAATACGCCCAGGAGATACGCTTCTCCGACAATGCATCGCCGATCGTCCGCAGCGTCGACGGCGGGATCGTGAACACGTAGTTCTTGGCGTTCGTGTCGGCGTAGGCGTTTGAACCGTCGCCGAAATAGCCGGGATTGTAGTTGTTGAGCAGGTAGTAATGGCCCGCCTCGCAGCGCGCGTCGACTTTGACCGCGCTGAGGTAGTCGCGGATCGCGCCGACGCCCGGCTGGGCCGGATCCGAGCAGTCCGAATAGCTCCCGCCGCCATAGTTGGCGTTTGGCGCCGTCGCCGTCGGACTGCCCGAGCCGCCGCCGTAGCCGTCCTCGATGTAGTAGTTGTTGGTCCCCGGCTGCGGATTCGGGTTCTCGATCTCCGATAGGGCGCTGGCGTTGCCGACCAGCGGCGTGCCCGGGCTGGTTGGATTGACGCCGTAGTTCGGCGGGACGGCGGCGTGGCCGGCGCCGTCGCTGAACCAGATCGCATCGCCGGCGCCCAGCATCACGTGGTTGGCGCCGGTGCCTCCGTTGACGCCCTGGTGGAAGTTGTCGCTAATCGTGTATTCGTCGGCGAGTCCTTTGAGGTAGGGCGCGTCGCCGGCCTGCATGTTGTAGAAGCCCATCGACGTCGAGCCCTCGCCGGTCGACATGTCGTTGAAGCCGGCCGGCTGCGCCTTGCCGTTCGAACCGGCGCCGATCGTCACTTCGACCCATGGAAACAAGTCGCCGCGGCAACCACCCGGATTGGCGGACTTGGCGGCGCTCGCCGCGCAGTCCATCTGCTGCCACATTTGGTAGAAGCGATGGACCGGGCTGGCGGCGTAGGCGTCGTAAGGCAGGGTCGCCGAAGTGAGTTGGAACGGGCCGGGCGGCAGGGTCGTCGGACCCTCGCCGTCGTACGAGATGCGCTGGTCGGGCTGGTGGCTGGCCTGGCCTGTGCCGCCGGTCAGCATGTACTGGTAATAGCCGTCGGCGAGGCCGTTCTCGATCGCCTTCGCCTGCTGCTCGTTGGCGGGCGTGTCGCAAGACGTGCCAGTCGTCGCGCCAAGCGCGGCGCAGACCTGCGGCGTCGAGGGTCCGCCGACCATCGCGGGCGGCAGCGTCGCGTAAGCGGCCTTCGGCGGCGCCATCTGCCAGATCGTATTGTCGGTCGCCGAATACTGAAGGGCCTCGGCGTAATTCGGTCCGGGCGTGCCGTCAGGCTTGACGATGCCCTTCGACAGCAGATTCCAAATCGTCTCGTTCTTGTTGACCGGTTTGTAGGTCGCAAAGACGTGGTCGAAAGTGCGGTTCTCGCCGATGATGACGATCACGTGCTTGATCGGCGTGCGGGTCTCGCGCTCGGAATCCGGCTGCGCGAAAGCGACTGACTGCGAGCCGACCAGCGACAGCACCGTCGTCGTCACGATTGTGATGTCGCGCAATTGTCTCGCCAAAGTCCTTCGTGTCATTACGCCCTCCGATTTGCTGGGTTGGATGGTGGCCGGGTTCGGCGTTCTATTGATAGAGGGCCGTCATGTCGGATCGGCATCAGTCCCGTGTCGAACCAGCGATCGCTGCTCGCGCCGCGAAGGCGAGTTTCTTCAAGCGCCAAGATCTTCATCGCGCTGACGAACAAGCTTCATACGGCGTGGCTATAGCTTTGCGTGGGAGCAAGCATGAGCGCCGCGACAGGCCCGATGAGCCATCGATCTTTGCGTCTCCGCCAACTTTGCCGAGCCGCCGCCGCGGCCGCTGGCGTGCTGCTGGCCGTCGCCGGCGCCGCCGCAGCCGAGACTGGCGAGGCAGCCTTTACCCGCCACGACTACGCGCGCGCGGCGGCGATCTTTCGCGTTGGGGCGACCCAGGGCCGGGCGACGGCGCAGAGCTATCTCGGCTATCTCTATTCGCGCGGACTTGGCGCGCCGCGCGATTTCGCGGTCGCCGCGCAATGGTGGCGCGCCGCCGCTGACCAAGGGGAGCCGACGGCGCAATTCTTCCTCGGTCTCGCCTACGACAAGGGGCAGGGCGCGCCGCAGGATTTCGTCACGGCGGAGGTCTGGCTGATCCTCGCGGCGGCCAAAGCGCCAGCGCAGCGCCGCGAATACTGGGCGCGCATACGCGACGCCGTGGCCGGCAAGCTTAGCCTCGCCGAACTGCGCCAAGCGCAAGCGTATGCGGTCGCGTGGCGCCCGATCGCCGATCCATGACGGCAGTCAGAAGCGCCAATGCGCGAAGAGCCACGCGACCCAGATCGCAGGGGCAAGAAACGCGCCGAACGGCAGCTTGGCCGCGATGTCGATCGGCCGCCGACTGACGAGACGCCCGACGAAGACAAAGGCGAGCGCGCCGAGCGCCGCCATTTCGACCGCGAACGGCAGCGCGTCCCAGTCCAACCAGGCGCCGGCGGCGGCGGCCAACTTGACGTCGCCGAGCCCCAACCCCTCGCGGCCGCGCCAGCGCCAATGGCCGAAGCGAAA
>JBEKVR010000159.1:0-11286 GCA_049513815.1 Roseiarcus sp. | reverse complement strand
GCGCGGCTCAACCAGCGCGTCGCCGCGCTCGACGCGCAGGCCGAGGCCGCTGCGCGCCACGTCGAGGCGACGGCCAAACGCGCCGGCGGCGTCAAACGCTCCGAACGCGCGCCCGGTCCGGTCTTCGCCAGCGGCCCGGAAGCGCCGCGCCACGCCGCGCGCTCGTTTTTCGTCGAGCTCGGCCGGCTGATGAGCGGCGCCCGCGCCTCCGGCCCCGCCGCGCCGCAGCGCATCGTGTTCGCGTTCGACAACCTCGACGCGCTCGCCCCCGTCGACGCGGCGCAGCTTCTCGAGGCCGCGCACGCGCTGCTCGGTCCGGGTTGCGTCGGCGCCGCGGCGTTTGACCCGGCGGCGCTGTCGCGCCTCGACGCCCCCGAAACGGCGCGGCGGCGGCTGGAGAAGCTGTTCCCGATCGTCTTCAACGTCGCCACCCTGGCGCCTGCCGACGGCGGCCGCTTCTTGGCGCGGCTGATCGGCTCCAACGCCGTCGTCAAGCCGGTGCGCTACGTCGAAGCGGCGACGTCGGCGATCACGCAGGCGTTGACGCCGGCCGAGACTTCGCTTTTCGCCGCGCTCGCCCCGCTCGCCGGCGCGACGCCGCGCGCGGTGAAGCGCTTCGTCAACGCCTGCCGCGTCGCGCGCACATCCGCCGCGCCGAGACCGGCAGTGGCGCTGATGCTGGCGACGCGGCTCGGCGGCGATCGCGCGGCGATCGCCGCGATGCGACAGGCGCTCGACGGCTTCGCCCACGACCTGCTCGATCCGGCCGGACCGCCGGCGCTGGTCGTGGCGACCCAGGCGGCGCGCGCCGCCAACGACGGCGTGATCGCGCTCGCCGACGCGCGCACAGCCTGGGAGACGGCGCGGCGCTATTCGCTGCCCGACTGAGCGCCAGCGGTCAGGGCGTCGGCGTCGCCGGCAATTCGGCGGCCGACCAGCCGCCGCCGAGCGCGACGATCAGGTTCACCGTCGCCGTCAGCCGCGCGGCGCGGGTCGACAGCGCCGATTCCTCGTCGCTCAGCGCCGTCGCCTCGGCGGTCACCACCGTGGTGAAGTTCTGCGTGCCGGCGCGATATTCGTTGAGCGCGATCTCGACCGCCTGCTCGGCCGCCTTGACCGCTTCGCTCTGGATCGCGAGCTGACGCGACTCTAGCGGGATCGCCGCAAGCTGGTCCTCGACCTGCTGGAAGGCGGTCAGCACCGTCTGGCGGTATGTGGCGACGCTCGCTTCGTAGGTCTGGCGCGCCGCCTCGACCTGCGCGTCGGTCAGGCCGCCGTTGAACAGCGTCTGAGCGACCGACAGGCCGTACGACCACACCGGATTGGCGCCGGCGATCGCCCTGACGAACGGGTCGCCCGAATAGCCGAAGGCGCCGCTCAGCGTCAGGCTCGGGTAATAGCCGGCGAAGGCGACGCCGATCGCCGCGTTCTCGGCCTGCATCGTCCGCTCGGCCGCGGCGATGTCGGGGCGGCGCTCGAGCAGCTCGGAGGGGAGGCGGATCGGCACGCGCGGCACGTCGAGCGCGAGCTTGCCGTGCGAGATCGTCAGCTCGGCGGGCGCCCGGCCGGTCAGCACCGCGATCGCGTGCTCGCTCTGAGCCCGCGCGACGCCGACATTGACCTGCTGCGCTTCCGCCGCCAGTTCGAGCGCCTGGGCGGTGATGACGTCGGACTTCGCGGCGGCGCCGGCGTTGTACTGGTTCTGCGCGATTTCGACCGAGCGCTTGTATTGCTTGACCGTGCTGCCGAGCAGATCGGCGAGCGAATCGGACTGCCGCAATTGCACATAGGCGAGCGCTAGCGCCGACTGCGCCGCCAGCGTCGCGTTGGCGAGGTCGGCGGCGCTCGCCTCGGCCGCCGCGCTTTCCTGCTCGACCGAGCGGCGCGTCTTGCCCCAGACGTCGAGCGTCCAAGAGCCGCTGACCTCGGCGTTGAGCTGGTCGGATAAGTTTGTCCCGGACTTCACCCGCGTCAGCGTCGGGTCGAAATTGATCGTCGGCATGAGGCCGGCGCGCGCCTCGGCGATCAGCGCCAGCGCCGTCCGGTAATTGGCTTCGTCGGCCTTGATCGTCTGGTTGGAGACCGCGACCTGCGATTCCAGTCTGTCGAGCGTCGGATCGGCGAACAGTCGCCACCATTCGCCCTTGGCGAGGTCGTCATGCGGGCTGGCGAGCTTCCAGCCCTTGATTTCCTTGTACTGGGCCGGGACGATCGCGCCGGGGCGGAGATAGTCGGGCCCGACCGGGGCGCAGGCCGCCAACGGGGCGGCGAGCGCGGCGATCGCCGGCCAAGCTTTGCGCCTGAGCCTCATGATCCAGACCCCGCCAGCCGCACCGCGCCGTCCCGCAGGTAGAAACGACGCCATACCCGGCCCAGCCACTTCCCGAACCGGTCGAGATAGAGAAAGATGACCGGCGTCGTATAGAGCGTCAGCGCCTGGCTGAACAGCAAGCCGCCGACGATGGTTATCCCCAGCGGATGACGCAGTTCCGAGCCCTCGCCGGTCCCGAGCGCCAGCGGCAGAGCCCCGAACATGGCGGCGAAGGTCGTCATCATGATCGGACGGAAGCGCAGCAAGCAGGCCTGGGTGATCGCCTCGCGCGGCCCCAGCCCCTCGCGCCCCGCCTGCAGGGCGAAGTCGATCATCATGATCGCGTTCTTCTTGACGATGCCGATCAGCAGAATGATGCCGATCGCGGCGATGATCGTGAACTCGACATCGAACAGCTTCAAGGCGACCAGCGCGCCGACGCTGGCCGGCGGCAGGCTCGAGAGGATCGTCAGCGGGTGGATGTAACTCTCGTAGAGAATGCCGAGCACGATATAGACGGCGAGCAGCGCCGCGCCGAACAATAGGAACACGGTCGCCAGGAATTGCTGGAAGGTCGCCGCGGTGCCGGCGAAGACGCCGCGCACGGTCGACGGCATGCGGGTGGTCGCCACGGCGTCGGCGATCTCCTGCTGCGCCTCGCTCAGCGCATGGCCGGGCGCGAGGTTGAAGGAGATGGTCGAGGCGGCGAACAGACCTTGATGATTGACGCCCAGCGGCGTTTGGCCGCGGCTGAAGCTCGCCACCGCCGACAGCGGCACCATCGTCTCGCTCGCGGTCGCCACCGCCGCGCCGGCCGAGGCGCTCGAATGGCCGCTGGCGGCGAGCGAATTCAAGGCGAGATTGCGCGCCGAGTCGCTGGCGATCGTCGCCGCCGAGCTGGCGCTCGCGGCGGAGGCTGAAAACAGGCCGGAACGGGCGTTGGTCTGCTGCACGCCGGAAGGATTAGCGCCTGAGGTCGACACCCAGATGTCGTTCAGCATCGAGGGGTCCTGCCAGTAGCGCGGCGCGACCTCCATCACCACGTGGTACTGGTTGAGCGCGTTGTAGATGGTCGACACTTGGCGCTGGCCGAACGCATCGTAGAGCGTGTTGTCGATCGACGCGATGGAGAGGCCGAGCCGGCGGGCGTTGGCGCGGTCGATCGTTACGTCGGCCTCAAGCCCGCCTTGCTGCTGGTCGGAATTGACGTCCTTCAGGACTTCGCTGCCCTGCAGCGCCGCGAGCAGACGCGGTGACCATTTGTAGAGCTCGGCGGCGTCGTCGGAGAGCAGCGTATATTGATAGGTCGCGTTGCTCTGCCGGCCGCCGATACGCAGGTCAGAGACCGCGACCATGAACAGCCGCGCCCCGGCGACGGCGGCGAGCTTGCCGCGCAGCCGCGCCACCACGCCGTCGGCTGCGATCTTGCGCTCGGCGAACGGTTTCAACGAGATGTAGACGAAGCCGGAATTGGTCTGCCGCCCGCCGATGACGCCGGCCACCGCTGCGACGGCGGGGTCGGCCTGGACGATGCCCTGGAGCTGGGCGAGCTTCTGCTTCATCGCCTGGAAGGAGACGCTCTGGTCGCCCTGGATCGAGCCGATCAGCATGCCTGTGTCCTGTACCGGAAACAGGTCGTAGGCCATGCCGCGAAACAGGTTGACGTTGAGCCCGATCATCGCTGCCCAGACCAGCACGACGAGCAGCGGATGGCGCAATGCCGCGCTGAGCGTCACGCGATAAAAGGCGAGCATGGCGTCGAAGCCGCGCTCGGTGACGCGATAAATTCGTCCGTGGGACGCAATCGCCTGGCGCGGCAGGATCAGCGAGCACATCATCGGCGTCGTCGTCAGCGAGACGACGAGCGAGATCATCACCGCCACCGACAGCGTCATCGCGAATTCGCGGAACATCCGCCCGACGATGCTGCCCATCAGCAGCAGCGGCAGGAACACGGCGATCAGCGACAGGCTGATCGACAGGACGGTGAAGCCGACCTCACGCGCGCCGAGGATCGCCGCGCGAAACCGCGACACGCCAAGTTCGATATGCCGGCTGATGTTCTCCAGGACGACGATGGCGTCGTCGACGACGAAGCCGGTCGAGATGGTCAGCGCCATCAGCGACAGATTGTCGAGGCTGTAGCCGAGCAGATACATCACGCCAAACGCGCCGAGGATCGACACCGGCACGGCGACGCTCGGCACGGCGGCGGCGCGCACGTTGCGCAGGAAGGCGAAGACGACCAGGATCACCAGCACGACCGAGGTGAGGAGCGTCCGCTCGGTGTCGGCGAGCGAGCCGCGAATGGTGATCGAGCGGTCGATGACGACATTGAGGTCGACGTCGCCCGGCAGCGCCGCGGCGAGGCGCGGCAGCTCGGCCTTCACGCTGTCGACCGCCTGGATGATGTTGGCGGCGGGCTGGCGCGACAGCACAATGCCGACTGACGGCTTGCCGTTGGAGAGGCCGGCGTTGCGCAGGTCCTCGACCGAATCGACGACCTCGGCGACATCGGACAGCTTGACCGCGGCGTTTTTGCGGTAGGCGACGACGAGGTCGCGATACTGGTCGGCCTTGGTCGCCTGGTCGTTCGCATAGATCTGGTAGTGAAAGTCGTCGTCCTCGACCGCCCCCTTGGGGCTGTTGGCGTTGGCGGCGGCGAGCGCGGCGCGGATGTCCTCGAGGCCGATGCCATATTTGAACAGGGCGCCGGGATCGAGTTCCACCCTCACCGCCGGCAAGGCGCTGCCGACGACGTCGACCGAGCCGATGCCGTCGAGTTGCGACAGCCGCTGCTGCAGCACGTTGGAGGCGATGTCGTACATCTGCCCGGCGGTTCGGGTGGTTGAGGTCAACGCCAAAATCATGATCGGCGCGTCGGCAGGGTTGAACTTTCGATAGGTTGGATTGGCGCGCAGGCTCGCGGGCAGGTCGGCGCGGGCGGCGCTGATCGCCGCCTGCACGTCGCGCGCCGCGCCGTCGATGTCGCGATCGAGGCCGAACTGCAACTGGACCCGCGTCGAGCCAAGCGAGCTCGTCGAGGTCATCTCGTTGACGTCGGCGATCTGGCCGAGATGGCGTTCGAGCGGCGCGGCGACCGAGCTCGCCATCGTGTCGGGGCTCGCCCCCGCCATGCTCGCCTGCACCGAGATATTGGGAAAGTCGACCTGCGGCAGCGGCGACACCGGCAGCCGGGTGAAGGCGAGCAGCCCGGCGAGCGCGATGCCGATGGTCAGCAGCGTTGTCGCGACCGGCCGACGGATGAACAGCTCGGAGAAGCGGTTGTTCACGGCGCCTCCGCCGGCAACGGACCGACCGACGAGCCGGCGCCGAGGCGCTGAGCGATGCGCTCGAAGAATAGATAGATCACTGGCGTGGTGAACAACGTCAGCACCTGGCTGACGGCGAGGCCGCCAACGATCGCCAGGCCGAGCGGGTGGCGCAGCTCGGAGCCGACGCCGGTTCCCAACATCAGCGGCAGCGCGGCGAACATCGCCGCGACCGTCGTCATCAGGATCGGCCGCAGGCGCAGCAGGCACGCTCGATAGATCGCCGCGCGCGCGTCAAGCCCCTCATGCCGCTGCGCGTCGAGGGCGAAGTCGATCATCATGATCGCGTTCTTCTTGACGATGCCGATCAGCAGCACGATGCCAATGACGCCAATGATGTCGAGCCCAGCGCCGGCCCATTCGAGCGACAGCAACGCGCCAACGCCGGCCGACGGCAAGGTCGAGAGGATCGTGATCGGGTGGATGAAGCTCTCGTAGAGGACGCCGAGCACGATATACATCGCCAGGATCGCCGCCAGCAGCAGGAACGCCTCGTTCGACAGCGAGGCCTGGAACGCCTGCGCCGCGCCCTGGAAGTTGACGCCAAAACTCGCCGGCAGACTGATGTCGACGAGCGCGGCGTTGATCGCGTCGACGGCGGCGCCGAGCGAAGCGCCAGGCGCGAGGTTGAACGAGATCGTCGTCACCGGAAACTGCTTGAGATGGGAAATCTGCAGCGGCGATTGTCTGACGTCGAGAGACGCGATCGCCGACAGCGGCACCTGACCCGAGGTCGAGGCGGACGACGGCAGATAGATGTCGTTGAGCGAGGCGATCGAACGCGTCATCGCCGGGTCGATGTCGAGAATGACGCGATACTGGTTCGACTGGGTGAAGACGGTCGAAACGATGCGCTGGCCGTAGGCGTCGTAGAGCGCGTTGTCGACCGTCGCCGGCGTGACGCCGAAGCGCGCGGCGCTCGCCCGATCGAGCGTCGCCTGCACCGCGCGACCGTTCGGCTGCAAGTCGCTGGCGACGTCGACGATCTCGGCGACCTTGGCGAGGCGGTCGAGCACCTTCGGCGTCCAGGTTTGCAGCGTCGGGAGATCCTGATTGTCGAGGGTGAACTGGTATTCGGTGGCGCTGACCTGGGTTTCGATCGACAGGTCCTGCACCGGCTGCATGTAGAGCGCGATGCCGGCGACGTTGACGGTCTCCCGTTGTAGGCGGCGGATGATCTCGGCCACATCGGCCGTGCGCTGGTCGTGCGGCTTGAGGTTGACGAGGAAGCGGCCGGAGTTGAGCGTGACGTTGGACCCGTCGACGCCGATGAACGACGACAGGCTGTCGACGTCGCGATCGCGCAGGATGACGTCGGCAAGCTGCTGCTGGCGCTCGGCCATCTTGGCGAACGACGTGTCCTGCGCCGCCTGGGTGACGGCCCGGATCAGGCCGGTGTCCTGGAGCGGGAAGAACCCCTTGGGGATCGTCGCGTAGAGATAGCCGGTGAGGAAGAAGGTCGCCAAGGCGACGAGCAGCGTCGTCGGCTGGTGATTGAGCACGACGTCGAGCGCGCGGCCGTACCAGGCGAGCACCGCCTGGAAGAAGCGCCCGCCGGTGGCGTGATGGCGACCGCTGCGCGCCCCCGCTTCAGGGCGCAGCAGCTTGGCGCACATCATCGGCGTCAGCGTCAACGACACCACCGCCGAGATGACGATCGTCGCCGCGAGCGTGATGGCGAATTCGTGGAACAGGCGGCCGACCACATCGCCCATGAACAGCAGCGGGATCAGCACCGCGAGCAGCGAAACCGTCAGCGAGATGATGGTGAAGCCGATCTGCTGCGAGCCCTTGAGCGCCGCCTCGTTCGGGCTGTCGCCGCCCTCGAGATAGCGGGCGATGTTCTCGATGACGACGATGGCGTCGTCGACGACGAAGCCGGTGGCGATGGTGAGCGCCATCAACGACAGATTGTCGAGACTGAAGCCGAGCTGGTACATGATCGCCAGTGCGCCGACCAGCGACAGCGGCACGGCGAGGCTGGGGATGATGGTCGCCGGAACGTTGCGCAGGAAGAGGAAGATCACCAGCACGACCAGGCCGATCGACAGCGTCAGCTCGAACTCGACGTCGCTGACGGAAGCGCGGATGGTGACGGTGCGGTCGGTCAGCGGCGCGATCGCGATCGCCTGCGGCAGCGTCGCGGTCAGCGTCGGCAACAGTTGCTTGATGCTGTCGACGACCTGAATGACGTTGGCGCCCGGCTGGCGCTGGATGTTGACCAGCAGCGCCGGCGTCCGGTTCATCCACGCCGACAGCCGCGTGTTCTCGGCGGCGATCTCGACGCTGGCGACGTCGGTGAGCAGCACCGGCGCGCCGTTGCGGTAGGCGACGACCGATTTGAGGTAATCGCTGGGATCGCGGATCTGATCGTTGGCGTTGATGGCGAACGACTGCGCCGGGCCGTCGAAATAGCCCTTTGGCGTATTGACGTTGAGGTTGGCGATGGTCGTGCGCAGGTCGTCGAGATTGAGGCCGTAGGCGGCGAGCGCGAGCGGATTGGCGTGAATGCGCACCGCCGGCCGCTGCCCGCCGGAAATCGACACCAGGCCGACGCCGGGAAGCTGGGCGAGCTTGGGCGCGAGCCGGCTCTCGACGATGTCCTCGACGTCGGTGAGCCTGAGCGAATTCGACGTGACGCCGAGGGTGAGGATCGGCGCGTCGGCCGGGTTGACCTTGGCGTAGATCGGCGGCGCCGGCAGATCGGCGGGCAGCAGGTTGCCGGCCGCGTTGATCGCCGCCTGCACTTCCTGCTCGGCGATGTCGAGGGCGATGTCGAGGCTGAAGCGCAGGGTGATCACCGAGGCGCCGGCCGAGCTCTGCGACATCATCTGCGTCAGGCTCGGCATCTGGCCGAACTGGCGCTCCAGCGGCGCGGTCACCGACGAGGTCATCACCTCGGGGCTCGCGCCCGGATAGAAGGTCTGCACCTGGATCGTCGGGTAGTCGACCTCGGGCAGCGCCGACAGCGGCAGGAAGCGATAGGCGGCGACGCCGACCATCAGGATGGCGAACATCAGCAGCGTCGTCGCCACCGGCCGTTCGATGAAAAGGCGGGACGGATTCATCGCCGCGCGCTCCGTCGCCGCTTCACGGCGTCGCGGTCGGCGACGGCGACGGGGTAGGCGAAGGCGTTGAAGTCGAGCCAGCTTTCGGCGCGCCCCCGTCCTGGCTCTTGGCGCGTTTCTGACGCGGAGCGGCGCCGGAAGCGTCAGCCGGCGCGCCCGTCGCCGCGCCGCCGCCATTGCGCACGACGACCTTGGCGCCGTCGCGCAGCCGGTCGACGCCGTCGATGACGACATTCTCGCCCGCCGTCAGGCCGGAGGCGATCACGGTGTTCTTGCCGTCGGCGGGCCCCGTCGTCACCTTGCGCACGGCGACGGTCGAGTCCGCGTTGACGACATAGACGAAGCTGCCGGACGCGCCGATCTGGATCGCCGGATTGGGCGCGAGCGTCGCGCCGCTCATCGTGTCGACCAGCAGCTTGACGTTGACGAACTGGTTGGGGAACAGCGCGCCGTCGGCATTGTCGAACTGCGCCCTGAGCTTGAAAGTGCCGGTGGTGAGGTCGATCTGGTTGTCGAAGGACGAAACCGTCCCGGTCGCCAGCGTCTTGGAGTTGGTTCGGTCGAGGGCGGCGACCGTCAGCTTGGCGCCGGTGTTCAGCCGCGCCGCGATCTGCGGCAGGTTGTCCTCGGCGGTGGAGAACAGCACGCTGATCGGCGCGATTTCGGCGATGACGACGATGCCGGTCGAATCGGACGGCTGCAAGTAGTTGCCGGGGTCGACGAGCCGCAGGCCAACGCGGCCGCTGATCGGCGCGACGATGTGGCAATAGGCAATGTTGAGCTTGGCGGTGTCGATCTGCGCCTGGTCGGCGCCAACCGCCGCCTTGTCCTGCGCGACGACGAAAGCCTGATCATCGACCTGCTGGCGCGCGATCGAGTCTTGCTTTTCGAGCGTCTGGTAACGAGTGAGGTTGGCCTGAGCCTGATCGAGCAGCGACGAATCCTTGGCCAGTTGCGCTTGCGCCAGCGCCAGCGCCGCCTCATAGGGACGCGAGTCGATTTGGGCGAGAAAATCGCCCTGCTTGACCATCTGACCCTCCTGGAAGCCGACCTCCGTCAGCCGGCCGGAGATCTGGGTCTTGACGGTGATGGTGGCGAGCGGCGTCACCGCGCCGAGCGCGTTGATCGTGATCGGCATGTCGCCGATCGTCGCCGGCGCGTCGCGCACGGTCTGCGGTCCGCCGCCGGACGCGCTCTGGGATTGCGCGTCGGGCGCTGGCGCGCCGCTCGGCCAGTAGCGCCAGGCGAGCAGCGCGACCGCGACCAGCACAACGCTCCAGACCAGCCGGGCGAAGCGCCGGCGCGGCGCTGCGGGGGCGGCCGACGCGGCTGGACTCGGCGCCGCAACCTGTTGCGGATCCACGTTTTCGTTCATTCGACCCTCGAGTCGTCCCGCCAGCGCTTCGCACGCCGACGCGGCGACATCAATTCACGGTGTCGTGTCGCGATGTTCGGACAAAGACCCCGAAGATTCAAGGCTGCCGAGGGTGTTGCAATCTGCATCGGCATGCGTCATAAGCCCCCGGCGGACGGGTCGAGCCCGTCCCTGGACGCGGGTGTAGCTCAGGGGTAGAGCACGACCTTGCCAAGGTCGGGGTCGAGGGTTCGAATCCCTTCGCCCGCTCCAATTTCGCATTAAAGCGCTGATTTTGTTAGAACCGGCTGAAGCGCTCAGCCGGTTCTAGCGTTTTCGGGGCGCCGTCCCGGTTATAATTCTGGTTGGAATCGCAGCCCGCTCTTGGCCCGCAAAACCTCGACCAGATTGCCCTTCCTGGCGCCCTACTAGGACGTTGGCATATACGCCTGCTGGCGCATCCTCGACGCCGCTATCGCGCCGTCTGTGCATGGCGAGATTCCTCGCTCCTGGGCTGTCGCCAGCCTGTTCCTCAGCCGCAAATCGATTGTGAAGCTGTCGCTGCAAACGGGCGACCACGCGACTGCCTGCGACCGATGGTCCGAACGGCGCGCGCGGGTCGAGTCTTTGATGCGCGACGCCCGCCAAGCGGGACGAAGAGGCCAAACGGAACCTGGAGAAGAAGGGCGCCCTCACCTCCAAGAAAAGGGCGACACACGGACATGCCCGAGACCGGGTCGACCTGGCCGCTCGATCGCCCGACGGCGGTGATCGAAGAGCTGGTCGCCGATCCCGAGGGTCCGCCGGACGCGATGATGTGGAAGCGGCTTGCGAACAGCGCGGCGAACTGACGCGGCGCTTGAACGAGAACGGCGTCGAGCTGCTCGAGGGCTGCGTCGAACGCCGCGCCCTGGCGCTGGCGGCACCACGCGGCAAGGCGGCTGGGTTCAAGGACGTCGTGAGCTTGCCCCCGACGCTGGACCACGCTGTCCGGGACATTCCGGCTTCGTCGGCGGCTCGGCTGGCCGGGGTTGCCGAGCCGCGCACGAAGCTCTCTCGGCGTTTTGCCGCCGAGCGAGCTATGCGGACGAACGTCGTTACCCGCTTGGCGTTCACTCGCCAGCCCTCGCGTCGCAGCAGCACGTGAACGCGTCGGCGGCCGTAAGGCGCCCGCGTTTCCGCAATCTCCTCGATCCGCTTGCTCACGACGGCCTGCGGGCG
>JBEKVR010000158.1:0-11361 GCA_049513815.1 Roseiarcus sp. | reverse complement strand
GGAGACGGTCATCTCGCGGAGCCGCGCTTGCAGATCGATATGCTCCCGCACGGTCTGAAGATCGCGCCAGAAGCGGTTGGGGCTGACGCCGGAGTCGAAGGCGGCGCCTGGGACGTTGCGCAAGCGCACGCGCCAATCTTCCTCGCAGAGCACGGCGTTGAACCAATTGGGATTACGGTGGGATTACGGTGACACGTGCATAATTCCCTTATTCAGATGAGCCTTCGCCGCGACCCCCACGCTCGCAATCGCGGCCCCAAACTGCAGGGAGGCGTGGCCGACGAGTTTGCGAAGTGGGGATTTGTGCACCTGTCACCGTAATTCGCGTAATTCGTAATTCTGGTATTCTGGCGGCAGCGCTCGCTCAACAGATCGAGATCGAGACCATAATCTTCGTCGCCGAAGAACGTCTGCATCCGCCGATTGCCGCGCAGCGTCACGTGACGCGGCAGATCCGGGACGACGAAACGGGCGATGCGGGCCATTGGCGCGGCTGACGGCGGATTGTGACGAAAACGTCTGGCGCGAATTGGAGATTTAGCAAAGTGTCGCCGTAACCTCGTAACCTCAGAGATCGGACCATGTTTCCTGCCCTCTCGCCTTGCTCTTTAGATCGCGCCGCTCGACGTGCTGCCGCAAGGCACGTTTGGTGTTGCGGAGGGCAATCAGGGCTGTGCAGTTCTCATGTTTCCGCCCCGCGCGGCAGTCGCACCGCAACCCAATCTGGGCAAAGCGCGGCGGAGTTTCGCGCCCAAACTTGATTCTTCAGGCTCGAAACGCGGCGTCCGCATCTTCCGATAACCGCCGCGGGGAGCCGCACATAGAGAGAACTGCACAGCCCCTGCACAGGATCGCGACTTGCGCGTGGGCGAGGGCGCCACGTCGCCAGGTTCATAAAGCGTTGCGACGCGGCGCGAGGCGCGGCTCAGTTGTAGTTGCCGTTGTTGTTGCCGTTGTAGTCGCCCGTGTTGTTGTTGCCGTTGTTGTTGCCGTTGTTGTCGCTCACGTTGTTGTTGCCGTTGTTGCTGCCGTTGTTGTTGCCGACATTCCCGTTGCCGTTGTTATTACCGTTGTTGCTGCCCGTGTTGTTGTTGCCGTTGTTGTTGCCGTTGTTGTTGCCGACATTCCCGTTGCCGTTGTTATTGCCGTTGCCTCCAGCCGCGTAAACGGGTGCGAAGGAGACGGAAGCGAGAACGAGCGCCAGCGCGGCGGCCGAGAGAATCTTCTTCATGGCGTTTTCCTCTTTGCTTGGAATCGGCGCGTGCCCGTCTCTTTGTTGCGGTCGTCGCGGCACGCCCCGCGCCGGTATGCGGGACCGTTCCCGCTTTGGCGAGCGACCACGTTCTGGCCCGGCCGTTTCCTCGCAGTTAATACAATTGCAGCGATTTGCCATGCTCACGAAGATTGGCGCCGACATTACATGGATTCACCGTCCACGGTTAATGTGCTTTTAGTGTTCAAAGTGGCCTTTATTGGTCGACGTCAGCAACGCATTTATAGTCTTGACCCAAAGCTATGAACAGGCGTTCGAGGCGATTGGACTGGAACGGGCGCAGATGAACGCTTGGGAAATTAACCCGGATGCGACGCGGCATTCACCACGATGGCCTGGTCGCGATTGTGGCTTGGGATGTCGAACAAAGCTGGGAACGCAAGGGCTTCGATCGAAAGCGCGCTGCGCTATACTGTATCGATAGCTTCGCTACGCTTCCGACCTCGGTTACCGCGACTCCGCGCGACGCCCAGGGCTGTGGGTTACGGCGACAGTTTACTCAACCCCCGACTGGTCAACACGCTCGTGCGCCGCGATCAATTGTGGAAACCAGCCTGAACACGGCTGCTGAGGCCGCGAAGCGGCCTCGAAGGATGCTCCAGAAAGCACGTTAACGCGATCCCTGGAACATCCTTCGAGGCCCTCGCTGACGCTCGGGCGCCGCAGGATGAGGGCCGCGTAAATCCAAATGCAACACGCTCTAGACAACGGCCACACCTCAGGCGAGGCTGCGAGCCCGGCGCGAACGGGATTGAGCGCGAGACCGCGCAACGCATTGAGGGCGTGCGCGTCGTCGTCCGCGAACGAGGCGAACCGCGCCTGGAACAAACTGGCAGTCGCGCGCGCGGGCGTTGAGGAAAGCGGCAAAGCGCCGATTGACTTACCCCGCCCTTCCGTGGACAATCCATACTGCGACCTTTCGCCGGCTTTCCGCCGGGCGGAGGGTCGTGTCGTCTTTTTTGCCCATCGTATCAACGAACCGAGGAGAGTGGCCATTCGTCGTCCCATGAAGTCGACCGCGGCGCCGGAGAAAGGCGGGCCGCGCGTCAATCGCGACATTCGCGCCCTTCAAGTCCAGCTTATCGACGCCGAGGGAAAGAACGTCGGCGCTGTCGAGATAGCGGAGGGCCTACGCCTCGCGGAGGAAGCGGGCCTCGATCTCGTCGAGATCGTCCCCAACGCCACCCCGCCGGTCTGCAAGATCCTCGATTTCGGCAAGTTCCGCTTTCTCGAGCAGAAGAAGTCGTCCGAGCAGCGCAAGCGCCAGAAGATTGTCGAAATCAAAGAGATCAAGCTCAGGCCGGGCATCGACGACCACGATTACGAGGTCAAGATGCGCTCGGTCCGGCGCTTCTTCGAGGAAGGCGACAAGGTCAAGGTCACGCTGCGCTTCCGCGGCCGCGAAATGGCGCACCAGGACATCGGCTTCAAGCTGCTGCAGCGGGTGAAGACCGAGACCGCGCCGATCGCCAAGGTCGAGGCCGAGCCGCTGATGGAAGGGCGACAGATGACGATGGTGCTGGCGCCGAAATAGCGCCGGCGGCCTCGTCGCCTCTCTTCACAAAGCCTTGAGGGACCGTCGCATGACTTGCCGTCGCGCGCCGCGGGGCGCTATACGCGGCGCCCGGCGCCGTCGGCGCCCGCTGCGACGAGACGCCTCATGACCGCCGCCGAAAATACCGCCCGCCGGGGCGGCGAGGACGCTTCGTCGCGCTCGGCCGCTGCGGCGCGCGCCACGGCGTTCGGCGTGTTGTTCGCCGCCAGCGGCTCGCACATGCTCAACGACATGATGCAGTCGCTCGCGCCGGCGCTCTATCCGGTGTTCCGCGATCAGCTGTCGCTGACCTTCTTCCAGACCGGCATCATCACCTTCACCTTCCAGCTCACCGCTTCGCTGCTGCAGCCGATCATCGGCGCCGCGCTCGACCGGCGGCCCGCGCCTTACGCGCTGCCGGCGGCGATGGGCTTCTCGCTGATCGGCCTGGCGGCGCTCGCCTACGCCGGCAGCTATCCGGCGCTGCTCGCTTCGGTGGCGCTGATCGGCGTCGGCAGCGCGGTCTTTCATCCCGAAGCCTCGCGCGCCGCGCGCGCCGCCTCGGGCGGACGCTACGGCCTGGCGCAGAGCCTGTTTCAGGTCGGCGGCAATTTCGGCCAGTCGCTCGGGCCGCTGATGGCGGCGTTCATCGTCGTGCCGTTCGGCCAGCGTTCGGTGCTCGCCTTCACCGTCCTCGCCTTCATCGCCATCGTGCTGCTGACCCACATCGCCCGCTGGCACGCCAACCATCGCGCCCAGCGCAAGGCGGCGGGCGCGACGGCGCGGCCGGCGCCGGCTTCCTCCGCCGTCGTCAAGCGGACGATGGCGATCCTGGTCGTGCTGGTGTTCTCGAAAGTGTTCTATCTCGCCAGCCTGCAGAGCTACTATACGTTCTACCTCATCCAGACGTTCGGCGTGTCGGTGCAGACCTCGCAGGTGCTGCTGTTCGTCTTCCTCGCCGCCGTGGCGGCGGGCACTTACGCCGGCGGGCCGATCGGCGACCGCTACGGCCGCAAGTTCGTGATCTGGGTGTCGATCGTCGGCGTGCTGCCCTTCACGCTGCTGCTGCCCCATCTCGGGCTCGTCGGCACGGCGATCGACAGCGTCTGCATTGGCCTGGTGCTGTCGTCGGCGTTCTCGGCGATCGTCGTCTATGCGCAGGAGCTGACGCCCGGCAATGTCGGCGCGGTGGCCGGCCTGTTCTTCGGCCTGTCGTTCGGCCTCGGCGGCCTCGGCGCCGCGGCGCTCGGCTTCCTCGCCGACAAGACGAGCCTCAGCTTCGTCTACGCGCTGTGCGCCTACCTGCCGGCGATCGGCCTGCTGACCTACTTCCTGCCCGACCTGCACGCGCGGCGGCTCTGAGCCTGCCGGCGGACCGGCAACACAATTCGGCCGTATTTGGCTGGCAGTGAGAATGAACGTTCATTCTACATGAACATTCATTCTCACTGGATTTGCGATGACGACCGCCTCCGCGCCCGTACGCCATCCCGCCGACCACGATCGCCGTGACCATATCGCCGCCGCGGCCGAACGCGCCTTCGTCCGCCACGGCTTTCATGCCGCGACGATGCAGCAGGTGGCGGAGGAGGCCGGCATGAGCGCCGGCAACCTCTACCGCTACTACCCCTCCAAGGAGGCGCTGGTCGAAGGCATCTGCCTGCTCGATCAGCGCAATCGCAGCGCCGCCTTCAACGCGCTGGCGAGCGGCGGGTGCGTTCTCGGCATGCTCGAGTCGATGTTGCGCGACAACCTGCTGTGCAAGCCGCGCGAGAAGGCGATGCTCTTTCTCGAAATCGCCGCCGAAGCGGGCCGCAACCCGCGCATCGCCGAAATGATGCGGACGAACGACGCCGAGGTGATCGTCGGCCTAACCCATCTGGTCGAGACCGCGAAAGCCAACGGCGAGGCCGTCGTCGGCCTGGATCCGCATTTCGCCGCCCGCCTCATGTTCACCTTTGTCGGCGGGCTGTTCCGCCATCGCGCGCTCGACGAAAGCTTCGACGTCGAAAGCGCGGCGACGATGACCATGGCCCTGCTGCGCGCCCTGTTCGCCGGCGCCATTTCGCCCTCAAGCCCCTCGGAGACGCCGTGATGCGTCGCGTTCTCGTTCCCTCGCTCGGCGCCGTCGCGCTGGCCGGCGGCCTCGCCGCCGCCCTCGTCGTCGCGCCCTGCGCGCCGCCTTTCGCCGCGCTCGGCGGCCTCGGCTTCGGCCCCGCCCATTGCGCCGGCCCGCGCGCCGCGGAAGCCGCGCGCGCGGTCGCGCCGCCGACGGTAACCGTCGTCGCCGCCGTCGAACGGCCGTTCGTCGACCGACTGTTCGTCTCCGGCACGCTGGTTGCGCGCGAGGAGGCGCAGGTCGCGGCGCAGATCGACGGGCTGACGATCGTCGAGATCGACGCCGAGGAAGGCGATGCCGTCGCCGCCGGCCAGATTCTCGCCCGCCTCGACCGCAGCCAGATCGACGCCCAGCTCGCCCAGAACGACGCCGCGACGACCCGCGCCGACGCGGCGATCGCCCAGGCGAAGAGCGCGATCGAGCAAGCCCAGGCGCAAGTCGCGTGGACCGAGAGCGACTACGACCGCGCCGTCAAGCTCGGCCCGCAGGTCATGGCCGCGGCGACGATCGAGCAGCGCGAAACGGCGATGCGCACCGCCCGCGCCCAGCTCGCCTCGGCTCAGAACGCCCTCTCGGTCGCCGAGGCCGATCGCAAGTCGCGCGACGGCGAGCGCCGCGAACTCCAGGTCAAAATCGCGCAGACGGAAGTGAAGGCGCCGGTCAGCGGCGTCGTCAGCCGCCGCACGGCGCGGCTCGGCGCGGCGGTCGGCGGCGCGAGCGAGCCATTGTTCCGCATCATCAAGGACGGCGCGATCGACCTCGAAGCCGAAGCGCCCGAACAGGCGCTGCCGCGACTCGCCGTCGGCATGAACGCCGAGCTCGCTCTGCCCGGCGTCGCCGACAAGGTCGCCGGAACGGTGCGGCTGATCGGCGCCGAAGTCGACAAGGCGAGCCGCACCGGCAAGGTGCGCGTCGCGCTCGACCCCGGCGCGCGCGCCCACATCGGCGGTTTCGCCTCGGCCGAGATCACGCTGGCGCGCAGCCAGGGCGTCGGCGTGCCGGCAAGCGCGGTGGCGCGCGACGCGGCCGGCGCGCGGGCGCTGGTGGTGCGCGACGGAATCGTCGAGCAGCGCCGCGTCACGGTCGGCGTCGCCGAGGGCGACGCGCTCGAGATCGCCGGCGGCGTCAATGCGGGCGAGACGGTCGTCGCGCGCGCCGCCGCCTTCCTGCGTCCCGGCGACCGGGTGACCGCAGTGCCCGCGACAACGGAAAGGGCGACCCCATGAGGATCAACGTTTCGGCCTGGTCGATCCGTCGGCCGATCCCTGCCGCTGTCGTCTTCGTGATCCTGACGCTGCTCGGCGTCGTCAGCTTCCGGCAGATGGCGGTGACCCGCTTCCCCAACATCGACATTCCGATCGTGCAGGTCGCCGTCACCCAGTCGGGCGCCGCGCCGTCGGAACTCGAATCGCAGGTGACGAAGAAGGTCGAGGACGCGGTCTCCAACGTCAACGGCGTCTGGCACATGATCTCGACGGTGACCGACGGCTCGTCGGTGACGGTGGTGCAGTTCACCGTCGGCGCGGTCGACGCCGACCGCGCGCTCAACGACGTCAAGGATCAGATCGCCAAGATCCGCGCCGACCTGCCGCGCACGATCGACGAGCCGATCGTCAGCCGCATCCAGGCCGAGGGCTTGCCGTTCGTCACCTACGCCGCTTCGGCCCCGGGCATGACCGCCGAGCAATTGTCGTGGTTCGTCGACGACACGGTGGCGCGCGAGCTGCAGAGCGTGAAGGGCGTCGGCGAGGTCAAGCGCTTCGGCGGCGTCGACCGCGAAATCCGCGTCGCGCTCGACCCCGACAAGCTGCTGGCGCTCGGCGTCACCGCAGCGCAGGTCAACGCGCAATTGCGCGCCGACAACATCGACCTCGGCGGCGGCCGCGCCGAGCTCGCCGGCCAGGAGCAGGCGATCCGCACGCTGGCCGGCGCGCGCACCGTCGCCGACCTCGCCGCGACGCCGATCTCGCTGCCCGGCGGCAGGCGCGTGCGGCTCGACGAACTGGCGACGGTGACCGACGGCGCCGCCGAGCCGCGCACCTTCGCCCGCCTGTTCGACGAGCCGATCGTCTCGTTCGGCGTCACCCGCGCCAAGGGCGCGAGCGACGTCGCGGTCGACAAGCGCGTCGCCGAACGTCTCGCGCGCGTCGAGGCCGACCATCCGGAGGTGAGCTTCGCCAAGGTCGACACCCAGGTCGACAACGAGCTCGGCAACTATTCCTCGACCATGGAGACCCTGATCGAAGGCGCGCTGCTGGCGGTTGCCGTCGTGCTGGTGTTCCTACGCGACCTGCGCGCGACCATCGTCACCGCGCTCGCCTTGCCGCTATCCATCCTGCCGACCTTCTGGGCGATGGACGCGATCGGCTTCTCGCTCAACCTCGTCAGCCTGCTGGCGATCACGCTGGTGACCGGCATCCTGGTCGACGACGCGATCGTCGAGATCGAGAACATCGTCCGTCACATGCGGATGGGCAAGTCGGCCTATCGCGCTTCGCTCGAGGCGGCCGACGAGATCGGCCTCGCCGTCATCGCCATCTCGCTGACCATCGTCGCGATCTTCTCGCCGGTCAGCTTCATGAGCGGCATCGCCGGACAGTACTTCCGTCAGTTTGGCCTGACGGTGGCGATCGCGGTGCTGTTCTCGCTGCTGGTGGCGCGCTTCGTCACGCCGGTCCTCGCCGCCTATTTTCTGCGCGCGCCGGAGGAGCCGGTTCATCGCGAAGGCGCGATCATGCGCTTCTACACCCAGCTGGTGCGCACTTCGGTGCGTCACCGCTGGATCACGCTGGCGGCGGGCGTGATGATCTTCGTCGCCTCGATCGCCGCGACCAAGCTGCTGCCGTCCGGCTTCCTGCCGGCCGACGACCAGGGCCGCGCGTTGCTGGCGCTCGAACTGCCGCCCGGTTCGCGGCTCGACGACACCGACCGCGTCACCCGCAGCATTTCCGACCAGCTCAAGCAGATGCCGG
The DNA here is from genome assembly GCA_049513815.1 of Roseiarcus sp. Classification (GTDB taxonomy): domain Bacteria; phylum Pseudomonadota; class Alphaproteobacteria; order Rhizobiales; family Beijerinckiaceae; genus Roseiarcus. The sequence continues at coordinate 3,463 of JBEKVR010000158.1, read as the reverse complement.
AAGTGCGCTCCGCGCTGATCTACGGCGGCGAGATTCTTGGCGCCGCCGCCGAGCCGCGCAAGGCGACCTTCGTCATCAATTTCGTCAACAAGTCGGAGCGCAAGGCGAGCCAAAAGGACCTGCAAGCTGAGATCGGCGCGATGCTCGCCTCGACGCCCGACGTTCGCTACTGGTTCGTCAAGGACAACGGCCAGCGCGACTTGTCGCTGATCGTCGCCGGACCCGACATCGACGCCATCAACGACACCGCCAACCAGCTCGCCAGCGAGATGCGCTCGATCCCGACGATCGAGAACCCGATCTCGACCGCCGAACTCGACCGGCCGGAATTGCGCGTCGTGCCGAAGCGCCAGCTCGCCGCCGATCTCGGCGTCTCGACCGAGACGCTGTCGGAGACGATCCGCGTCGCCACGCTCGGCGACGTCGACGCCAACCTCGCCAAGTTCAACGCCGGCGACCGGCTGGTGCCGATCCGGGTCGAGCTCGACGAGGCGGCGCGCGGCGACGTCGGCCGGCTGCAGGACCTGCGTGTGCCGACCGGATCGGGCGGCGCGGCGCCGCTGTCGGCGCTCGCCGACTTCGTCGTCGACCACGGCCCGACCGCGATCAACCGCTACGACCGCACGCGCCGCGTCACCATCGAGGGCGACCTCGCCGGCGACGCCGCGCTTGGCGACGCCGTCAACGCGATCCACGCCCTGCCCGCCGCCAAGCATCTGCCGCCAGGCGTCGAAATCCGCGAGACCGGCGACGTCGAAGTGATGGGCGAAGTGTTCGCCTCGTTCGCCGCGGCGATCGGCGCCGGCGTGATGATGGTCTACGCGCTGCTGGTGCTGCTGTTCGGCAGCTTCCTGCAGCCGATCACCATCCTCGTCTCGCTGCCGCTGTCGGTCGGCGGCGCGATCGGCGCGCTGCTGCTCACTCACAAGGCGATGTCGATGCCGGTGGTGATCGGCATCCTGATGCTGATGGGCATCGTCACCAAGAACGCGATCATGCTGGTCGACTTCGCGCTCGAGGAGATCGGTCGCGGCACGCCGCGGCTCGAGGCGCTGGTCGAAGCCGGACGCAAGCGCGCGCGGCCGATCATCATGACGACGATCGCCATGGCGGCCGGCATGTTCCCGTCGGCGCTGGGCTTGGGCGACGGCGGCGGCTTCCGTTCGCCGATGGCGATCGCGGTGATGGGCGGCCTGGCGGCGTCGACCTTGCTGTCGCTGGTCTTCGTGCCGGCCGTCTTCACCCTGATCGACGATCTCGGCGGGCTGATCTGGCGCGTCTTCGGCCGCTTCGTCGGCGAGAGGGACGAGGCGACGCACCCGCGTCCAGCCGCCACGCCGGCGGAGGAAGAGATCGACCTGTCCGCGCTGCCGAGTCCAGCGGAGTGACGCCTTCCCCTCTCCCACTTGTGGGAGAGGGCCGGGGCGCGGTCGGGTCAGGCCGCGGCGCCGGCGCCCTGGAAATACCGATCGCGCGCCCACATCGCGACGTTGACGAGCGCGATCATCGCCGGCACCTCGACCAGCGGGCCGATGACGGCGGCGAAGGCGACGCCGGAGTTGATGCCGTAGACCGCGACGGCGACAGCGATCGCCAACTCGAAATTGTTGCTCGCGGCGGTGAACGAGAGCGTGCAGCAGCGCGGATAGTCCGCCCCCATGCGACGGCTCAGCGCGAACGACAGCACGAACATCACCCCGAAGTAGATGAGCAACGGGATGGCGATCCGCACCACGTCGCCGGGGATGGTGAGGATCAGCTCGCCTTTGAGCGAGAACATCACGACGATGGTGAACAGCAGCGCCGCCAGCGTGATCGGGCTGATGATCGGCACGAAGCGGCTGTGATACCACTCGCGCGACACGAACCGCAGCATGACGACGCGCGTCAAGATTCCGGCGAGGCAGGGAACGCCGAGGTAGACGAACACGCTCTTGGCGATCTGGCCGATCGAGATGTCGACGACGGACCCGGTGAGCCCGAACAGCGGCGGCAGAACGGTGACGAAGAACCAAGCGTAGACGCTGTAGAACAGCACCTGGAAGATCGAATTGAAGGCGACGAGGCCGGCGGCGTATTCGGTCGAGCCCTTGGCGAGGTCATTCCACACCACCACCATCGCAATGCAGCGCGCCAGGCCGATCAGGATCAGGCCGACCATATATTCCGGCTTGTCGGGCAGGAAGACGATCGCCAGCGCGAACATCAGGACTGGCCCAATCACCCAGTTCTGGACGAGCGACAGGCCGAGCACTTTGACGTCGGCGAAGACGTCGGGCAGCTCCTCGTAGCGCACCTTGGCGAACGGCGGATACATCATCAGGATCAGGCCGACGGCGATCGGAATATTGGTGGTTCCGACCTGGAAGGAATTGACCACCTGCTTCACGCCGGGCGCGAAATAGCCGATCGCCACCCCGACCGCCATCGCGGCGAAGATCCAGACGGTGAGATAGCGGTCGAGGAACGACAGGCGGCGGGCGACGGAGGTCATGTGTCTTCTCCTACGGCGCTGCTCGCGCCCTCTTCGTTCGACGCCCCGGAACAGCCGCATGCGTCTGGCCGCAGGCAAAGCTCTGGACGGCCGTCGCAGCACGCGTCTGTCAGGAAGCCGACAAGCGCGCGAACTGCGTCCAGTTGAACCCGATAGACGATCGATCGGCCGCGACGCTCGGAAGACGTCAATCCCGCCCGCGTCAGGACCGCCAAGTGGGTCGACAACGTGTTCTGCGGCACACCGAGACGCGCCGCGATTTCCCCGGCCGGCAGGCCAAGAGGTTCACAGCGGATCAGCAAGCGGAAGACCTCGAGCCGCGTCGACTGCGACAAGGCCGAAAAGGCTTCGAGGGCGCTCATCTTGTCCATATTTCTCGATTAGTCGATATGAATTCAAGCTTCAAGCCGTCGACGGCAACCGGGGCATGGGCTGGCGGCCCCCATAACGGGATAGGCCGCGGCGAGAATCGGCCTCGGCGGCCAGAAAACCGAAGGCTAGGATGGCATCGTCCGCCGCTCGCAGGGGATCGGATCGCGGAAGTCGAGAACACATCCTTCGGTGAGGCTGCGACGTAGAGCCACAACCGCGCGATGGAGGATGACGCGTGCGGCGCCATCTGAAACGCCGAGCTGGCGCGCGATCTCCGCATGATCGAGCCCGCCGAAATGGCGCAGCAGCACGACCTGTCGCTGGCGCGGCGACAAACGCGCTACGTGGCCGAGGATGCAGGCCGACATCTCCGCTTGCAGGACATTGCTTTCCGCGACAGCCCCGACGGCCAATTCCAGCGCGTCGCTGACCTCCACTGTTTCCGGCGCGCGCCTGACGGCGCGAAAGTGGTCGCGCGCTAGTGGTGTGACTCTAACGCCTGTTTTGCACGGGCGACCTTTTCGAGGATTTCGCCTGGGGACTTGGTCCAGACGAAGGGCTTGGGTTGGGCGTTGTGTTGATCGAGATAGTCCATGA
>JBEKVR010000157.1:0-11466 GCA_049513815.1 Roseiarcus sp. | reverse complement strand
CGGCGACGGGCGACTATCTGATGTTTCTCGACGCCGACTTGGCCGGCGTGAACGCCGCCGACATCCAGGCGCTGGCGGAGCCGGTGATCGGCGGCCGCGCCGAGGTGAGCATCAGCCTGCGCAGCAACAGTCTCGCTCCCTATCGCTGGATCGGCCTCGACTTCGTTTCCGGTGAACGGGTCATCCCCGCCCAATTGCTCGACCAGGCAGTCAAGGAGATGGAGCATCTGCCCCGCTGGGGATGCGAGGCGTTCATCAACGACTTGATCATCGAGGAGGGCCTCTCGGTGGCGGTGGTCGACTGGCCGACGGTGTTCAACACCCCCAAGATCAGCAAGCGCGGCCCCTTGCAGGGCGTGGTCGGGGAGCTCGAAATGATCAGGGACGCGGTCGGTTTCCTATCGCCCATGGGGGTGGTGCGGCAGAACCTGGCGTTGCTCATGCTGGTCCGGCGGGACTCGGACGCCTACCGCGCGGGGGCGGCGGCAGCGGCGGAAACAGGGCGACCGGCGCCCTGATCTTCGCGCCCCCCTACGCCCTCGTCTGCCCGTCGCCGCGCACGCGGTACTTGAAGGTGCAGAGCTGTTCGACGCCCACCGGCCCGCGCGCGTGCATGCGGCCGGTGGCGATGCCGATATCGGCCCCGAAGCCGAATTCGCCGCCGTCGGCGAACTGGGTCAAGGCGTTGTGCAGTACGATCGTCGAGTCGACTTGCTCGAGGAATGTTTCCGCCGCCTTGCCTTCGGTGACGAGGCAGCCGGTGTGGCGCGAGCGGTAGGCCTCGATATAGGTGGTCGCCGCCCGCCGACAAAAATCGCTTGGCGCGCCGGCACTCAGGCAACCTTCTTTTCCGACCCGAGCGAATCGTCCGAGCGCCGTATTGCCGGGAATTCGTCCGCCGTCAGCACTTCCTTGGTTAGGAGCAGCTCGGCGCCCTTGTCGAGATCGGACCTTCGCTCCTTCAGGATTGTTTGCGCCTCGTCGAAGGCTTGGGCGACGATGTCTCGCACCGAAAGATCAATCTCGCGCATCGTCAACTCCGACGCGTTCGGCCTCTCCTCGGCGCTGACGCTTAGGAAGCTGGGCGGCAGGTTGGCGTAGATGCGTTGCCCGATAGTCGACGTCATGCCGTAGCGGGTGACCATCTCCTGGGCGATCTGCGTCGCGCGCTGCAGATCGTCGGAGGCGCCGGTCGAGACGTCGCCGTCGAAAATCAACGTCTCAGCGGCGCGTCCGCCCATCAGCACGCTGATGCGATGGCGCAGTTCGCTCTCGGCGAGCACGAAGCGGTCTTCCGTCGGCCGCTGCATCGTGTAGCCGAGCGCCCCGATTCCTCGGGGGATGATCGAGATTTTCAAGACGGGATCGACGTCGGGCAGGCTCGCCGCCACCAGCGCATGCCCCATTTCGTGATAGGCGACGCGGCGGCGCTCCGACGGCGTCAACACCCGGCTCTTCTTCTCTGCGCCGGCGACGGCCCGCTCGAGCGCAGCGGTGAAGTCGGCGAGCGCCACCGCGTTGGCGCCACGGCGCGTCGCCACGATCGCCGCCTCGTTGATCAGATTGGCGAGATCGGCTCCGGTCAGTCCGGTCGTCATGCCGGCGACCTGGTCGAGGTCGACGCCCGGCGCCAAGCTGATCTTGCGGACATGCACTTTCAGGATCTCCAGACGATCCTTGTGGTCGGGACGGTCGACCAGCACTTGACGATCGAAGCGGCCGGCGCGCAGCAGGGCCGGATCGAGGACTTCCGGTCGGTTGGTGGCGGCCAGCAGCACGACGCCCAGGGTCGGGTCGAAGCCGTCGAGTTCGGCGAGCAGTTGGTTGAGGGTTTGCTCCTTCTCGTCGTAGCCGCCCATCGCGCCGCCGGCGCTGCGGCTGCGGCCGAGCGCGTCGAGTTCGTCGATGAAGATGATGCAAGGCGCCGCCTTGCGCGCTTGCTCGAACAGATCGCGCACCCGCGCGGCGCCCACGCCGACGAACATTTCGACGAACTCGGAGCCGGAGATCGAGAAGAAGGGGACCCCGGCCTCGCCCGCCACCGCCCGCGCCAGCAGCGTCTTTCCGGTTCCGGGCGGGCCGACGAGCAGAATGCCCTTGGGCATGCGCGCCCCGAGCCGGCCGTAGGATTTGGCGTCCTTCAAGAACGAGACGATTTCCTGGAGCTCGAATTTACCTTCCTCGACGCCCGCCACGTCCTTGAACGTGACCTTGGTGTCGGTCTCCACATAGACCTTCGCGTGCGACTTGCCGATCGCCATCATGCCGCCGAGCCCCTGTTTCTCGGCCATGCCGCGGAACAGATAGGTCCACAGAAGGTAGAAAACGATGGCCGGCAGAACCCACGACAGGATCTCGCCGAGCAAGCCGCTTGGGGGCGCGCCGCTCACCTTTACGCCGGCCGCTTCGAGCTTATCGGCGATCGCGGGGTCGACCCGCACGGTGGCGAACTGCGTCTTGCCGTCGGGAAGCGGCGATTTCAGCGTGCCCTGGATCGAGTTCGCCGAAACCACGACGTCGGAGACTTGCTTCGCCGAGACGAGTTGTTCGAACTCGCTGTATGGCATCGTCTCGGTCTGCGCCAGCGTAGTCCAAAGCTGCTGCAGAGCGGTCACCGCCAGGAAGGCGATCACGACGTACCATACTGTCCAGGTTTGCTTGCGATCCTTCGGATCCATGGCGCAACTCCTTCTCTCGACGGGTCTTCCGTTTGAGGCCGGAGAGATGCCACGACAGCGTCGGCGCGCGGAAGGTCGCCGCCGGCCAAATCTCGGCACGATTTTGGCCGCCGCGGGGCGGCGACATGTTCGTCCAGCGCGCGAAGGCCCGCTGGAAGTTCGCTGCCTCGTTGAACCCCAACACGTCGCTCGTCTTTTCGACCGTCATATCGGTGTCTCTGAGGTATTTGACCGAACAGCGCGTCGCAGGAGAACGCGTCGCGATACCGCTGCGCGGCCAAGGGCGCGGCGTAGGAGAAGCGAAGCTCCGTCGGCTTGAATGCAGGTCCCATCACGTCGCGATGCAACGATACGTGGATGCCGAACTGCATCTCCACGAGAAATCGGTAGAGCCGTGCGTCGATCGAGGGATGCGGCTCCGGATCAACGGTCGAGATCCCACATCCCGCTTCCTCTCGGAAAGAAATGCCGGCCAGGGGCGTCGTCAGTTTGTGATACTTGGCCGCGACTTGCACCGTCTGGCGGAAATTCGTGCTGGTCAGAATCGCGAAACCAAAGAGACCAAAGGTCGAGACACGCATTCTCAAACCGGCGCGATAGGCGAAGAATGGATCGTGCGAGCGCTCCATCGCTTCACGGCAGATCCAAAGAATCTGGTTGATGGAGACCCTGGTCTTCGGCGACGCGAGCGCGCCCGCCGCAAGTTGAACGGCTCGAAGCGCGCCCTCGATCGCAACGCCATCCTCCGCCAGCGCCGTCACGATCGCTGCAAGTTTGCCGACCGGATGGACGCGCTAGCCTTTGACTGCGTCGCCACCAACTTAACCGTTCAGCCGATGATCGCTGCGCCTCCGAAGCCGACTTTGAGATGGCATGCCCGCTAGGCTGGTGTCAGTGGGAAGCAGTCATTCGATCACAGCACGCGAGACGGCGTTCAGCGCCAGCGGCAGGCAAGTGCCCAGCATTCGGTGTTGGCGGCCAATTTCTGGACCTGACGGGGACGTCACCGCGTCTCCGGAGCGTCCGACAAACGGACAGTTCTTGCGGGTTTGAAAGCCGACCGCAATAAGAGGTTTGGCGACGCGGCTGCGCCGCACGTCTGTCGTCAAGAGCGACACGGCGGCGACAACGAACCACTCGAGCGCCTAACGACGGGCCCCGCCGTCAGCTAATCGTCGTACGTCTGGTCGAACGCTCCGCGCCGTCCCATCAACCGCGCGCGATCCTCGAAGAGGCGGCCGGCGACGGCGCCAAAAACAATGCCGCCGATGTGCGCGGCGTAGGCGACGCCGCCGGATTGCAAGTCGGTGACGGCGCCGAAGCTGAGGAGCTGGATGACGAACCAAAATCCGATCAGCAGCGCCGCGGGTACGAACGTGACGCGGACGAACCAGCCAAAGAACAGCAGTGTGCGAATCTTGTCGCGCGGGTAGGTGACCAGAAAGGCACCCATCACGGCGGCGATCGCGCCGCTCGCGCCGAGACTGGGGATCGTCGACGTCGGATCGACCAGAACCTGCGAGAGCGTCGCGACGACGCCCCCCAAGAGATAGAACGCCCCGTAGCGCACCCGACCCATCGCATCTTCGATCTGGGGGCCGAACGCCCACAGAAAGATCATGTTGCCGATGATATGCGACCAGCTTCCGTGCATGAACATCGACGTCAGGATCGTGACGAGGTCACGCCCGGCGGCGATGTCGGCCGGAACCGCCGACCATTGGTTGACGAACGCGTCGCCGCCGCTCAGTTCGAGCAGGAAGACGACGGCATTGGCCCCGATGATCAGCAGGGTGACGATCGGGACCTGCGACGGGCGCCGGGTCTCATCCTGGACAGGAAACATAGGATCGCTCGCCTTCTTCGACCGCCCATCGATCTTCCCGGCGCCCGACGACGCCTGTTACGGCGCCTTTTCCTTCTTCGCCCGCAGCCCCTTGAGAAGCGACAGCGCGGCAGGAACGAGAAGCTGCTGCGCCGCCGCGTCGAAGGGGTTGTGAACCAATCCGACGACCGTTTCCTTGACGCCGCGCATCTGGGCGCCGAGCGAGTCGACGGTCGTCCGCAGATCGCGGGCGTCCGCCTCGAGGGCGCCAACAGCCATCTGCCGCACGTCGAAGGCGAGGTCGATCGCCGAATCGGGCTTGATGTTGGCGCCCAGCCCCCAAACGCCCGCCGCGAGCGCGAGATCGACGAGCGCGACGACCGCCGGCGCCCAAATTGGGCCCAGCGCGCCTTCGAGCGCGCGGAATGCGGCGAGATTGGCCATCGCCAAGCCGAACAGGACGACCAGACCGGCGAACAACGCCGCCGCGAAGCGACGCGCCGCGACGCGCAGCCAGAATCGCGCGATCAGCGAATCCGCCTTTTGCAACAGGCGGAGGTCCTGCATCAGATCTTCGATCATGGGCCGGACTCCTAGCGCCGGCCGAGCAGGCGGCCAATCAGAATGCCGACGACCATCCCGCCGACCGCCGTCGCGGCCGGATGCGCCGATGCGTTCTTCTCGGCGTCCTGGACGAATTCCTTGACCGCATCGACGAGTTCACGCAGTTCGCCGTCGAGCCGCCGCTCTTCGATCGCCTCGATCGGTTGAACCGGGCTTTCCGCCGCGTCGCCGCCAGCCGAAGCGCGGTCGACCGCTCGCGACGAGCGCGCCTTCTGAGACGACGAGATGTCTTCGCGCAGAGACTTCAGTTCGCGCAACAGCACCGTGTCGTTGGACATCTCATCCACCATCGTTGTCGTCCGAACGGGCCCGATCCAAAAGCGGAACTCGCTAGATGAGCCGCCTCTGGCGCGGGAGCTCAATCGGCAGATACTCGATCCTCGAAGCCTGAAGCGGCTGCGGGTAGAGCGTCATCAGCCGCATCACCTCGATCGGCATTGCCGCCTTGACCGGCAACCCCAGCTCGCTCGCTTCGGCCGCAGTCAGCGCGTAGTCGTGAGTCCAACGACCGCCGGCGAGCTTGTCGGCGAGGGCCTCGGCGGCCGTATTGTCCATGCGCGACTCCATCAACTCGGCGGTGCCGCGCTTGACCTGTTGGACCGCCTTTTCGCTGACGTCGGCGGGAACCAGTGTGAGGTCGGAGACGTGTTCGATCGGCTTGGCGTTGCGCGCCTTGACAATGCTCGCCGCTGGGAGGGCGCCGATCTGCGGATCGATCGGACCGAGAACCGAGAACTCGCCGAGCACAATTTCGTCCGCCGCCAGCGCGATCAGCGTCCCGCCCGACATGGCGAAGACCGGCACGTAGACGGTGACCTTCGCCTTGTGGGCTCGGAGCGCGCGCGCGATCTGCATCGCCGCCAGCACGAGGCCGCCTGGAGTGTGGATCACGAAATCGATCGGCAGGTCCTCGGGCGTCTCCTTGATCGCCGCGATGACCGTCCGCGCGTCCTCGAGATCGATATGAGGCGAGACCGATACGCCGAACACGCTCGCCTTTTCCTGGCGATGGATCATGGTGATCACCCGCGACCCGTGCATTTTCTCGATCTCGCGGATGGTTCGCGCGCGCTGCACGGCGTACCATCGGGTGGTGAGGATCGGCTGCAGCAGCATGAGCGCGAAGAACAGCCAGACGATCGATGAAAGATCGATGGTCATTTGCGCACCTCCATTCATTCAACTGTCGAACCGCGCCGCGTGGCGCGGAGCGCGTTCGCGTCGCTCCAGCTCTTGGCGCCTCAGCCAGGCGCGCCGTTACGATCGCCGTCGGCCGCTCGTCCGCGCCCTTCACGCCAAAGGCGGACGGCGACGACGACGATGGCGAGCGCGCCGGCGGCCGCCAGCACCAAGACCAACGCCGAGTTTTCAATCCAGGCGATGGCTGGAATCCCGAGCGCCATGATCAGCGCGAGCACACAGATTCGCCAGGAGAGGACCTGCGCGCCGGCGCTGAAGGCGCCGAGCGTCAGCAGGGTGTAAACGGCGAGGCCGGTCGAGTTGGCGGTGAAGATTCGCTGCACGCTCGGCAGCAGCAGCAGATTCATCACCACCAGGAACGCCGCCCAGTGCAGCGACTGGGTCAGGATCAAACGCGACCGGGCGGCGGCGCCGCCGGCGCTCCGCCAACCGGCGGCGGCGCAGGCGACCCCGATGAGCGGCGCCAGCAGCTCCCAGTAGATGATGAGCGGCTGTCTGGAGACGCTGGGGTAAGCGACGCCGATCATGATCAGGACGAGCAATGCGACGAAGGGCAGCTCCCTGATCCACAGGCTCGGGCGGTCCGGCGAACGGGCCGCCGCAGTTTCAGATTCTGTTCCGCTCATGGTCGTCGCCTGTGCTTGGCGTTGATGGACATTGGAGGTGTCAGGCGCGCTGATGTTTGTCGAGCCGCGCCTTGAGCTTGAAAGCGAGCACGATGAGGGCGACGCCGAAGATCAGTGCGTAGGCGCCGAGCCACCAGGTCAACACCACCGCGCCGATCATCGGGGCGACGACAAGCAGCGCGCCGTAGACCAACGAGACGAGTCCGCCGACGACCAGCCACCAGCGACCGTCTTCGGTTCCGAGCCGGAAAGCCGCCGCCAGCTCCAGGGCCCCGGTCACGATCGCCCAGATCGCAACGAGCAGCACGAACGCGACCACGGTGATTCCCGGCCACAGCACGGCGATCACGGCGACGGCGATGTTGACCAGGCCCTCGAACACGAGCACGCCCCAGCGTTGGCCGGCCTGCGCCGCTCGAACCGCGCTGACGACGCCGAACACGCCGTCGGCGAACGCGTAGATCGCGAACACGATCACCAGCGACAGCATCGTCGCGCCGGGGAGAAACAACGCGATCAGGCCGAATACGACGGCGAGTACGCCGCGCAGTCCGATCGCCCACCAGTTGCGGGCCAGCAGGGCGGCCAGCAGATCGCGCCCCGGCGAGAGTTCGCCGCCAAATCTTGTTCCAGTCATGACTTGCTCCTTGATCGTTGAGGGTTTGAAGGTTGCGCGCCGGCGCGCACGAAGCGGGACCGACGCGGGTCTTTCACATGGACAGCAGGCCGAAGGCGATCGCGGTCCACGCAAAGCCGAAGAAAATGAGGTCGATGCCGAGGAAGAGCCCGATCGCCCAAAGTCCTGAGATCGGCCATTCCGCCATCACCAGCAGACCCAGCGCCAAGGTGATGGCGCCGTCGGCGACCTGCCAACCCCATCCCGGCAGCGCAAGCGCCACGGCGACGACGATCTGGGAAAGTCCGCCGACCAGGAAGAAGGCGGCCATGAACAGGGTCAGCACCTCGGCGCTCTGTCGAGGCCTGACGACCGTCAAGAGACCGACGACGCCAAACAGGATCGCCGCCAACAGGTGTTGGAAGAATCCCGCCCAATGTCCGACCAAGACGGCCTGAGCGATTTCGATGCCGGACGCCGCGACCATCAGCCAACCGAAGAACAGCATCGACGCGACGGTGGCCGCGAAGGAACGCACGACCGCCGCAAGGCCGAGGATCACCAGGCCGATCCCGAGGGCGAGAAACCAGCCCCAATTCTGGGCAAGTTCGTGCGGAATTTGAATCAGCATTTGAATGTCGCTGATCATCGTTCATCTCCATCACGTCAGCCGAATCCCCCGTTGGGCGCCGCTCGGGGCGGCCTCGGATTCCCGAGGCCACATTGCGGCGCCTGACGAAGGATCGCGTGAACCTACTTGCCAGGAGCGTGGTCGGCGTCGCGACGCGCGAGCCAAGCTTCGAGCGCCGCGTGTTCCGCAGCGTCGATCGCCGCCACAGCGACGTCGACCGCCGCCAGAGCGTAATGTTCGGCGACCTCGGCCCGGGCTTTCAGCGTTGCGGTCTCGCCCTTGACCTTCACCGCGGCGACGGCGTCCTTCGCGGCCGCCTTCCGCTCGTTCGCCCACTTCTCGACTTCCGCTCGGGCGGCCTTGGCCTTGGGCTCGCTTTGTTCGATGCGCTTCCTCACCTCGTCCAGGCAGGCGCGCGCGTCGCGCTCGGCGGTCTCCGCTTTCGCGTCGATCTTGCCCTTCAGGGCCGACAGATCGCTGTCGGCCTGCATCAGCTTGAGGCGAAACGTCTCTCGGAATTGATCAATGCGTTGGCTCATGGCGCAACTCCTTTTCTCGACGGGTCATCCGTTCGAGGCCGGGAGATGCCATGAAAGCGTCGCCGCGCAGAAGGTCGCCGCCGGCCAAATATCGGCGCGATTTTGGCCGTCGCGGCCCGCATCGTTGACGCGCCGAAGCCGCAACGCGATCGTCTTACCCGTTGCTGGCGATCGCTCTGAATTGCTGCGGCGACATATTCGTCCAGCGCGCGAAGGCCCGCCGGAAGTTCGCCGCCTCATTGAACCCCAAGACGTTGCTCGCCTCTTCGACGGTCATATCGGTGTCCCTGAGGTATTTGACTGCGACTTGCAGTCGCAATTCGTCGCGCAGCTTCTGAATCGAGGCGCCCTCCTCTTGCAGCTTGCGCCGCAGCGTGCGCGGCGACTGCCCGAGATGGCGGGCGATGTCGTCAACAGGCGTCGGCTCGGCGAGATTGGCGAGCAGCGCTTCGCGCACCTTGCCCGACACGCCCTTGCGAAGGTCGAACTCCTCCAGGAGCTTGTCGCACATCTTCAAGACCGTCGGGTTGGTAAGCCTGTCGCCGAGCGGCGGAACGGCGTCCAGCAAAGTCGCATCGAACGCCATTTCATTGCTCGCTTGACCGAACAGCGCGTCGCAGGAAAACGCGTCGCAATATCGCTGCGCGGCCACGGGCGCGGGGTAGGCGAAGCGAAACGCCGTCGGCCTGAACGCCGGTCCCATCACGTCGCGATGCAACGACACGAAGATGCCGAACTGCATTTCGACGAGAAATCGGTAGAGCGGCGCGTCGATTAGCGGATGGGGTTCCGGATCGACGCTCCAGATCCCGCATCCGGCCTCTTCGCGGAAGGACACGCCGGCCAGCGGCGTCGTCAGTTCGTGGTACTTGGCCGCGACCCGGATCGTTTGGCGGAAACTCGTGCCGGTGAGAATCGCGAAACCAAAAAGACCGAAGGTCGACACGCGCATCCTCAGGCCGGTGCGGTAGGCGAAGAACGGATCGTGCGCGCGCTCCATCGCCTCGCGACAGAGCCAAAGAATCTGGTTGATCGAAACCCGGGTCTTCGGCGAGGCGAGCGCGCCCGACGAAAGCTGGACGGCGCGCAGCGCCTCCTCGATCGCAACGCCATCCTCCGCCAGCGTGCTCACGATCGTCGCAAGCTTGCCGACCGGATGGATCTTGTCGTCGAGCCCGCCTCTGGCCATGCTCGCGCTAGCTCCCTGGCGGGAAACGCCGATCGACAACCGGCCGCTCAGGCGCGACAAGTCTAAGCGCGCGCGGTCGAATCCGATAGTGGAGAGGCCCCTCCATGACCGCCGCCTCGCCGTCGAAGGAGACATAGGCCCGCGGCGTCGCGGGCTCGACCCAAAGCTCCTCGGTCTCGAAGACATTCAGCTCCTCGTCGGGCTCACGCCCAACGAGCGCGCCCAATGCGACGCGGGCGAAGTGTCGCCGTCCGAGGCTTGGCGCCATGCAGACCCATAAGCGGCCGGAATCCAGCGTCGATCGCGTTCCGATTTCAGGCCCTGCGACGCGATAGCGATTGTTGCCGACGAACAGGAACGGCGTCACGCGCTCGAGCGCCTCGGCTTCCTTCAAGTGCAGCCCCATTCGAAGGCGGAAGTAGCGCCTCACGACCGACCTCAGAGCCAGCATGAAGGCGACGCGCTTCTCGCGTCCGCGGTGCTCCTCGGCCTCGCGTTGGCGCACAAAGTGCGGATAGAAGCCGACGCCCGAGTTGTTGACGAACACGCGGCCGTTGACCTCGCCGACGTCGACTTCGATCACGCGGCCAGCGAAGAGCGTTTGCGCTGCAGCCTCAAGGTTGAGGGGCAGCCCCGCGTCCTTGGCGAAGTGGTTCAACGTCCCCATCGGGATGACGCCCAGCGCGGCGTCGGCGCCCGCCAGCTTCCCGGCCACTGCGTTCACAGTTCCGTCGCCGCCGCCCGCGACCACGATCTGGCGACCTTCGGCAAGGGCTCGCGCGGCCAAGACGCTGATGTCGTCGTCACGCTTCGTCACGACGACGTCAGCCTCAACGCCGCGCTTGGACGCGGCGCGCGCGATTTGCGCCTTAGCTTCCTCGACACGGACGGAATGGCCGTTAAGGATGCAAAATGGGCGACCCAACTTCGGTTGCTGTACATCCGCCATGGCTCTCTCCGCGCCAAGCGAACTCCCCAGGTCTTCCGGCCGTCGAGAGCAGGCGATCAGGATGGAGCGGCAAGATACTCCGCTCCTTCCCAGCTCTAGCTCTATGGTCTGCCTACCGGCGCGCGAGCGCTCCGGTTGCGGAAATGCGCATTCCAAACTAACGCCGTATGATTGTGTAATTGAAGTCGAATTGCAATCGCAATGGGCGGTCGGCTGCCGTCGCCAATGTGTAGGGCTTACGCGCCTGCAACGGGTCGAAAGTCGCCTCTGGGCTATGCAGAAACCAGCGCCCGCTTCGACATTTCGATTGCCAGAAGAGCCGCCAGTCCGAGCCGCCAGCCGTCGGGAGGCCAAGCGCGTTCGCTCAGGCCGGTCGCGACGCCTGGATTGTGACATTTCTGTAATCTACGTTCGCCTCAGGAGAAGATGCTGTGACATTCTCACACCCGCTCGCCAGAGCGGCCCATGGAGCTATGGCGGAAACTGGGTGACGGGGGTGAGGAAGGCGGCGTAACGGGGTTGGTGTTCAAGCCACCCGAACCTCCAAGATGGAGCGTTACGCCATGAACGAGAATAGAGTTGTCGCCCT
>JBEKVR010000156.1:0-11482 GCA_049513815.1 Roseiarcus sp. | reverse complement strand
TCGCCGTCTCGTCGATCATGCCGAGATTCTAGCCGCTCCGTGTCCCGGCGCGAATCCCCCATGTCGCGCCCCAATGTCCCGCCAGCCAGCCAGCCCGATTCAATTGTTCTTGAACGAGCCCTAACTCTCGAACAGCCGCGCACGCGTTTCGTCGAGCTGGTTGACGAGCTCGCGCGCGCGCGCGACGGCGGCTGCGCGCAACTGGACCGCCGCACGCGGGAATTCCGACAAAACGCGACGAAACACGGCGCCGGGAATGCGCAGCAATTCGCTGTCTTCGGTCGCCTTGGCCGAGGCGCGCCGCACCACTTCGGCCAACAGCGCCGTCTCGCCGACCAGCGCGCCCGGCTCGACCCGCCGCTCGGCGTCGTCGATGGCGAGCGACAGCTCGCCCGACAGGACGAAATAGGCCGAATCGGCTGGCTCGCCGGCGTTGAACAGGGTTTCGCCCGCCTTCAGCATCCGCCTCTCGCAGGAGAAGGCGATCAACTGCACCGCCTCGCGCGGCAACAGGTCGAAGGGGCGGGTGCCCGCCATGCGCCGGACGTTGGATTCGAGGCTCATGGGCGAAGAGCTCCGCGCGAACCTTTCACGACAACAGCTTGTAGCCGCCGCCGTCGGTGACGAGCAACCGCGCCTCAGTCGGGTCGTCCTCGATCTTCTGCCGCAGCCGGTAGATGTGCGTCTCGAGCGTATGGGTGGTGACGTTGGCGTTGTAGCCCCAGACGTCGCGCAGCAACGTTTCGCGCGGCACCGCCTGGCGCTGGGCGCGATGGAGGAAACGCAGGATCGCGGCCTCCTTCTCGGTCAGCCGCAGCTTGACCCCCTTGGCGTCGACCAGGTGCTTGGTCGCGGGGCGGAAGGTGAAGCGGCCGATCTGGAACTCGGCGTCCTCGCTCGCGTCGTGCTGGCGCAGTTGCAAACGGATGCGCGCCAGCAGAACGGCGAAACGGAACGGCTTGGAGACATAGTCGTTGGCCCCCGACTCGAGGCCCATCACTGTGTCGGCGTCGGAATCGTGGGCGGTCAACATGATAATCGGCCGCTTGAACCCGTCGGCGCGCAAATGCCTGACCGCCTCGCGGCCGTCCATGTCGGGCAGGCCGACGTCCATGATGACGATGTCGGGCGGCGCGCTGACGGTCGCCTGGCGCGCCGCGGCGGCGTCGGTCGCTTCGGCGACTTCGAATTCGGGATGCAGCGACAGCTGTTCGCCCAGCGCCTGCCGCAATTCAGTATCGTCGTCGACGATGAGGATTCGGCGAGTTTGCGGCATGGATATCCTGTTCGTGAATGCGGAATGCGAACGTCTATATAATCCTTTTGTTCCGGCGAATCGACCAACGGCCGGCCTGACGCTGTGAGCGGAGATCGAGCCGGCGCGGCGCGGCGTCAAGAGGGCGTCGTCGGCGCTGCTCGCGAATTTGTGTCTTCGCGTTCATCTTCCAGTCAATCTTGTTGTCGTCAATTGCGCGGGCCGGGAGGCGCAGACGACGGAGCGGACAATGGCTGCCGCGGACAGCGCCTGGACCCTGGCGTTCAATAGATTTGGGCTCGGCGCAAGGCCAGGGGCGGCGGTCCGCTCGGGCGATCCGCGCCAGACGCTGCTGGCCGAACTCTCGGCCGAGGGCGGGGCGCGGATCGACCGCTCCGACCTTCTTTCGACGGCGAAGATCCTGCAAGCCGTCTACGACGACGATTGGCGCCGGAAGCTGGAGCGCGACCGCCAGGACGCGGCGCGCCTCGCCTTGCTCGGCATGCCGGCGCCGAGCGTCGCGGCGCTGCTGTCGCCTTCGCCTTTGGACGTCGCGCCGACGGCTTCGATGATGAACGAGCCGCGGCCGGAGCAGCAGGTTTTTCGCGCCGAGGCGCAGGCGCGGCTCGAACAAGCCTGTTCGGCGCCGATCGGCTTCGTCGAACGCCTGACCGCGTTCTGGTCGAATCACTTTTGCGTTTCGGTCGCCAAGAGCGGCATTTGCCGCGCCGCCGCCGGCGCGTTCGAGCGCGAGGCGATCCGGCCTTATGTGCTCGGCCGTTTCGCCGACATGCTGCGCGCGGTCGAGCAGCACCCGGCGATGCTGAGCTTCCTCGACAACGCGCAGTCGATCGGCCCCAATTCGATCGCCGGCCACAACAACAAGGCTGGGCTCAACGAGAACCTCGCGCGCGAGATCCTCGAGCTGCACACCATGGGCGTCGATTCCGGCTACACCCAGAACGACGTCACCCAGCTCGCCTATATCCTCACCGGCTGGACGATCGTCGGGCGCGACGGCAAGCTCGGCGAGCCGGGCGCCTTCGCCTTCAATCCCAACGCCCACGAGCCGCTGGCGGCGACGGTTCGCGGCCGCCTCTATGTCGAGGACGGCGTCGCGCAGGGCGAGGCGGCGTTCGCCGACCTTGCCCGCGAGCCGGCGACAGCCGAGCACGTCGCTACGAAGTTCGCGCGCCACTTCGTCGCCGACGCGCCTGATCCGGCCCTGGCGGCGCGGCTCGCCAAGACGTTTCGCGACAGCGACGGCGACCTTGCCGCGCTCGCGCGCGCGCTCGTCGACGACGACGCGGCCTGGCGGGCGCCGGCGGCCAAGGTGCGCAATCCCTGGGAGCTGACGGTCGCCGCCTACCGCGCTTTCGGCCGCAGCCCGAGCGACGCCGGTCCGGCGCTGTCGGCGCTCGATCTGCTCGGCATGCCGCTCTGGCAGCCCGGCGGTCCCAACGGCTATTCCGACGACAGCATCGCCGCCTGGGCCTCGCCCGAGGGCATGAAGACGCGCGTCGAGCTGGCGACGCGCTTCGCCGCCCAAATCAAGGATGCGCCGAAGCCGACGGCGCTGCTCGAGGACGTGCTCGGCCCGACCGCATCGCGCGCGACGCGCGAAGCGGTGGCCCGCGCCGAGACGCGCGAGCAGGCCTATGCGCTGCTGATCCTGTCGCCCGAATTCCAACGGAGGTAAGCGATGAACGCCTCAGACGCATGGCCGCATCCGAGCCGCCGCCAGATCTTGAGCTTCGCCGGCGCGACCTTCGCCGCCGCGACGATCCCGCGTTGGGCGAGCGCGGCGGGGACGCGCGATCCGCGCCTCGTCGTCGTCGTGCTGCGCGGCGCCCTCGACGGGCTCTCCGCCGTCGCGCCAATCGGCGATGCGGGCTATTCCGACTTGCACGGCGCGCTGGCGTTGCGCTGGGACGGGCCGCATCCGGCGTTGCGGCTCAGCGATTTCTTCGGCCTCAATCCGGCGATGGTCAATTTCGCCCGGCTGTACGACGCCAAGCAGGCGCTGGTGGTCCACGCGGCGGCGACAAATTATCGTGAGCGCTCGCATTTCGACGGCCAGGACGCGCTCGAAAGCGGCATGCCGGGACCGGGCCGGGTCGACAGCGGTTGGCTCAACCGCGCTGTTGCGGCGCTGCCGGCCGGCGAACGGGTCGGCGGCGCGCGGGCGTTGGCGGTCGGCGCGACTGCGCCGCTGGTCATCCGCGGCCCGGCGCCGATCCTCGGCTGGGCGCCCTCGGGCCTCGCTGCGCCGAGCGACGACCTCCTGGCGCGGCTGATGGATCTCTACAACCATTCGGATCCGGCGCTCGGCAAGGCGCTGCAGGCCGGGCTCGACGCCGATCGGCTCGCCAATCGCCAGGGCATGGATGCGCTCAAGCCGGGCGGCGACGTCGCGTTGCTGATGCGCAAGGCGGCCGAAGGCGCGGCGCGGCTGATGGCGATCGACGACGGCCCGCGCGTCGGCGCGCTGGCCTTCGACGGTTGGGACACGCACGCCAATGAGGGCGGCGCGACGGGCCGCCTGGCGCAATTGCTCGGCGGTCTCGACGGCGCCTTCGCCGCGTTCGAGAGCGAGCTCGGACCGCGCTGGAACGACACCATCATCGTGGCGATTACCGAGTTCGGCCGCACCGCCCGCATCAACGGCACCGTCGGCACCGACCACGGCACGGCGACGGTCGCCTTCCTCGCCGGCGGCGCGCTCGCCGGCGGCCGAGTCGTCGCCGACTGGCCCGGCCTCAAGGTCGCGGAGCTCTACGAGCAGCGCGACCTCAAGCCGACGACCGATCTGCGCTCGGTGCTCAAGGGGGTGCTCGCCGAACATCTCGGCCTGTCGGCCGAGACGCTGGCGCGGTCGGTGTTTCCCGACACGCTCGGCGTCGCGCCGATGAAGGGCCTGGTCGCGGCGTGACGCGCCGCTACTTGGCCTGCCGGACGACATAAGCCGCCAGGTCGTCCGCCTCGTCGCGCGACAGCTGCATGTCCGGCATTTTCGGGTGCGGGTTCATCAGGAAACGCGCGATCAGATCGGCGTCGAAACCCGGAATCTTGGCGATCGTCGCGAATGGCGCCACGTTGTCCTGGCCGTGCGTCTGGTCGGGCGCGACGATGTGGCAGGCCGCGCACCAACGCTTCGCCAACGTCTCGCCGTGATCGACGTCGGCGGCGTAGGCGCTCGCGGTCAAGGTCGGCGCGGCGAGCGCGGCCACGGCGGCCGCGACGCGCCGCAGCGAAAGAAGAGCGCGCGAGGGCGTGGCGTTGGCTGGCGTCATCGTCGGCTCCTCCTGTCGCGGCTCGCCGGCCGCGTTCTGAGAGGATGATGCCAATGGCGGGCGCTGTCCAGGACAGCTGGGCGCGCTGCGGCGGAGCGCTTGCGCGCCGCCCAACGAAAAAGGGCGGCCTCTCGGCCGCCCCTTCGCATCGTTTGAGCGCGAGCCTCCGCTACACAGGAGGGCTGGGGGCCACGAAGGCCCGCGCCTTTGGGCTTACTTGCCCATCAGCGATTTCGCGTTGTCCGGCGTGATCGCGGTGGTCGGCACGGTGACGACCGTGTCGACCGTCTCGGCGCAGTCGAGCAGGATCTTCTTGGCCATGTCGATCGCCTCCGGCCCGCCGGTCGGGTAGGTGAAGGTCGCGGCCCATTCGCCCTCGGCGACGGCGCGGATGCCGCCGGCCGGGCCCGGCAGTCCGTCGGTGCCGAGGATCTTGATGTCGCCGTCCTTCTTGCCGGCGCCTTTGGCGGCGAGCCGCGCCCCGGCCGCCATCATGTCGTTCGAGGCGTAGACGGCGACGATGTTGGGGTGGGCCTGCAGCATCGCAGCGAAAGCGGTCTGCGCTTTGTCCGGCATCCAGTCAGCCGCCTGTTCCGCGACGATCTGGATCTTGGCGTTGCCCTTCACGCCGTCCTTGAAGCCGTTGAGGCGTTCGACGGCCGGCGTGGAACTCGGCAGGCCCTCGAGCACCGCGACTTCGCCGCCGCCCGGCAGCAGCTTGTCGGCGACATACTTGCCCGCTTCCTGCGCGATCTTGAAGTTGTCGCCGCCAATGAACGCCGTGTAGTCCTTGCCGGGGTCGCCGACGGTCTTGCGGTCGAGCTCGATGACCGGAATGCCGGCCTTCATCGCGCGGGCGACGACCGGAGTCAGCGGCGCCGCCTCGAAGGGCGAGATCAGGATGAGATCGACCTTCTGGGTGATGAAGTTGTCCATCTGCGAAGTCTGCGTGTTCACGTTGCCGGCGCCGTCGGCGATCTGCAGCGTGAATTGTGGCGCCGCCTTCGCCGCCGCCGTCAATTCGTCGTTGACGTGCGCGCGATAGGGTTCGGCGTTGTTGGCCTGCGAGAAGCCGATGACGAACTTGCCGTCCTTGGCGCAGTCTTTGACGAGCGGCGCCGCTTGAGCTGCGGCGCAGCCGAGTGCGACGACGCCGGCGCTTAGCCAGAGCGCCCGATGCCGTCTAGAAATTGCGAAACTCATATTCCACTCCCTGTCACATTGAGGTGTCGCTCTTGTTGACTCAGCGTCCCAATCCCTCGCGGCGACTCACGAGAGATTGAAGCACCGCGGCGAGAACGATGATCGCCCCCGTCGCGAGCAATTGCAGGGCTGCGTTGATGTTGTTGAGCTGAAGGATGTTGGCGAGCGCGCCGAGCATGACCGCGCCGGCGACGGTGCCCACCAGCGAACCGGCGCCGCCGAACAGGCTCGTGCCGCCGATGACGACGGCCGCGATGGCCATGAGCTCGTAACCTGTGCCGTCGTTGGCGCTGCCGAAATTGAACTGGCCGGCGTGAACGATGCCCGCAATGGCGGAGACAAAACCGGTGATGCCGTAGACCGAGATCTTCACCATTCGCACCGGCACGCCGGACAGCCGCGCCGCGCGCTCGTTGCCGCCGACGGCGAAGACATAGCGTCCGAACCGGGTGAAGTTCAGCACGAACACGGCGACGGCCGCGACGACGACGAAGACCAGCGTCGCCACCGGCACGGTGTTGTTGAACAGGCGTTCGCCGAGGATGGCGAACACCGGCGGCGCGAGCCCCGGCCCATTGCCGTAGGAAATGTTGATGTACTGGTTGTTGGAGATGACCAGCGCGAGGCCGCGCGCGACCTGCAGGCCGGCGAGCGTGACGATGAACGGCTCGAGGCGGAAGCGCGTCGAGATGAAGCCCTGGATCGCGCCGAAGACGGCGCCGCAGGCGACGACGAACAGCACCGTTGGGATGAGACCCCAGCCGGCCGTGGTCATGATCGACGCGGTGAGCACGCTCGACAGGCTGAGCAGCGCGCCGACCGACAGATCGATGCCGGCGGTGATGATGACGAAGGTCATTCCGACGGCGATGATGCCGGTCTCCGACACGGCGCGGACGATGTTGGCCATGTTGTCGGGCGCGAGGAACAGGATCAGTCCATGCCGTCGCGGCGAGAAGATGACGCCGCCGATCGCGACGACGATCAGGCCGATGACGCTCTGGAAACGCACGGCGATCGCCAACGGGTCGATTCGCGATTTCACGGGACCTGGGGCGAGGGTTGAAGCGCGGGCTGCCTCAGTCATGATCCATTTCCACCCGATTTCGTTTCGTTAGCTGCGTCGTGCGCCGGCGCAGCGATTCGTCACGCGGCCTCGCCGTCGCTCGCCTCCGCAACGGCGAGCACTTCGCGCTCGTCCGCTCCGGCGGGAAACTCGGCGACGCTGCGGCCGCCGCGCAGCACCACGACGCGATCGCAGAGGCCGAGCAGCTCGGGCATCTCGCTCGAAGCGATCAGCACGCCGAGCCCCTGATCTGCGAAGCCGCGAATGCGAGCATAGATTTCGCCTTTGGCGCCGACGTCGACGCCGCGCGTCGGCTCGTCGAGCAGCAGCAGGCGCGGCTCGGTCATCACTTCCTTGGCCAGCACGACCTTCTGCTGATTGCCGCCAGATAGGGCGCCGGCAGTGATCTCCGGGCGCGCCGGGCGGACGTCGAACAGTTGGATCGCGCGCCGCGCCAGACGCTGCTCGCGCGCCGGCGACATCACAAACATCGGCGAAACCCGGCGGATGATCGAGCCGACGAGGTTGCGGCTGACGCTGTCGCGCAGCATCAGTCCGGCGCCGCGGCGATCGTCGGTGACGAAGGCGAGTCCACGCGAGCGGGCCGAATGAATCGAGGCGAGGTTGGCGGTCGCGCCGGCGACCTCGACGACGCCGCTCCACCTTCCGGCGCCGGCGGAGCCGTAGAGCGCCGAGAGCAGCTCGGTGCGGCCGGCGCCCATGATGCCGGCCAGACCGACGATCTCGCCCTCGCGCACCGTGAGCGACACGTCGGCGGGCTCGCGCCAGCCTGACGGCGCGCGTTTGGCGTGAAAACGCGCGCGCTCCAAACGCAGGACGGTCTTGCCGAACTTGCCGCTGCGGCGCGGGTAGAGCTCGGCGAGCGGCCGGCCGACCAGCATTTGCACGAGGGTCGATTGCGGCGTCTGGGCGCCGGCGGTGCCGGCGACCTTGCCGTCGCGCAGCACGGTGACGCGGTCGGCGACGCGGGGCACCTCTTCGAGGCGATGCGAGATGTAGACGATGCCGACGCCGCGCGCCGCGATGTCGCGCATCACCGCGAACAACCGTTCGACCTCAGCCGCGGTCAACGCGGCGGTCGGCTCGTCCATGACGAGAATCTTCGAGGCGTAGGTCAGCGCCTTGGCGATGGCGACAATCTGGCGGCGACCAACTGAAAGATTGGCGACGAGCTGATCGACGTCGAGGTCGTCGGCGACGGCCGCGAGCCGCTCGCGCGCCTGGCGGCGCATCGTCGCGCGATCCAGCACGCCCGCCCGCGTCGCTTCGCGGCCGAGGAAGAGATTGGCGGTGACGTCGAGGCTCGGAACAAGATCGAGCTCCTGGAAGACCATCGCGACGCCGCCCGCCTGCGCGGCGCGCGGGTCGGCGAAGCGCACCGGCTGGCCGTCGATGCTCATCTCGCCCGCGTCCGGCGCGATGACGCCCGAAAGCACGTTCATCAGCGTCGACTTGCCGGCGCCGTTCTCGCCGAGCAGCGCATGGACTTCGCCGCGCTTGAGGTCGAAGTCGACGCCGCGCAGCGCCTGGGCGCCGCCGAAAGTCTTGACGACTCCGCGCATCTCAAGGAGTGGACGCTCCGTGTCGGTCATTGCGGCGCTCCGCAGGAATCGCGTTCGACGATCGACGCATCGAGCCGGATCGTCCGCGGCGGCCCGTCCGGCGCGGCGATCCGCTCCATCAGCATGGCGGCGGCGCGCCGGCCGATCTCGGCGCAGGGCTGGGCGACCAGCGTCAGCCGCGGCTCGAAGCAGTCCGCCCATTCGAAGTCGTCGAAGCCGGCGACGGAAATGTCGGTCGGCACGCGCAGCCGGCGCTCGCGCAGGGCTCGCATCACGCCGATCGTCGCGAGATTGTTGCCGGTGACGAGCGCCGTCGGCCGAACGGCGAGATCGAGCAGCGCACGCGCCGCGTCGGCGGCGCGTTCGGTCGTCCCGCTGCTGGTGACGAGATAGCGCTCATCCACCGGCAGGCGGAGGCGGCGCATGGCGTCGCGGTAGCCGGCGACGCGCTCCTTGGTGGTCTCGAACCCGGGATTGCCGCCGATATAGCCGATGCGCCGGTGGCCGCGGCCGGCGACGTGCTCGACAAGGTTTCGCATCGCCGCGCGATTGTTGACGCCGACCTGGTCGAACGACGGGTCCGGCATGCGGTCGATCAGCACGCAGGGTACGTGCGCGGCGCGCAGATAGGCGAGCGCGCGGCGCTCCGGGTCGGCGCAAGGGGCGAGAATGATGCCGTCGACGCGCCGCTGGTGCAGCGCCGCGACGGCTTCGAGCTCGCGCGTCGGATCGTCTTCGGTGTCGGAGAGGAAGACCATCATGCCGAGGCGCGAGCATTCCGTCTCGACCGCGCAGATAATGTCGCTGAAATAGGGGTTCGAGATTGCCGAGATCGCGACGCCGACCGAACGCGTCGAGGCGGTCTTCAGCGCGCGGGCAAGGATATTGGGAATGTAGCCGGTCGAATCGATCGCCGCCTGCACCGCTCGAGCCGTCTGCGGGGCGACGCGGCGCGTCCCGTTGACGACATGCGATACCGTCGAAAGCGATACGCCCGCTTGGCGCGCCACGTCGGCAATCGTCGCCATGTTCCCTCCCGTCGTCGCCTACCTCTTGGGGTGGGGGCGACAGCGAATTTCACAGCATGTTGCCATCATCGAAACGTTTGCGCAAACGTTTTTATGCCCGTTTGTGGACGGCGCCTGGGTCAGGGCGCGAAATATCAACGCTATCTGAAACTTGCGGCCGCGCCGACGCGACGCCCGCCCGTCCAACGAAAAAGGGCGGCCTTTCGGCCGCCCTTTCGCGTCGTTCGAGCGTCGGCTCAGCTCGAATAGTACATGTCGAACTCGACCGGATGCGGCGCCATTTCGAAGCGGTACACTTCGCCCATCTTCAACTCGATGTAGCTGTCGATGAAGTCGTCGCTGAACACGTCGCCGGCCTTGAGGAAGGCGCGGTCCTTGTCGAGGTTCGCCAGCGCCTCGCGCAGGCTGCCGCAAACCGTCGGGATCTTCTTCAGCTCCTTCGGCGGCAGGTCGTAGAGGTCCTTGTCCATCGCCGCGCCCGGATCGATCTTGTTGAGGATGCCGTCGAGGCCGGCCAGCAGCATCGCCGAGAAGGCGAGGTAAGGATTGGCGACCGGATCGGGGAAACGCACCTCGACGCGCTTCGCTTTCGGGTTTGACGTCCACGGAATGCGGCACGACGCCGAGCGGTTGCGCACGGAATAGGCGAGCAGCACCGGCGCCTCGAAGCCCGGAACCAGGCGCTTGTAGCTGTTGGTCGACGGGTTGGTGAAGCCGTTGAGCGCCTTGGCGTGCTTGATGATGCCGCCGATGTACCACAAGCATTCCTGGCTGAGGTCGGCGTATTTGTCGCCGGCCATCATCGGCTTGCCGCCCTTCCAGATCGACTGGTGGACGTGCATGCCCGAGCCGTTGTCGCCATAGACCGGCTTCGGCATGAAGGTCGCCGTCTTGCCGTAGCTCTGCGCGACCATATGCACGCAGTACTTATAGATCTGCAGGTTGTCGGCCATCGTCGTCAGCGGGCCGAACTTGAGGCCGAGCTCGTGCTGCGCGGAGGCGACTTCGTGGTGGTGCTTCTCGGGCACCGCGCCCATCTGCGTCATCGCCGCCAGCATTTCGCCGCGCATGTCCTGCGCCGAGTCTTGCGGCGGGACGGGGAAATAGCCGCCCTTGGTGCGCATGCGGTGACCGAGGTTGCCCCCCTCGTACGCCGTGTCGGAGTTGGTCGGCAGCTCGATCGAGTCGATCATGACGCTGGTGTTGTACGGATCGGCTTTGAAGCGGACGTCGTCGAAGACGAAGAATTCCGCCTCCGGGCCGAAGTAGGCGACGTCGCCGACGCCGGTCGACTTCAAATAGGCTTCCGCCTTTTTGGCGATGCCGCGCGGATCGCGGTTGTAGGGTTGGCCAGTGGCCGGGTCGAGAATGTCGCAATTCATCACCATCGTCGACGCCGCGAAGAACGGGTCCATGCAAGCCGACGTCGGATCCGGCATCAAGGTCATGTCGGATTCGTTGATCGCCCGCCAACCGGCGATCGAGGAGCCGTCGAACGCCAGTCCGTCGGCCATGGCCTCTTCGTCAACCACCGTCTGATCGAAGGTGACGTGCTGCCACTTGCCGCGCGGGTCGGTGAACCGCAGGTCGACATATTTTACATCGTTGTCCTTGATCGCCTTCAGGACATCCTTGGCGGTCTTCATGGTATGCCTTTCTTGCTCGTGTTCGGTTGTGCCCCTGCCCGCCGCCTGACGGCGGGAAGTCCTCGAAAGAAAGCGCCGTCGCGCGTCAAAAAGACGCCGTCAAACCGCGTCCGCGCCGGTTTCGCCGGTGCGAATGCGGATGGCCTCGTCGATTTGCGATACAAATATCTTGCCATCGCCGATGCGGCCGGTCTGCGCCGCCCGCCGGATCGCCTCGACCGTGGCGGCGAGATTTTCGTCGGCGACGACGACCTCGATCTTCACTTTCGGCAGGAAGTCGACGACGTATTCGGCGCCGCGATAGAGCTCGGTGTGGCCCTTCTGGCGGCCGAAGCCCTTGGCTTCCAGCACCGTGATCCCCTGGACGCCGGCCTCCTGCAGCGCTTCTTTGACCTCGTCGAGCTTGAA
>JBEKVR010000155.1:0-11494 GCA_049513815.1 Roseiarcus sp. | reverse complement strand
CGTTCGGTCTTGACCAGCTCGGCGACCAGGAAAGCGATCTCGATCGCCTGCTCGGCGTTGAGTCGCGGGTCGCAATAGGTGTGGTAGCGGTTCATCAGGTCGCCTTCGGAGATCGCGCGCGCGCCGCCAGTGCATTCGGTGACGTTCTTGCCCGTCATCTCGAGATGCACGCCGCCGGAATAGACCGACTCGCCGCGGCAGACGGCGAAGAACGAGCGGATCTCGGCGGCGATGCGCTCGGTCGGCCGCGTCTTGTAGCCGCTCGCGGTCTTGATCGTGTTGCCGTGCATCGGGTCGCAGACCCACAGCACGCGCCGGCCCTCGCGCTGGACGGCGCGAATCAGCGGCGGCAGCGACGCCTCGACCTTGTCGGCGCCGAAGCGGCAGATCAGCGACAGTCGCCCCGGCTCGGAGTCGGGATCGAGCGCGTCGATCAGGCGGATCAAGTCGTCGGGCTGGATCGACGGGCCGCATTTGAGGCCGATCGGGTTCTTCACCCCGCGACAATATTCGACATGGGCGCCGCCGAGCGCGCGGGTGCGGTCGCCGATCCACACCATGTGGCCCGAAGTCGCGTAATAATCGCCCGAAGTCGAATCGAGCCGCGTCATCGCCTGCTCGTAACCGAGCAGCAGCGCCTCGTGCGACGTGTAGAAGTCGGTGGCGCGCAGCTCGGGGCTGGCCTCCGGATTGAGGCCGATCGCGCGCATGAAGGCGAGCGTCTCGGTGATGCGGTCGGCGAGTTCCTGATAGCGCTCGGAGAACGGGCTGTCCTTGACGAAGCCGAGCATCCAGCGATGGACGTTCTCGAGATTGGCGTAACCGCCCGTGGCGAAAGCGCGCAGCAGGTTGAGCGTCGCCGCCGACTGGCGAAACGCCTCGAGCTGGCGGCGCGGGTCGGGCTCGCGCGCTTCCGCCGTGAACTCGATGTCGTTGACGATGTCGCCGCGATAGGCCGGCAGCGTCACGCCGTCCTTGGTCTCGACGTCGGATGAACGCGGCTTGGCGAATTGGCCGGCGATGCGGCCGACTTTGACCACCGGCGACGCGGCGGCGAAGGTTAGCACCACCGCCATCTGCAGGAAGACGCGGAAGAAGTCGCGGATGTTGTCGGCCGA
Organism: Roseiarcus sp.; assembly: GCA_049513815.1. GTDB lineage: Bacteria > Pseudomonadota > Alphaproteobacteria > Rhizobiales > Beijerinckiaceae > Roseiarcus. The sequence continues at coordinate 10,376 of JBEKVR010000155.1, read as the reverse complement.
GTGCTCGCCGAAGCTCTCGGCGCAGTCGCCACCCTGCAGCAGGAAGGCCTCGCCCGCCTGCGCCTTGCCGAGCAGGCTCTTGAGCTTGCGCGCCTCGCCGGCGAAGACCAACGGCGGATAGCCGGTGAGCTGGCGCTCGACCTCGGCAAGCGCGGCGCTGTCGGCGTAGACCGGCGACTGCTCGACCGGCTTCGCTCTCCAACTTTCGGGTGTCCAGCGGCTCTGGGCCATGGGGAAACGCCTCGACTGATCCATTCTCGCTTGCGGACCGGCCGAAAACCGGCGCCCGCGGGCGCGTCTATACAGGAAGGCGGATCGTAAGGCGATACGCCGCCTGGGGCAGATCAGCCGACCGGCTCGCCCTCGCCGACGCTGAGGTCGACCATGATCTCAGCCGCGAGCCGCTCGAGCGTCTTGCGCAGTTCGTCGACGGCGAGGCCGTCGGGCAGGCGGATGCTCAAGTTCGCGCGGAACATCTCGGCCCCGGTAAACGGTTCTCCCTCGACGCCGCTGGAGAATTCCTCGATGTTGACGCCGAGGTGAGTCAGCGCCTGCGTCACGTCGCGCACGATGCCCGGCCGCTCGCGGCCGACGATCGACAGCGCGATCAGCCGCTCGCTCGGCGCCGCCGCGGCCGGGACGCTCGGCGATATCGTCACCCTGAGGCCCGCGGACTCGAGCCCACCGAGCGCGCTGGCGAGCGCCGCGAGTTTGTCCTCGGGCGCGGCGACCAGCACGATCCCGGCGAACTCGCCGGCGAGACGGGCAAGCCGGCTCTCGAGCCAGGTCCCGCCCGCGCTCGCGACGCGCTCCGAAATCGCGTTGACCAGCCCCGGTCGATCGTGGCCGACGAAAGTGAGCACCAGCGGCGTCGTCATGTCGTGTCCCCCCGCGCGCGTCGCGCGCGCCTAGAGAATGAACCGGCTCAAATCGGTGTTGTCGGCGAGGTCGCCGACATGCGCTTCGACAAAGGCGCCGTCGATGGCGATATGCTCGCCCGAGCGATCGGGCGCGGTGAAGCTGACGTCGTCAAGCACGCGCTCCATCACCGTCTGCAGCCGCCGCGCGCCGATGTTCTCGACGCTGGCGTTGACCTGCGCGGCGATGCGGGCGATCGCCGCGATCGCGTCGTCGGAGAAGCTTAAGTGCACCCCTTCGGCCGCCAGCAGCGCCACATATTGCTTGATCAGGCTCGCCTCGGTCTCGGTGAGGATGCGCTTGAAGTCCGCCTCGGTGAGCGAAGCGAGCTCGACCCGGATCGGCAGGCGGCCTTGCAGCTCAGGCAGCAGGTCGCTCGGCCGCGCGATGTGGAACGCGCCCGAAGCGATGAACAGGATGTGGTCGGTCTTGACCGAGCCGTGCTTGGTCGCCACCGTCGTGCCTTCGATCAGCGGCAACAGGTCGCGTTGCACGCCCTCGCGCGACACGTCGGCGCCGCCGCGGCCGTCGCGGGCGCAGATCTTGTCGATCTCGTCGAGGAAGACGATGCCGTTGCTCTCGACCTCGCCGATCGCCTCGCGCACCACCTGGTCGTGGTCGAGCATCTTCTCCGCTTCCGCCGAGACGAGCGGTTCGTGCGCCTCGGAGACGGTCATGCGCTTGGCTCTGGTGCGCTGCCCGAATCCCTTGCCAAAGATGTCGCCGAGATTGATCGCGCCGACCGAAGCGCCGGGCATGTTGGGCAGCTCGAACATCGGCATGCCGCCGCCGCTCTGCGGCAACTCGACGTCGACGTCCTTGTCGTCGAGCTCGCCGGCGCGCAGTTTGCGGCGGAACGTGTCACGCGTGCCGGCCGAAGCGCTGGCGCCGACCAAAGCGTCGAGCATGCGCTCCTCGGCGGCGAGCTCGGCCTTGGCCTCGATGTCCTTGCGTTTGCGCTGCTTGACCAGCGTGATCGCCGTTTCGACCAGGTCGCGCACGATCTGCTCGACGTCGCGGCCGACATAGCCGACCTCAGTGAATTTGGTCGCCTCGACCTTGAGGAAGGGCGCGCCGGCCAGCCGCGCCAGGCGGCGTGCGATTTCGGTCTTGCCGCAGCCGGTCGGGCCGATCATCAGGATGTTCTTCGGCATCACCTCCTCGCGCATCGGCGAGGTGAGCCTGAGGCGGCGCCAGCGGTTGCGCAACGCAATGGCGACCGCGCGCTTGGCGGCGTGCTGGCCGACGATGAAGCGATCGAGCTCGGAGACAATCTCGCGCGGCGAGAACTCGGTCATGCGGTCACAGGCTTTCGAGAACGAGATTGGAATTGGTGTAGACGCAGATCGAGGCGGCGATCGCCATCGCGCGGCGCACGATCTCTTCGGCGTCGAACTCGCTCGGCAGCAGCGCGCGGGCTGCGGCGAGCGCGTAATTGCCGCCCGAGCCGATCGCAGTCGCTGAGCCATGCTCGCCCGCTTCCGGTTCGAGCACGTCGCCCGAGCCGGTCAGCACGAAGCCGGACGACTTGTCGGCGACGAGCAGCATCGCCTCGAGGCGGCGCAGATAGCGGTCGGTGCGCCAGTCTTTGCCGAGTTCGACGCAAGCGCGCGGCAATTGGCCGGGAAACTGCTCGATCTTCTTTTCCAGCCGCTCGAACAGGGTCAGCGCGTCGGCGGTGGAGCCGGCGAAACCGGCGACGACCTCGCCTTTGGCGAGACGGCGCACCTTGCGCGCGTTGCCCTTCATGATCGTCTCGCCGACGCTGACCTGGCCGTCGCCGCCAATGACGACTTTGCCGCCCTTGCGCACCATCAGGATGGTCGTCGCATGCCAGCCGGGCAGGCGCGCCGGGTTCGGATCGGACATCGTCGCTTTATTCCTCGCGTTATCGGCGGTCAGGGCCCCGATTTATGAGCCCGAAGCCGCCGGCGCAAGGAGGAGGCCTCAGCCGAGCGCGTCGAGCCAGATCGGATTGGTCCAGGCGCGGCGGCCGGCGGCGTCGATCGCGACGACGCGAAACCACGCGTCGGGACCCGTTTCGGTCCAGGCTTTCTTTCCCGCGCCGGAGAGGTCGAAGACGGCGCGGGCGATATGACTGCCGGAGACGTGCAGCGCGCGCGACGCGCCGGTCAGCAGCGCAACGGTCTCAACCGGCGAGGTCTCGACGACGATCTCGTCGCGGCCGACGCGGACGTCGTGCAGGCGCGGCCCCTGGCTGGCGTAGAAATGGCCTGCCTTCAGCGCCGCGAGCAGCGCCCCCGCTTCGAGGCTTTCCGCCTTGACTGCGACGAAGCCGCCGAACGCGTCGCGCTCGCCGTGGTTGAAATGCGCGTCGTCGGTGGCGATCGCCGTCAGCCGTCGGCCGAGATTGCAGAGTCGGTCGAGCAGATAGAAGCCGTCGCCGCGGTCGGTCTCGACCGCGCAGCCGTGATTGTAGACCTCGACCGCGTGCGCGGCTTCGAGCGTGCGCCCATCGTCTTCGGTGAGCTGCGACCAGGCGGGGTGGGCGATCGCGACGAAGGCGCCGGAGTCGCGGGCGCGGCGCGCCAGCTCCGGCCCGGTCTCCGATTTGGTCGGCGGCGGGAAGTCGAGCGGCAGGCCGACGGCGAGGATGTGCCACAACTCGCCGACGCTCGTCGCCATCGCATGCAGTTCGGCCCCGATCAGCGTGGTGAAGGCGTTGGAGCGGAGAGCGCGGGTGTCGGCGATCGGCCAGCCGAAGCGGTCGAGGAAATGCTCGGAGAGCTGGAGGAAGTCGTAGCCGTTGCGTTTGTAGGCGGCGATCACCGCTTCCGGCGCGAGCCCGCCGTCGGAAAGGGTCGAATGCGTGTGCAGATTGCCGCGCCAGAAACGTCCGGGGGTCGAGAACGGGGCGATCGAGACCATGGGCGTGGGCGGGTCCTGTGGTTGGCGACGGGTTGCGAAACCTCGCCGCCCAGCATGACAGGCGCGCGCCGGCCGGTCACCCCAGCATGGCGAGCCGCTCGATCAGGAAAGCGCGTGTCGGCAGGCGTCGGCCGCCTCAGCCTTGCGCCCCGCCCCGCCGCGTTTCGACAGGCGCGACGAAAATTTTCAACCCGCCAGCTCGACCGCCATCGCCGCGCCCTCGCCGCCGCCGATGCACAAAGCGGCGACGCCGCGCCTGAGGCCGCGCGCCTGCAACGCGGCGATGAGCGTGACGAGGATGCGCGCGCCCGAAGCGCCGATCGGGTGGCCGAGCGCGCAGGCGCCGCCGTTGACGTTGACCTTGTCGGCGGGAAGGTCGAGATCGCGCATCGCCGCCATCGCCACCACCGCAAAGGCCTCGTTGATCTCATAGAGGTCGACCGCGTCGGCTTTCCAACCGGTCTTGTCGCAAAGCCGGCGGATCGCGCCGATCGGCGCGGTGGGGAAGTCCTTTGGCGCGGCGGCGTAGGTCGCATGGCCGACGATGCGCACAATCGGCGCGATTCCGCGCCGTTCGGCCTCGCTCTCGCGTGCCAGCACGAGCGCCGCGGCGCCGTCGGAGATCGAGCTCGAATTGGCGGCGGTCACCGTGCCGCCGTCGCGGAACGCCGGCTTCAGCGTCGGGATCTTGTCGGGCCGCGCCTTCGGCGGCTGTTCGTCGGCGGCGACGATCGTCTCGCTCTTGCCCGCCTTGACCGTGACCGGCGCGATCTCGGCGGCGAAGGCGCCCGCCCGCATCGCAGCCTGCGCGCGCTCGAGCGAGCGCAGCGCGTAGGCGTCCTGCGCGTCGCGGGCGAATTGATAGACCTCAGCGCAGTCCTCGGCGAAAGTCCCCATCAGCCGGCCCTTGTCGTAGGCGTCCTCCAGCCCGTCGAGGAACATGGCGTCGACAACGCGCCCATGGCCCATGCGGTAGCCGGCGCGCGCGCGTTCGAGCAGATAGGGCGCGTTGCTCATGCTCTCCATGCCGCCGGCGACGACGATATTCGCCGAGCCGGCCGAGATGAGATCGCAGGCGAGCATCGCCGCCTTCATGCCGGAGCCGCACACCTTATTGATGGTGGTCGCGCCGACGCGGGCGGATAAGCCCGCGGCGAGCGCCGCCTGCCGCGCCGGCGCCTGGCCGAGGCCGGCCGCCAGCACGCAGCCCATCAGCGTTTCGTCGATCGCGTCGCCCTCGAGGCCGGCGCGCACGAGCGCCGCGCGGATCGCCGCCGCGCCGAGCGCCGGGGCGGAGGCGTCCTTCAAATCGCCGAGAAAGCCGCCGATCGGCGTGCGCGCCGCGCCAACGACGACGACCGGGTCGGAAGCGGGCATCCTCATCGTCCTCGCCTGGGGAGCGACGAAGCTTGCCTGCGCCGCGCAGCGGGATCAAGGCCCGGGCGTCAGCCAGAAATCAGCGCGTTGAGCAGCGCCGGCAGTTCCGGCCAGGGGCCGTAGCCCGCGGCGGTATTGATATGGCCGGCCGGCCCGATGTCGCGGAATTCCGCGCCCCAGGCTTGGGCGAAGTCGCGCGCACGCTCGATCGCGCAAAATGGATCGCTCTCGCTGGCGACGACCAACGTCTTCCATGGCAGCTTCAGGCGTGGGATCGGCGCCCAGCCGACGAGCCGCAGCACCCAGGCCGGCGGAAAGCCGGGCAACGAAATCTCCATGTCGGGCGGCGCGACCAGCAGCGCGCCGACGACGTGGGCGGGCGAGGGATAGCGCGCCGCCCATTGAACGATGGTCGAAACGCCGGCGCTGTGGCCGACGAGAATCGTCGGCGCTGCGACGCTTCTGACCGTGCGGTCGAGCGCGGCGGTCCACAAGCGGCGGGTCGGCGCGTTCCAGATCCTCTGCTCGACGCGCACGGCTTTCGGGTGGGCGCGCTCGAGCAACGTCTGCCAGTGCCCATGGCCGGAATTGCCGTGACCCGGCGCAATCAGCAGAACATGCTCGTCGAGGCCCATGCCGCCCGCTTCGCTTCAGTAACCGCGGCAGGTTATCAAGCGCCGTGGCGGTCCGCCATCAATCGGTCGGACTCGGATGAAGGAATGGATGTGAGCGAAGCGTATGAATTGCGCCGCGCGACCGCGGCCGACGCGGCGGCGGCGCGCAATCTGACGCGCGAAGCCTACGCCAAGTGGGTTCCCGTCATCGGCCGTGAGCCGAAGCCGATGACGGCCGATTTTGACGCCGCGATCCGCGACCATCGCGTCGATCTTCTGTGCCAGGGCGAGCGGGTCGTCGCGCTGATCGAGACGATTGCCGAACCCGAGGCGCTGCTGATCGAGAACGTCGCGGTGTCGCCGGCCTGCCAGGGTCGCGGTCTCGGGCGGCGGTTGATGGCGCACGCGGAGCGGCTCGCGGCGGCGATGGGCTATGGTGAAATCCGGCTCTACGCCAACGACCGCTTCGTTGAGAACATCGCGCTCTACCAGCGGCTCGGCTACGCGATCACGCGTGAGGAGCCGGTTCTCGGCGGACGGGTCACGCATATGAGCAAGACGCTCGGCGCGGCGTGAAGCGCCCGCATTTGCCCCGCCGCCCCGTCGGCGAGTAAACTCGCCTGATGAAACTCAGCAAGGAAGAGATCGAGCGCTATTCGCGGCAGATCGTGCTGCGCGGCGTTGGCGGGCCGGGGCAGAACAAGCTGAGGGCGGCGCGTGCGCTGGCGATCGGGGCAGGCGGGCTCGGCTCGCCGGCGCTGCAATATCTCGCCGGCGCCGGCGTCGGGACGTTGGGGATCGTCGACGACGACGTCGTCTCGCTCTCCAATCTGCATCGCCAGGTGCTGCACGCGACCGGCAACGTCGGCCGAAAGAAGGTCGACAGCGCCGGGGAGGCGATTGCGCGCCTCAATCCGCATGTCGAGGTGGTCAAGATCGAGCGGCGGCTCGACGAAGCCAACGCGCGCGTTCTCGTCGCCGATTGGGACGTCGTGCTCGACGGCAGCGACAATTTCGCCACCCGTTACGCCGTTTCCGACGCCTGCTTCTTTGAAGGCAAGCCGCTGGTCACCGCCGCGATCGGCGAATACGATGGCTCGCTGACGACGCTCAAGCCTTACGAAAACGGCCCCGACGGCAAGCCCAATCCGACCTACCGCTGCCTCTTTCCCGAGGCGCCGCCGCCGGGGACTGTGCCGACGTGTTCCCAGGTCGGCGTGCTGGGCGCGCTCGCCGGCGCGCTCGGCTCGCTGATGGCGCTGGAGGCGATCCGCGAAATCGTCGGCGGTTTCGGCGACGACGACCGCGGCCTGGTCGGGCGGCTGCTGATGATCGACACGCGCTCGATGCGCTTCGAGACGCTGACCTATGGTTGGGACGAGACCAATCCGTTGAACGGCGCGCAAGCGACGCGCTTGGTCAATTCCCGTTAAGCAAGTTTGGTTGCTTTCCTCTAACCATGACGCGAGCCAAGCGCGGCGCTCAGCGCGAATCTCGCGTAGATAACCGTGTTCGGCGTTCGTCGCCGCGCGGAGAGTTCGTCATGCGTCGCGTTCCGGCGTTGCCTGTCGTCGCTTGTCTTGCGTTGTCCGCCTTGGCGCTCTCGGCCGGCGGCGCCGCCGCGGCCAACGGCGAGCTTGGCGGCGGCTTCATCGAATTGCTGATGACCGGTTCGGCCGGGCCGACCAAGTTTGTCGGGCGCCCGGCGATGTCCTCGCCGATCGAACCGACCCAAGCGCAGGAGCAAACGGCCGCGCCCGATATCGCGCCGCAGCTCGCGGCGCTGACGCCCGGCGAGCCTGAGAGCGAGCCGGCGGCGGAGTTCCGCCGCCAGGAGGTCGATTATTCCGGCCGCGAGACGCCCGGCACGATCGTCATCGACACGCTGCAGAAGTTCCTGTTCCTGGTCGAACCAGGCGGACGCGCGATCCGCTACGGCGTCGGCGTCGGCCGGCCCGGCTTCGAATGGTCGGGGGTCAAGTCGATCACCCGCAAGGCCGAATGGCCGGGCTGGACGCCGCCGCCGCAGATGATGCTGCGCCGGCCCGACCTGCCCGCCCATATGGATGGGGGGCCGGACAACCCGCTCGGCGCGCGCGCGCTTTATCTCGGCTCGTCGCTCTACCGCATCCACGGCACCAACGAGCCGGAGACAATCGGCCACGACGTTTCATCCGGCTGCATCCGGATGATGAACGAGGACGTAATCGACCTCTACAACCGCGTCCGGGTCGGCGCGAAGGTCATCGTTATCTGACGCCGCGTCGGCGGCGCGGCGACCCGTCAGACGTCGAAGCCGCCGCCGCCCGAACCGCCGTCGTCGAAGCCGCCGCCATCCTGGCCGGCGTCGTAATCCGACGCGTCCTGGAAGCCGCCCGAATCGAGACCGGCGTCAGGCAGCGCCGCGTCGACGCCACCGGCGCCGGGATTTGGCGCATCGTAGAAATTGTTGACCACCGTCTCGCCGCCGCCAAAGCCGGCGCCGCCGAAGCCGCCGCCGCCGTAGCCGCCGAACAGGCCGCCGCGGCCGCCGCCGAGCAGGCTCTCGATCGCATTCGCCGCCAGCAGGCCGCCAGCGACGCCGGTCGCGGTCGTCATCGCGCTGGCGAGGAAGCCGCCGCCCGACGCGGCGGGCGGCGCGCCCCAGGGGCCTGCGGGGGCCGCATAAGCGGGAGCGGCGGGAGCGGCGGGGGCGGCCGGAGGCGGCGCGGCGGCGCGCTGATAGGCGCCCGCGTCATAGCCGGGCCGCGGCGCCGGCTGGCCGCCGCCAAACAGAGAGCGGCCGAGGTTGCCGAGGAAACCGGCCTCCTGCGCCGGTTGCGCCGCTTTCGCCTCGAGCTCCTGGATGCGCTGGGCGGCGGCGTCGAGCGCGTGCTGCTGCACCAACGCGGTCTGCGCCAGCAGGTAGGGCGCATAGGGTTGCGCGCGCACGGCTTCGGCGATGAAAGCTTCCGCCTCCGCGTCGCGCGGACTGGCTGCGGCCGAGCGGATGCGCTCGAACAGATCCGCGAGCACTTGGCGTTCTTGGGGGGTCATGACGTTCTCCATGTCGAGCCTGCCGGCCCGCGGCGACGATATAGGGTCGCCGCCGGGGGTTCCAAGTGGCGGCGACAGGGAGACGATTGCGTCGCGCCGCTTTACTCAGCGGTTGCAATCGCGTAGTCCATGCGCGCAATGAGCCCCGGTCCAGCCCATTGTCGCTGGCGCCGGGGCTTTTGCCTTTCGGCACTCGAGGAATCGTTCGGCGATGGCGAACGTGGTGGTTGTCGGCGCTCAATGGGGCGACGAGGGTAAGGGCAAGATCGTCGACTGGCTTTCGGTAGCCGCCGACGTCGTGGTGCGTTTCCAGGGCGGCCACAACGCCGGTCACACCCTGGTGGTCGACGGCCAAACCTACAAGCTTGCGCTCCTGCCGTCGGGCATCGTGCGGCCGGGCAAGCTATCGGTGATCGGCAACGGCGTCGTGCTCGATCCGTACCATCTTATCGATGAAATCGACAAAATTCGCGCTCTTGGCGTGGAAGTGACGCCAAATAACCTCAAGATTGCCGAAAACGTCCCGCTGATTCTCGCGCTGCATCGGGAGCTCGACGCGTTTCGTGAATCGGCGGACTTCGGCGGCGTGAAGATCGGCACCACCAAGCGCGGCATCGGCCCGGCCTATGAAGACAAGGTCGGCCGGCGCGCCATTCGCCTGATGGATCTGGCCGAGCCGGAATCGCTCGATGGCAAGATTGCGCGCGTGCTTGCCCATCACGAGCCGTTGCGGCGCGGCATGGGCCTGCCGACGCCGACGGCGGCGGCGATCAAGGACGAATTGATGGCGGTGGCGCCCAAGGTGCTGCCCTATATGGCGCCGACTTACGAACTGTTGGACAATCTGCGCCGCGCCGGCAAGCGCATCCTGTTCGAGGGCGCGCAGGGCGCGTTGCTCGACGTCGACCACGGCACCTATCCCTACGTCACTTCGTCGAACACCGTCGCCGCTGCGGCTGCGACCGGCTCCGGCCTCGGCCCGCGCGCGATCGGCTATGTTCTCGGCATCGCCAAGGCCTACACGACGCGGGTCGGCGGCGGGCCGTTCCCGACCGAACTCGACGACGAAGTCGGCCGCCGGATCGGCCAGCGCGGGGCTGAGTTCGGCACCAATACAGGCCGGCCGCGGCGCTGCGGCTGGTTCGACGCCGTGCTGACGCGACAGACGGTCAAGACCTCGGGCATCGACGGCATCGCGTTGACCAAGCTCGACATCCTCGACGGGTTTGAGACGCTCAAGGTCTGCTCTCGCTATCGTCTCGACGGCGAAGAGATCGATTATCTGCCAGCGTCGCAAGCCATGCAGGCGCGCGTCGAGCCAATCTACGAGACGATCGAAGGCTGGTCGGCCGTCACCAGCGGCGCGCGTTCATGGGCCGACTTGCCAGCGCAGGCGGTCAAATACGTGCGGCGAATCGAGGAACTGATCGGCGCGCCGGTCGCGTTGCTCTCGACGAGTCCTAAGCGGGAAGATACGATTCTCGTGCACAATCCATTCCAAGACTAACCCTTCTCGATTCGCTGCGGGCGAGTCGAAGACCG
>JBEKVR010000154.1:0-11532 GCA_049513815.1 Roseiarcus sp. | reverse complement strand
CCAGCTTGCCGGAATCGGCAACGTCGACGCGCAGCCCGCCGCCAGCGTCCAGCCGATCGCCCACAGGATGAGCTTGTTGCGGATGCGGTCGAGGCGCTTCTCGGTGGTCAGGCGCCAGCCCCAATGGGCGGGCGGAATCAGCGCCGCGACGCAGCCGAGGCCGAAGAACTGCATCGCGACGTCGGCGACGATGGCGCCAGGACGGCCGAGCAGGTTGTGGATCGGGGCCGACGCAGCGTGGTTGAGACTGGGGTCGGCGACCGACCAGGTCACCAGCGCCGCGCAGGCGGCGACGAGCGCGGCGAGCACGCCCAGGCCGACGAACTCCGCCGCCCGCCGCTTCGGCGCCTCCCGCAGCGAGTCGGGCAGGTAGTCCAGAAACGTGAACGTCGTGGTGCGCATCGCTCGACCGCTTCGACCGGCCGTGGCGAACGCACGCGGCTCTGCCGGAAATGCTAGGCGGAGCGAGTTAATGTCGGCCTAACCTTAACAATTCGGGCGCCGCGCCGCGGCGGGCAAAAAAAGAGGACGCCCAGGAGGCGTCCAAGTCGGGGAGGAACCACGAAGGACCGGTCCGGCGGGGGAGGAACCGCCGGACCGGGGGGAGGGTACGCCTTACTGAACGACTTCGCCGTGCAGGGCGAGATCGAGGCCGTCGCGCTCGACGTCGTCGCTGACGCGCAGCCCGATGACCATGTCGATGACCTTGAGGATGATCAGCGAGACGATGCCGTCGTAGATGATGACGGTGCCGATGCCGATCAGCTGGTTGATCACCTGGCCCGGGTTGCCTTCGATGAGGCCGGAGTGGCCGCTGTACTGATTGACCGCGAACACGCCGGTCAGGATCGCGCCGATGACGCCGCCGACGCCATGGACGCCGAAGCAGTCAAGCGCGTCGTCGTAGCCGAAGGCGTGCTTGAGCGCGGTGGCGCCGAGGTAGCAGCCGACGCCGCAGGCGACGCCGATCACCATCGAGCCGATCGGGCCGACAAAGCCGGAGGCCGGGGTGATGGCGACCAGACCGGCGACGGCGCCGGAGCAGATGCCGATGACCGTCGGCTTGCCGCGATGCGCCCATTCGACGAACATCCAGGTGAGCGCCGCGACGGCAGTGGCGATCTGGGTGACGGTCATCGCCATGCCGGCCTGCACGCCCGCGCTGACCGCCGAGCCGGCGTTGAAGCCGAACCAGCCGACCCACAGCAGGCCCGCGCCGATGAAGGTCAGGACCATGTTGTGGCCAGGGCCGGAGTCGCGGCGCTTGCCGAGCATGATGGCGGTCATCAGGCCGGCGACGCCGGCGTTGATGTGAACGACCGTGCCGCCGGCGTAGTCGAGAACCACCTTCCAACCGGCGAAGTTGCCCTTGTCGTCGAGGTTGGCGGTCGAGAACATGCCGTCCGGACCCCAGACCCAGTGCGCCACCGGAGCGTAGACGAGGATCGCCCACAGGCCGATGAACCACAGCATGGCCGAGAACTTCATGCGCTCCGCGAAGGCGCCGGCGATCAGGGCCGGGGTGATGATCGCGAAGGTCATCTGGAAGCACATGTAGACGGTCTCAGGGATCGTCGGCGCCAGCGGATTGGGGTTGCCGATGCCGCCGTTGTTCACGTCGCTGAGAATCCCTTGCAGGAACGCGCGACTGAGCCCGCCGATGAAGCCGCCGCCCGAAGTGAACGACAGGCTGTAGGTGAAGACCGCGTAGAGGACCGTCACCAGACAGGTGATGGCGAAACTGGTCATCACGGTGTCGCCGACGTTCTTCTTGCGGACCATGCCGCCGTAGAAGAGGCCGAGGCCGGGGATCGTCATCATCAGCACGAGCGCGACGGAGGTCAGCATCCAGGCGGTGTCGCCGCCCGACGGCGTGCAGTTCGTCAGAACGGCGGGGACCGCCGCGACGGCCGCGTATTTGTCGGTGGCGTCGATCGCCGCGACGCCGGCGGCGCAGGCGGGAGTCGCCGGCGGCGGGGGCTTGACGGCGGCGGCGGCCGGAGCGGCCGCGGCAGGCGCGGCGGCGGCCGGCGCCGCGGCGGCTGCGGCCGGCGCAGACGCTGCCGGCGTCGGGGTCGCGTCGTCAGCGAAAGACGGCGCGGGGGCGGAGAAGCCGATCAGCGCGGCTACCGCCAGCGCGGGCGCCAAGCCTTTGAGGAACCGAGTCAGATTCATCGTTTAAGTCTCCGATTCAAAAGGAATGGTTGGCTCAGAGGGCGTCCCTGTCCTTCTCGCCCGTGCGGATGCGAACAGCCGATTCGATGTTCGTGATGAAGATCTTGCCGTCGCCGATCTGGCCGGTGCGGGCGGCGGCGACGATCGCGTCGACCACTTTGTCGACGAGCTCGGCGTTGACCGCGACCTCAATTTTCAGCTTCGGCAGAAAGCTGACGGCGTATTCAGCGCCGCGATAAATCTCAGTGTGACCCTTCTGTCGGCCGTAGCCTTTCACTTCGGTCACTGTCAGGCCGTGAACGCCGATAGCGGTGAGCGCGTCGCGCACCTCCTCGAGTTTGAACGGCTTGATGATGGCCATTACGATTTTCATGAGCCTCGCCCCGTTTTGGAGGTCGCGACGCGGATCGAAGATGAGCCGCGCTTCCCTCGTGCAATGGTCGACCGGGCGCGTCAGCGCGCGGTGCGCCGCCCTCCTTACAAGGGTCGTGCCAGCGCCTGCTGTAGGATTAACGCGAGGACAACTATGATGATTTCGCCGACTCGGGGGACGGCTGCCTGATTGACGGGGGACCGATCGCGACAATGGCGAACAATTAGGCGCCTAAAAAACAGTCAGGCGCGCGGCGCCGCGCCGATCGGGCGGATAAGCCCTTCCTGGGCCACACTGGCGACCAGAGCGCCGTCGCGGCTGAACAGCATTCCGCGGGTCAGCGCGCGCGCGCCGCCGGCGCTCGGGCTGTCCTGCGCGTAAAGCAGCCACTCGTCGGCGCGGCACGGGCGGTGCAGCCACAGCGCGTGATCGAGGCTCGCGACCTGATGGCGGCCGTCGAAAATGGCGTGGCCATGGGCGACCAGCGCCGTGTCGAGCAGCGTCATGTCAGACAGATAAGCGAGCGCCGCTGTGTGGATCGTCGGATCGTCGGGAAGCGGGCCGCCGATGCGGATCCACACCGATTGCTCGGCCGCGCGCGTCTCGCCGGCGCGCAACGGCGCGTAGCGGCGCATATCCATCGGCCGGAACTCGATCGGGCGAACGCGATCGAACAGCGTTTGCAGGCGCTTACGCGCGGGTTCGGGCATCGCGGCGAGCGCCGCCTGAGGGTCGACGATCTGCTCCGGCGGCGGTGCCGCGGGCGCCGGCGCCTGGTGCTCGGGGCCGTCCTCGGCGATTTGGAACGAGGCGGAGAGGACGAAGATCGGTTCGCCGCGCTGGCTGGCCCTCACCCGGCGGGTCGAGAAGCTGCGGCCGTCGCGCACCCGCTCGACCTCGAACAGGATCGGCTCGGCGGGATCGCCTCCCAGCAGGAAATAGGCGTGGAGGGAATGAGGCGACCGCGCGGGTACGGTGCGCACGGCGGCGACCAGCGCCTGGGCGACCACCTGCCCGCCATAGACCCGGGCCCAACCCATGTCCGGCGAGCGGCCGATGAAGCGGTCGACGCCGGCGGGTTCGAGGTCGAGCAGGGCGACGAGATCGGCGGCGGTCAGCGGCATGACGGTTCCCATTGCCAGCGGCCTTTTGGCGGTCCGCGGCCGGCTTCGTCAACCCCTACGGGAGGCGAGGTCCGCTCAGATTGGAGAAGCGACAAATGCCGCAGAGTTTCGTCGTCTTGCGTAACCCTCCCGTAATTCCTCGCTGTCACTATCGCCCGACCGAAACGGGCATTGACGCTGACCCATGCGATTGCTTCGACGCGTTCTGAGCGCCGGCCGACGCGCCGCCGCCGCCTTCGCGACCCGCCAGGACGGCGGGCCGGCGGCGGAGTTCGCCCTGGTCGCGCCGATCTTCATCGTGGTGATCTACGCCGCAGTGCAGTGCGCGATCATCTATATCTGCAACGCATACCTCGAGACGGCCGCCGAGGCGGCGGCGCGCCAGGTGCTGACCAACCAGACCACCTCGCTGACCGCCGCGCAATTCGAGGCGACGGTGTGCGGCAACATGCCGGCGCTGTTCAATTGCGCCAGCGTCATCGTCGGGCTCCAACCGGCGGCGTCGACTTGCTCGGTCAGCACCGCCGCCCCGGCCTTCAACGCCAATGGCACGCTCGTCAACGCTATGCCCTATCAGCAGCCGCAGCCCGGCCAGATCGGCGTCCTGCAAGTCCTGTATCAATGGCCGGTGCTCGGCCTGCCGCTCGGCGTCAGCTTCGCCAACCTCGGCAACGGCACCTATCTGATGATGTCCACTCAGGTCTTCATGGTCGAGCAATGAGTCGACTGCGCGCCCTTTCGCCTATACTGCGCCCGGCGGCGCGCGCCGGACGCGCGCTGCGCGACGACACGCGCGCCACGGCGGCGGTCGAAGCGGCGCTGATCCTGCCGGTGGCGCTGACCATGTTCGCGCTGCTGATCTATGGCGCCGAAGCTTTCGCCGTACAGCGCAAGGTGACGCTGACCGCGCGCACGGTCACCGACCTCGTCACCCAGGCCGCGCCGACCCAATTCAGCAGCGGCGCCTCGGTGGTGGTGCACGGCACGATCGACAACGACCTGTGCGCCGCCTCGGCGGTGATCCAGCCTTACAACCCCGCCAATCTGACGATGGTGATCTCTGAAGTGCAGGTCAATTCCGCCGACACGACCAAGGCCACTGTGTTATGGAGCGAGCCCTACAACGGCGCGACCGCGCGGCTGGCGGGTTCGACGATAACTCTCCCGACTGGCCTCGGCGTCGGCCAAGCGAACAGCTATCTTGTCCTCGGCGAGACCGCTTACAACTACACACCGCTCAACATCTACACCCCGGCCACGGCGTTGACGTTGCACGACGCCATCTATCTGACGCCGCGACGGTCGACGAGCATCTCCTGCACGGATTGCATGTCACACAGTTGACGCCTTCCTCTCCGCGTCATGCGCGGCCTTGAACGCTGAATTCTTGAACGAAGGGCGTTGCATTCCCCCCCGCTTCGCGGAGGAGGAGGGCGCATGGCGGCGGCGCGGGGCGGGTCAAAGATCGATCCTGACCAACTCGGACCGCTCGGCGCGTGCGCAGCAACCCGCCTTGCGCGCCCGCCGTCCGCGGAGGGCAGTGCACCCTCGCCAACGGTTGCTCGCGTCAGCGCCCTTTCGCGCGATTACACCGTCGGCGCGTCATGCGCGGCGTTGAGCCGCGCATTGGGTTGCGTGCCCGCTCTGCGTCACTGCGTCAAACGCGCGGACATGACGTTGGCGAAAAGAGCCTCCAGACCGGCGCTTAAGTTACCGTCCAAGCCCGCCTCGATGAACATGCCGGGCGAAGCGCAGTTTTGCAGTTGCTGGTAGATCAGCGATTGGGTCGGCGGCTGTGTTGGGTCAGACGGCTGCGCATTGTAAGGCGAGACATATTTCGTATACCAATTGTCAACCGTCCCGTTCGCGGTCACGGGGTAATAGTCCGTGTAGAGAATCGCGATGTAGATTCCACGATTCTTGATCGTCGTGCACAGCGAAGGGTTGATCGGCGACTGGCATCGGCTGCCGGTCAGCAGCTGGCTGCATGAGGGCGCGTTGAGTTCATCTTCGACGCCGTCGGTGACCAAAAACAGCACTTCCTTCGGCTTGTCGCCGGCGACGGTAGTGCCCTGGCCAGGGTTTGGCATGATTGTGTTCATCGCGCCCAGTGCGTTGTCGTAGTTCGTCGCCCAGTCGCCGCCGCCGCCGTCGCTGGTGCAGGCGGCGTTGCCGCACTGGTGGTTGTTCGAATAGTACTCCATGACGCCGAAATTCGCCGAGGCGGTCGACCAACCGGAGACGTAGCTCGTCGTTAGCCCCATTAGCTGGTTGTATTGGGGACTCGTCAGGCTTGACATGCCGATCTGCCACGACGAATCCATTTCGTACGCGGCGAACTCATATGTCGGAGGGGAGGCCTGCTGAGTCCGGAACTGCTCGGCGTAGGCCGTCAGATCGCTGATCCCGGTGTTGAGGGCGTCAAGGCGCAACTGAATGTTGTTCTTTCTCGCCAACGCGAAATTGTCGATCTGCGCCCCATGTTTGGTGGTGTCGCAGTACATGGGTTCTGTGGGGCTGCTTTGTCCCGTGGTGTAGTCAGTGTAGCTGCCGTTGATGGTTGGAGCGGTGCCGTCCGCGCAAGGATTTCCCGCCGTGTCGGGATTGCCGACGATCGCCTGATGACAGGCGAACGCGCAACCCTGGAACGCGCCTTTCTCCCAGCCTTGATAGCCTTTCGTGGTTGCGGTGATCTTTGTCAGATTCTCCATCTGAGTGATGCCAGCAGAAGTCGCCGGCAGGGCCATCGACGGCGAATTGTCGAGCAACAGGTAGAAGTTCATGTTGGCCGCGGCCGAGGCGGTGGCGGTCGAACTACCTGCGAGGCCGAGCGCCGAATAGCCGAGAACGCCGGCGAAGATATTCGTGTTGGCCGCGGTGTAGGACACCGTTACGTTGCGCACGAGCGGGCTGCCGGTGGGCGTGGTGACCGTGACGGTGACGTTGGTCTTGCCGGCGACGAGCGAACCTTGGGCGTTGGCCTCGGCGTTGAAGAGGTTCGTCGCCGCCGTCTGCGCCGCAGCGTTGGACTGCTGCATCATCGCCGGCGTCAGCGCGGCGAGCGCCGCCGCGTCGGCCGCGGCGTCGAGCTTGGTCTGCACCTGCATCGCGTGGGTGTAGTCGACGGCGAACCCGGCGCCGAACAGCAGCACCGGCAGCATCAACGCATACATCATCGCGACGTTGCCGCGCCGGTCGACGAGGAAGCGGATCGGAGAGGGGAAACGCATGGCCAAACCCGTTTTGGTCGAGTCCACGACCCGTCGTCGCCGCGACGCGCCGAGCCCGGAAACGCTTCGGAATGACATGTCTTAGTTAAACGAATGGATAATCTAACCGCTGAAACTTCGGCGCGGCGGACGGGGGAGAGGGGAAAGACTGCGCAAGGTTACGGAATCGTCGCGACAATCGACAAATCTTCGCCGGCGATCGCCCTGAGCGGGCGGACGAGGGGCCGGGACGCGTCGTCCCCTGACTTTCCGTCGCAGTCGAGCGTCGCGCGTTGCTTCGGCGCCGCCGGGCGAACTATGCTCGATTCGCAGGGGAAGGGGCGCCGCCATGCGGTCCAAGGTATTGATTTTCACAGTTGGCGGGCTCGCAGCCGCGGCGATGGTTGCGGCGATCGCCTACTGGTTCCTGGCCGTTCAGCCGCGCGGCGCGCCGCCGGTCTCGGTCGTCACCGCGACGTTCGCGCCGACGCCGGCCGCGCGTTCGCCCGCAGCGGCGCCGACAGCCCAGCCCAGCGTCGCCAAGCCGCCGACCGCCGCCGCAGCGCCGTCCACGGCGCCGACGCCCGCCTTCGACGTCGTGCGGGTCGAGCCGAGCGGCGACGCGGTCGTCGCCGGGCGCGCCGCGCCGGGCGCGCGGGTGGATCTCAGCGACGACGGCAAGGCGATCGGCGACGTCGTCGCCAATGACGCGGGGCAGTTCGTCATCCTGCCGCCCACGTTCAGTCCCGGACGCCATTCCTTGCGCCTGTCGGCCAAGGCCGGCGACGGCGCGCCGCAGGTTTCCGACGTGGTCGTCGTCGAAGTCGCGGCGCCGGCGGCCGCAGTCGCCGCCGCGCCGGCGGCGACGCCTTCGCCTGCCGCCGCCAAGCCGACCCCGCGGCCGACTGTCGCCGCGGCGGCGACCCCGACCCCGACCCCGACTTCGACTCCGGCCGCAAGCGCGGCCCCGCCGCCGACCCCGACCGCCAGCGCCGCCGCGTCGACGCCGGCCGCGACCGCAAGCGCCGCCGCATCGACGCCGGCGCCCGCCGCGAAACCGAGCCCAACGCCGACGGCGACGATCGCCGTCGCGGTCGCCAGCGTGCGGCCGGTCGATCCGGCCGGCCTCGAGGCGGTTGGCTCCGCCCCGCCCGGAGCGCACGTCCGCCTGCGGCTGAACAACGCCGTGCTTGCCGAGGTGGTCGCCGGCGCCGACGGCGAATGGCGGCTGACGATCGAGCGCGGCGTGACCGCCGGCGATTACGTCCTCGAAGCGGCGGTGGTCGACGCCGCGGGGACCGTGCTGGCGCGCGCCGAGTCGCCGTTCGTCTATCCGCAGCGTGAAGCCGTCGCCAGCGTGGCGCCGGCCGCGCCCACCGCGTCGCCTTCGCCCGCGGCGTCGTCGCCGGCCTCGCCCGCCGTCGTCGAGCCGACGCCTGCCGCCTCCACGCCTGTTGCGTCTACGGCCGCCGCCGCCACGCCCGTCGCTTCGACGCCCGTCGCGACGACCGAGCCGACGCCGTCGCCGACCGCAGCTGTCGCCACCGCCGAACCGACGCCCGCCGCCAGCGCCGCAGCGACTCCGGTCGCGCCTGCGCCGGCTCCGAGCGTGAGCGTCGCCGCGCAGCCGGCGCCGTCGGCCCCCGCGCCGGCGCAAACGTCGGCGGCCAGCGAGACGCCGGTCGCGACCGCCGCCCATGCGGTCGTCCCCGAAGTGCTGACCTACACCGTCGTGAAGGGCGACAATCTGTGGGATCTGGCGATCAAGTACTACGGCGACGGGTTGCGCTACGCCGACATCTTTTCCGCCAACGCCTCGCAGATCCGCGATCCGAACCTGATCTACATCGGGCAGATCTTCGTGGTGCCGGCAAAACCAACGACGAATCCGTCCCCGGCGCGCTGACGCTCGCCGACCGAAACCGGCTTCAGCGGTCGCTCGTCAGTTCCTGGGCCGCCAGCCGCTCGAGCGCCGCGATCGACACGAAACGGCCTTCGCCGTCGTGGATGCGGACGTTCGGCCGCTTGTGCCTCACCAGGGTCGCGACGAGTTCGCGCGCGGCGCGCGCGTCGTCGCGCCGATCGACGATCGGCCGCAGTTCCGTACCCGAGGAGATCGTGAAACGCATCGCCCCTACGCTACCCTCCGCGCGACCTCTAGCACAACAGCGTCGCGGCGGCCAGCGCGGGTCCGGGGCGGCGTTTTGCGGCTAAAAGTGCGGTGGCTCGCCGAGCAGGACTCGAACCTGCGACCATTCGATTAACAGTCGCGTAACAGCGAATAGCGGCGAACAACTGCGAACGGACTTGACTATTATATATCAATTAGTTAGGCTTGTTACCGTTCGCGGACGTTCGCGCTTAGGCGGGGTGAGGCGGGATGTTTTGTGCCCCCAGTGTGCCCCCACCGGTGCGGGTGGTATCGCCGCGCGGGCCGCCGTGAAGGTGGGGTCCAATGAAAAAGCTGCTGACCGACATTTTCGTCCGATCGGCGACGCCGCCGGACGGCCGTCGGCTCGAAGTCGCCGACTTGCGCTGCTTCGGCCTGACGTTCCGCGTCACGCCCAACGGAGCGAAAAGCTGGTCGCTGCGATTTCGCGATCCCCACACGAGAAGGCTAACCCGCGCGACGATCGGCGCCTATCCGGACGTCAGCCTTCACGCGGCGCGCGAGCGCGCGCTCGAACTGAGGCGAGTGGTTGCGAGCGGCGTCAACCCGGTCGAAAAGAAGCGTCGGGATCGCGAAGAATCGGCAAGCCGCACTTTCGAAGTCCTCGCGGCTCGGTACATGGTCGAACGCGCGCGCCGCCACAAGAAGACCGCCGAGGCGGATGAGCGAAACCTCAACCTGCACGTGCTGCCGCAGTGGCGGATGCGGCGGTTCGACGGGATCGGGCGGGGCGATGTCATCGCGCTGTGCGAGGGCGTCGTCGCGAAAGGGTCGCCGATTCAGGCCAATCGCGTGCAAGCGCTGATCTCGAAGATCTTCAGCTTCGCGCTCGACGCCGAGCTCGTCGCCGCCAATCCGTGCGCCCGCCTCAAGAAGCGCTCGAAGGAGAGGCGGGCGACGCGCGTGTTGTCAGACGACGAAATCCGTTTGTTCTGGCGTCGGATCGGCGACCCGCCGAACTCGGCGCGCATGGGCCAGGCGCTGCGGCTTGTTCTGCTGACAGGGGTGCGCGTGGGCGAGCTGGCGGGAGCGGAAATCAGGGAGTTCGAGCGCCTCGATGACGCCGACCAGGCGACGTGGACGATCCCAGCGGCGCGCTCGAAGAACGGCCGGGCGCACGTCGTCCCCTTGAGCGAGCGGGCGCGGCAGATCGTCGCCGACCTCATCGAGCGAGCCGTGGGGACGAAGCGCGAGGGCGCGACCGCGCGCCTGCTTCTCGCATCGCCGGGCGATCCGAAGCGGCCGATCGACGGGCATGCGCTGTCGGTCGCAATGATTCGGTTCGGCAACGCCTTGCGCACCGCGAAGGACAGCGAGGGCAGGCGTGAGCCGGGCGTCGAGACCTGGACGTCAGAGCGGCCGTCTGCCCACGATCTGCGCCGCACGCTCGCAACGAGACTCGCGGCGTCCGGGGTTCCCGCCGAAGACGTTTCCGCCTGTCTAAACCACGTGCGAACAAGCGTCACGGCGAGGCACTATGATCAGTACGATCGCGCGCGAGAGAAGCGACAGGCGCTGCGGCTGTGGGCGGAGCAGGTCGCGAAACTGACGGGCGAGCTGAATCGGTCGGACAGAGGGACGGACGCTCGGAGCCGGGGGGCGGCCGGTTAGATCGCTCTTGTGAGGCTGCGGTCAAGACGGCAACCCGTCGTTCGTGCCGCCAAGAACGGTGGCTTCGACAACGTTAAGCTCGAGCTGTAGGCGGTGGCCTGACGCCCGCCACGACCAGATAGGCTGGCGTATTGAAAGTCGCGAACAGTCTCACTCGATGATCTCAACGCCAACCGAGTCGGGAAAGAACGGCGCTAAGACCTCAAGCAGCGAGGTTCGAAAGGCTTCTATTTTCGCTCCCAAAATCGCCGGCGAGCGACGCCGGTTTACATCCGGTCGGCTCAACGGCGCTAGAACGACCGCTCTCGGCCCGAGAACCTAAACCCGCGCGCGCGGTAACGGCGGCAAGCGCTGGCTCACTGACCCGCCACCTTGGCGGCCGACGGCGAGACGAACCAGGACTCGATCCAGACAAAGGGCGAGATCAACAGCTCGCCGAGCGAGCGCGTGCGCCCGGTGTCGATCGAGACGTACGCGCTCATGCCGGAGCGCAGGCCCTCAGTGTTCTCGCTGGGGTCGAAGCAGAAGCGCAACGGCACGCGCTGCACCACCTTCACCCAATTGCCGCTCGCGTTCTGCGCCGGCAGGATCGAGAATTGCGCGCCGGTGCCGGGCGCGATCGAACAGATCCGACCCTTGAAGTCGCGCCCAGGGAAGGTGTCGATCGTCACGCTCGCCGGCTGGCCGGCGTGAACGTAAGTGAGGTCCGACTCCTTCGGATTGGCGTCGACCCAAAGGCTGCGGTCTGAGAGTCTGTCCGGGAACATTATCTTGAATTGCATAACTTTCGCGTCATGAGGCGGATAGAGGCGAGCTTGAGAAAGGCGAGCGCCTTGCGATTGAGGCACTCCCAATCCTTGGCGAGCCTTC
>JBEKVR010000153.1:0-11546 GCA_049513815.1 Roseiarcus sp. | reverse complement strand
TCGCGGATTCCGTCCCACTCGTGGCCGGTTGTGGTCTGGCCCGTGACCGAATCGACTTGGATTTTATCGCTCGTCGCCATCGCTCAGTCCTCGCGCAGCGGCGACTCGGCCGCTTTCTTGAAAGTTTCGCCATTGGCCGGCCACAGAGCGTAGACCAGCACCCCCAGGAACAATGCGAAGCAGTAGATCGGCCCCCCCGAGCGGGCGAACTCCGCCAACGTTTCGTAGGTCGAAGACATGGTCGTTCCCCCCCCCCTCAGCGCAGATTCGCCTTGTCGTCGTAAAGCTTGAAGTCGACCAGGGTGCCGAGCATCTGCAGATAGGCGACGAGCGCGTCGGCTTCGGTCACGTCGGCCGTCTCGGCGTCGAACTTGCGCAGTTGGGCCTTCGGATAGCGCTGCTGGAACGCGGCGGCGTCAGGGCTGTCGGGATTGACTTGAACCTTGATGTCGTCGACCGCCTTGGCGATGTCTTCGTCGGTGTAGGGAACGCCGACGATCTGGTTGACCTTCATGTACTGGGCGAGTTCGCGCGTATCGAGCGGCGTCGCAGCAAGGAACGCGTAGCTCGGCATGATCGACTGCGGCACGACCGAGCGCGGATCCTTCAGGTGCGCGACCTGCCAGGTGTCGGTGTACTTCAGGCCGACGCGGGCGAGATCGGGACCGTTACGCTTCGAGCCCCATTGGAACGGATGGTCGTACATGCTCTCGGCCGCCAGCGAATAGTGGCCGTAGCGCTCAACCTCGTCGCGCAGCGAGCGGATCATCTGGCTGTGGCAGAGGTAGCAGCCCTCGCGCACGAAGATGTTGCGGCCGGCGAGTTCGAGCGGCGTGTAAGGCCGCATGCCGTCGACCTTCTCGACTGTGCTCTGCAGATAGAACAGAGGCACGATTTGGACGATGCCGCCGATCGAGACGACGATCAGGATCGCGATCGCCAGCAGGATCGGATTCTTCTCCAAGATGTGGTGCTTGGCGAAGAGGCCCGCGGTGTTGGACGTGTGGGACCCGCTGCTCATCGGTCAGCTCCTCATTCGGCGGGCTGGAGGGAAGGTTGAGCGTCGGCCTGAGCGGCCTCGCCCGAGCGGATCGTCATCCAGACGTTGTAGATCATCAGCAAGTAGCCGGTGATAAACAGCACGCCGCCGAGCGCGCGGATAATGTAGAACGGATGCATCGCCGCCACGGTCTCGATGAACGAGTACTCGAGGTAGCCTTGCGGCGTGTAGGAGCGCCACATCAGGCCTTGCAGGATGCCCGACACCCACATCGAGGTGATGTAGAGCACGATGCCGAGCGTCGAGATCCAGAAGTGCCAGTTCACAAGGCGGATCGAGTACAGGTCGCGCTTGTTCCACAGCCACGGAATCATGCAGTAGAGCGCGCCGAATGACACGTAGGCGACCCAGCCGAGCGCGCCGGAGTGCACGTGGCCGACCGTCCAGTCGGTATAGTGCGACAGCGAGTTGACCGTCTTGATCGACATCGCCGGGCCTTCGAAGGTCGACATGCCGTAGAAGGCGACCGACACGACCAGCATGCGCAGGACGGGATCGGTGCGCAGCTTGTCCCACGCGCCCGACAGCGTCAGCAGGCCGTTGATCATGCCGCCCCACGAGGGCATCCACAGCATGATCGAGAAGGTCATGCCGAGCGTCTGCGCCCAATCCGGCAGAGCGGTGTAGTGCAGATGGTGCGGGCCGGCCCAGATGTAGAGGAAGATCAGCGCCCAGAAGTGGATGATCGACAGCCGGTAGGAATAGATCGGCCGCTCAGCCCGCTTCGGCACGAAGTAGTACATGATGCCGAGGAAGCCGGCGGTGAGGAAGAAGCCGACCGCGTTGTGGCCGTACCACCACTGGAACATCGCGTCCTGAACGCCGCCCCATAGGATGACCGACTTGGTCGACAGCAGCGAGATCGGGATCGTCGCGTTGTTGCCGAGATGCAGCATCGCGATGGTCAGGATCATCGCCAGGAAGAACCAGTTGGCGACGTAGACGTGCGGCTCCTTGCGCCGCATCAGCGTGCCGACGAACACCAGCAGATACATGACCCAGACGACGGTCAGCCACAGGTCGACGTACCATTCCGGCTCGGCGTATTCCTTGCCCTCGGTGATGCCGAGCAGGTAGCCGGTCCCGGCGAGCGCAATGAACACTTGATAGCCGAGCACGACGAACCACGGCGCGAGATCGCCGGCGAGGCGGGCGCGGCAGGTGCGCTGCACGACGTAGAACGAAGTGGCGAGCAATACGTTGCCGCCGAAGGCGAAGACCACCGCCGAGGTGTGCAGCGGCCGCAGGCGGCCGAAGTTGAACCAGGGCGCGATGTTGAGCCAGGGAAAGGCGAGCTC
Organism: Roseiarcus sp.; assembly: GCA_049513815.1. Lineage (GTDB taxonomy): Bacteria > Pseudomonadota > Alphaproteobacteria > Rhizobiales > Beijerinckiaceae > Roseiarcus. Next base: position 9,188 of record JBEKVR010000153.1, on the reverse strand, counting down.
GAAGGCGATGTAGATGCCCACCGCCATGCCCGCCACGCCCCAGAACAGCGCCGCGAGAGAGCAGAATTTGACCGGCCCGAAATTGTAGTTGGGCTTGCCGTCGATCTCGAGCGGAGGCATTCCGGCCGGTCGCGCCGAATACCGCTGGAAGATGGCGAAGATGGCCGCCGCGGCGAAGACGACGCCAAGCGCCATATGGAACGCGTAAGCCGGTTCGATGGTCTTGGCGGCGATATAAAGGCAAGCCAGCGCCAGGACGGCCAACACCGCCGTCAGCCCGACTTCGCCGCCGCGCATCGACTTTCTCGTCGTGACCGCCTGCATGTGAAACCCCCCGCACGTATTGACGAATCCTCGCCCGACACTGGGCAAAGGCCTTTTGCCCGTCTTGATTCAGGTCAAGCTCGCGGCTGGAGTCATGCGCCGCCGCTGTTAAGGCGCTTTAGCTTCGACGCTTGGATGCGTCTACCCCGACACACGACGCACAGGCGTTGCGACAGGCGCCGCCCTCGCTCGCGCACATATGCAGAATTGCAGGGAAATCGGCCCTCAACGGCGATGTGACAGTTCACATGCAAGGTCGCGCCTGTGACGGTGTGTCGCAGGGATATATGGCCACGACGCCTTCTGATCGGCGGATTTGCGCGCTTCGGCCTGCGACGAATTGACGGCTTGACCCATGTCAACGGACATCGCTGGCGCGCGCCTAACGTGTCGCGCAGCGAATTGAGAAGAGTGTGCGGCCTTCGTCGTCGCGCGCGGCGCGGGGACCTCCGAGGAGCAGCCTGGCCATGGCGGCCATGGAAACGACGATTGCCAAAGACTGTGCGATTCTCGGCTACCGCGACGTGCTGGTGTCGCAGGACGAGAGCGACGCGTCTGTGCACGCGCTGGTCTACGCGGACATGCTCTGCTCGGCGTTTGGCGGCCATCTGACCGGCCTGATGTTCGGTCTGGTGCCATTCTATCCCATGTCGGCGGCCAACGCCCGCGTGCCGGAAGCGTGGATCCACGCCCAGCGCCAAGCCAGCGAAGAAGCCGAGCAATCGGAGCGGCGGATCAAGGCGATCTACGCCAAGCTGGCGTCGCGCAACGAACTGCGGCGCGTCGACGCCTTCGAGCAGGAGGCCGGGCAGATTTGCGCCCGCCATGCGCGCTGCGCCGACTTGACCGTGCTCGGCTGGTCGCGCGACGGCGGCACTGATCTCGAGCGCGCGGTGTTCGTCAGTTGCCTGTTCGAGTCCGGCCGACCGCTGCTGGTCGTGCCCGCCGCCTATGCGTTCCGCGGCCTGCCGCAACGCGCGCTCGTCGCCTGGGACGGCAGCCGCGAGTCGAGCCGCGCGCTGCACGAGGCGCTGCCGATCCTGCGTCAGACTCGGCTGACGCGCTTCGTCGCCGTCGATCCCGACGACTCAGCCGACAGCGGGTCTCTCGATCCGACCGCCGAGATCGCCCGTCACCTCGGCCGCCATGAGATTGCGGTGGAGACGCGCCGCGCCCACAGCCGCGGCCGCGACGTCGCCACCACACTGGCCGAGGAAGCCGACCATTTCGGCGCTTCGTTGCTGGTGCTGGGCGGCTACGGCCACCTGCGCGCAACGGAATGGATCCTCGGCGACACGACCCGAGGTTCGTTGGCGCTCGCGCGCACGCCGATGCTGTTCGCCAATTAAGGCGTGCACGACGAGCGGCGCATGGACTGCGCCCCTCAGCGTGAGCAGCGCCGCGTCAGCGGCGCGTCTCGAACGACGAGCGCGCCGGCTAATCTCTGTTTGAGTTGGCGAATCGAGGCTCTCGCTGCGCGCGGGCGCCCCAGGATGAGGGCGGCGCGTCAAGGGTCAGCGCCGCGCCGCCGCTGCGGACGGCGCGGGGCGCGTCGTCAGCAGACGGCGCGAGCGGAGCGGATCGGCGCGTCTCTGTCGGCGGACGCAAGTCGCTCCAGGAGATCGGGCCTGAGGATATCGACCCGACGGGTCGTCGGCAGCGCAACAAGGCCCTGCGCCTTGAGATGGGTGAAGGTCCGGCTCACCGTCTCAATCGTCAGGCCGAGATAGTCGGCGATGTCCTGACGCTGCATGGCGAGCTCGACCGAGGCGGCGCGCCGTCCACGCGCGCGGTCGCCCAGCATCCACAGGAACCAAGCGAGTCGTTCTTCCGCCGAGCTGCGCCCAACCATGGTCATATGATCGACGGCGCGGGCGAGCGCGCGGGTGACGTTGTCGAACACGGCGTTGTTGAACTGAGGGTCGCGGCTCATCCGCGCGCGACAGACCTGGCGCGATAGCGCCGCGATCGTGCCGGCGTTGACCGCCTCGATCGTCAGCCCGTGGGTGTCGTCCGGCTCGAGGCCGCACATGTCGCCGGCCATATAGAAAGCGAAGATCTGGCGGCGACCGTCGCGGGTGACTTTCACCGCCCGGAACACGCCGCGCACGACAAGGAAGTAATTGTCAGTCGGATCGCCTTCGCCCACCACTTCCTGGCCGGGCGCGTAGCTGACGATTACCGCTTCGCTGTACGGAAAAAACGAGGTCGTCACATCGGCCAGATTGAGCACTTCCCCCGCCTGGCGCAGGGCCTGAACTCTGGGACGGACTGCGACGTTCATCTTTGTTCTCCGCCTGTCTTGTTTTTACGGTCAGACGTTTGACCGAAATCAAGGCGCGGCGCCATTCTCCAGACGCCCTAACGGCGACCTATGTCGTTCGGCATATTCCGTCCCGGGCCCTTGTCAATGCCCAGGCCGCCGCGCAGATATGGACTCTCACGCGGACCGCCCGCGAGACGCCGCCGCCGATGAACAAGCCTCAGCTGCCTTTCCATTGCCTCGGCATGGAGCGCACGACGCGCTTTCTGTGCGACGCGCAGATGCTCAACCTGATGGCCGACGGCCTTCCGGGGATTGTCGCGTATTACGACGTCGATCTGGTTTGTCACTTCGTCAACGCCACCGTCGAGGCATGGACCGGCGCGCCGCCCTCCGCCTTCCTCAATCGCAAACTGAGCGAGGCGGATCGCAACTTCGGCGGCGCAGCCAAGCCGGGGATCGAGCGCGCCCTCGCCGGCGACCACGCCGAATTCGAGGCCAAAGTCGATTTCGCCGGCGGCATGGTCAACGTCGCGCGCGGCTTCGCCTATCCCGACCAGGACCAGAACGGCCGGGTGCTCGGCTGCTTCGTGCTGCTGCTCGACATCACCCGCGAGCGCGCGTTCGAGGCGCAAATGAAGGCGGCGCGCGACGAGGCGATGGAGGCGATCCGCTCCAAGTCGCGCTTCCTCGCCGCGGCGAGCCACGACTTGCGCCAACCGCTGCACGCCATGACCCTGTTCGTCAGCGCCCTGTCGCGCCGGCTGAGCGGCGGCGAAAGCGGCGAGCTGGTCGGCAACCTCGACAACTCGCTGCGCTCGCTCAGGGCGATGATCGACACCCTGCTCGACATTTCCAAACTCGACGCCGGCCTGGTCAAGCCGTCGCTTGCGCCGCTGGCGTTGAGCGACCTGTTCGCGGCTCTCGAGCCGGGCTTCAGCGCGGTGGCGAGCGACCGCGGCCTCGCCTACCGCGTCGTCCCGACCGCCGCCATGGTCATCGGCGACCGCACGCTGGTCGAGTTGGCGCTGCGCAACCTGATCGCCAACGCCTTCAAATTCACCCGCGGCGGCGGCGTGCTGGTCGGCTGCCGACGCCGGCGCGGCCGGATCGGCATCGCGGTCGCCGACACCGGCGTCGGCGTCGCCTCCGACCGGCAGGCGCGCGTTTTCGAGGAGTTCCACCGCGACAAGGCGACGCCCAACGGCCCCAACGAGGGCATCGGCCTCGGCCTGTCGATCGTCCAGCGCCTGGCGGCGCTGATGGGCGGCTCGGTCGAGCTGCGCTCGCGCCCGGGCAAGGGCAGCGTCTTCACGCTGTGGCTGCGCGAGGCGGCGCATGCGCCGCGCCCGGTGCGGCGGGTCGACGCGCCCGAAGGCTCGCTCGCCGGTCGCCGCATCCTCATTCTCGACGACGATGCGCTGAGCGCGGCGGCGATGAAGCAGGAATTCGCCGATTATGGCGCGCTCGCCGCCGCCGCCGTCTCGATTCCCGCCGCGCGCGCCGCGATCGACGCCGGCAAGCCGGAGGCGCTGATCGTCGATTACGACCTCAACGATTCGGCGACCGGACTGCAATTCGTCGAGGCGCTGCGCGAACGCGGCGTCGCGCCGCCGGTGGTGATGATCAGCGGTTCGACCGACCCCGCCGCGGTCGCAGCGCTGCGCGGCTCCGGACTGCCGTGGCTGACGAAGCCGGTCGATCCGCGCGCGCTGCGCTCGACGCTGATCGACGCGCTCGGGCGCTAAGGCGCGCCACTGAAAAAGCGTCGGCGCGGCAAAATTTTGCGGCCGCATTTTCAAATTATTCAAATGAAGATCCAGTTTCAAAATATTCAAATAAATACGATTCTTGTTGCCGGGATTCGGCGCCGTCCATAGTCAGAGCGACAGGACGGCGGGCCTTGACCCCGCCAGCCCGGAGACGACAATGACCGCTCGACGCGCCTTTGCGCCAGCAATTCTGTTTGCCGTTTTTCTTTTCTTCCCCGCGACATCGCAGACCCAACCGAACCCACCGCCGAGTTTTCCGCGGGCGGACGACGAGCGCGCGCTGAGCGATCTGCAACTGCTCGGCAAGCGGCTTTTCGAGGACGCCAATCTCTCCGAGCCGAAGGGTCTGGCCTGCTCGTCGTGCCACGATCCCAAGCGCGCGTTCCAGGGCGCCAACGGTTCGCCGATCGCCGCCGTCGCCCTCGGCAGCCGCCCCGGCCAGTTCGGCAATCGCAAGACGCCGACGATCATGTACATGGCCTACAGTCCGGCGTTCGGCTTCGCCAAGGACGAGGACGAAGGCGAGAACAAGCTCGAGGCGCGCGGCGGCCAGTTCTGGGACGGCCGCGCCAACGACCTCGTCGAGCAACCGTCGGGCCCATTGATGAACCCGGCCGAGATGAACAACCGATCCGCCGACGCAGTCGTCGAGAAGGTGAACGCCGCAGCCTACGCCCCGATGATGATTGCGGTTTTTGGGCAGGACGCGTTCGCCGACCCGAAGACCGCATTCCAGCGGATCTCGCAATCCCTGTTCGCCTACGAAGCCTCCGAGCGCTTCGCGCCCTTCGCCTCCAAGTTCGACGACTATCTGCGCGGCAAGGCGCGACTCACGCCGATCGAGGCGCGCGGGATGGCGCTGTTCGTCGACCCCAAGCGCGGCAATTGCATCGCCTGCCACGCCGGCAAGACCGACTCGAAGGACCCGACCGACTGGCTGCTCACCGATTTCACCTATGACGCGCTCGGCGCGCCGCGCAACGCGGCGATCCCCGCCAACGCCGACCCGCTCAATTTCGATCTCGGCTTGTGCAAGCGGCCGGGCCTCGAGGCGATTCTGCCGAAGGAGGTTCCGCTCGCCTCGCTGTGCGGCGCCTTCAAGGTCCCGACGCTGCGCAACGTCGCGGTGCGCGCGCCCTACTTCCACAACGGCGCCATCGCCTCGCTGCGCGACGCGGTCGCCTTCTACGCCACCCGCGACACCGACCCGAAGCGCTGGTATCCGGCGCTGAAGACCGGCGAAGCCGACAAGTTCAACGACCTGCCGAGCGCCTACAAGGCGAACGTCAACGTCGAGGAGGTCCCCTACGACCGCAAGCCCGGGCAAAAGCCGCGGCTCGACGACCGCGACGTCGACGCGCTCGTCGCCTTCCTCAACACCTTGACGGACAAGGGGATGCGTTGAAAGCTTGGCGCAGCGGCGTCAGATGTCGAGCGCGCTCGCCTTCAGCACCGCCTCCGTGCGGTTGCGCACCTCGAGCACGCGGAAGATCGCGGCGAGATGGATCTTCACCGTGCCCTCGGAAATGTCGAGCGCACGCGCGATCTCCTTGTTCGCCTGGCCTTTGCCGAGCAGACGGAGCACGTCGTATTGGCGGGGCGTCAGCATCGCCATGACGTTGGGGTCGACCGTCGACGACGGCTCGTCCTCGTCGACCGGTTCGGTCAGCAGCAGCGTCGGGGCATAGATGCCGCCGCCCAAGACCTGCTGGATCGCGGCAACCATCGCCTCCGGGTCGAGCGACTTGGGGATGTAGCCGATGGCACCGGCGGCGAGGGCGTCGAGCACGTCCTGCCGCTGCTCCGAGCCGGACATGACTACACAGCGCAACTGTGGATAGGTATGGCGCAATTCGCGAATCGAGGCGGCGCCCCTCATGCCCGGCATCGCCAGATCGACGACCGCGAGGTCGACCTCGGAATTGGCCTCGAGCAGCGACTTCAAGTCAGGCAGGCTGCCGGCCTCGCGAACCTCGGCGGGACCGCAGGCGTCCGTCAGCAGCAGCCGCAAACCGGCGCGAAACAACGCATGGTCGTCGGCGATGACGAACTGTCGAGGCATGACCTTTCCATGGCAATTCGCGATCCGCTTTGCAAGCGCGGTCAGTTGCGAAGGTTAGGCGCGGCCGCGCGCCACGGGACGACGAACGGCTCGCCGTCGCGCTCGCCCCGCAGCGCCGTCACCCCATAGGTCTCGGCCAGCACGGCGTCAGTGAGCGCGGACGGCGGCCCATCGGCGACGACCCGCCCCTCGGCGAGCACGATCAGCCGGTCGCAGAAGCGCGTCGCCAGGGTCAGGTCGTGCAGCACGGCGACCACCCCTGCCCCTTTGCGCGCGGCGGCGCGCAGCAGCGCCATCGCCCTGAGTTGGTGCAGCGGATCCAACGCTGCGACCGGCTCGTCGGCCAGCAGCATGTCGGCTTCGACCGCCAGGGCGCGAGCGAGCAGCGCCCGCGCGCGCTCGCCGCCCGACAGCGTGCCGATCGGCCGGTCGCGCAGCTCGACGACCTCGGCCGCCGCCAGCGCGGCCTCGACCGCGGCGCGATCGGCCGCGGACGGCGGCGAGAACGGCCGCCGGTGCGGCAGACGGCCGAGGGCGACGACATGGTCGACCCGCAGCGGCCAATGCGAGAGGCCGCTCTGGGCGAGATAGGCGACGCGGCGCGCCAGCGCGGCCCGGCCCAGCTCCGCCGCGCTGAGGCGGTTATAGCGCGCTTCGCCGGCGTCCGTCGGCTGCAAGCCGGCCAGAACCCTCAGCAACGTGGTCTTGCCCGCCCCGTTGGGGCCGATCAGGCCGACGAGCTCGCCCGAGACGAGGTCGCAGTCGACCCCGGCGAGCGCGGCGCGCTCGCCAAAGCGGACGACCAGGCCGCGCGCTTCGATGCGCATCACGCCTCCTTTCGCATGCGATCGATCAGGCCGTAGAGCAGCGGCGCGCCGATCAGCGCCGTCGCCACGCCGAGCTTCAACTCGGGATGGACGGGAATCAGCCGTACCACGATGTCGGCGACGAGCAGGACGATCGCGCCGCCGAGGCCGCTGACCAGCAGCAGCCGGCCGGGGCGATTTCCGACCAGCGGCCGCAGCAGGTGCGGCGCGACGAGGCCGACGAAGCCGATCGCGCCGGTGACCGCCACCGCCGCGCCGACCGCCAGCGCCGCGCCGGCGATGAGCTGGGCGCGCAGGCGGCCAAGGTCGAAGCCGAGGCTCGCCGCCGTGTCCTCGCCGAGCGTCAGCGCGTCGAGCGCCGGCGCGCTGGCGAGCAGCAGCGCCCAGCCGGCGACGGTCAACGGCAGCGCAAGCCACAATTGCGGCAGGCTGCGATCGGCGAGCGAGCCCATCAGCCAGAACATGATTTCGTAGGCGGCGTAGGGGTCGGGCGACAAGTTGAGCGCCAGCGCGGTCAGCGCGCCGGCGAAGCTGTTGACCGTCACCCCAGCGAGAATCAGCGTCATCGTTCCGGCGCCGCGGCCGACCAGCGCGTAGAGCAGCAGCGCCGCAAGCACCGCGCCGGCGACGCCGCCGAGCGGCATGGCGAGGGCGAAGGCGCCGGCGAGGCCGGAATAGAAGACGACGACCGCGCCCAAGGCCGCGCCGCCGGAGACGCCGATGACGCCGGGATCGGCGAGCGGATTGCGCAACAGCCCCTGCAGCGCCGCGCCGGCGAGGCCGAGGCTGAAGCCGACCATCGCCCCGAGCGCCGCACGCGGCAGGCGGATCTGCTCGAGCACTACAGCCGCCACGGTCGACCGGCCAGCGAAAGCGTCGGCCAGCGCGGCCGGAACGTCGAGCCGCGCGTAGCCGACCATCAGCGAGACCAGCGCGGCGACAAGCGCCAACGCCGCGAGCGCGGCGACGAGGGGCCCATAGCGGACGTCAGCGCCTGCCGCGCGCGCACTCATTGCGTCGCCCTCGCTACGCGCGCCGCCGCCGCGGCGGCGGCGAGCCGCTCGGCCGCCTCGACGATTTCCGGGCCGCCGCAAGTCCATAAGCGGGACGGTAGCGATATGATCGTCATCCGCCGCGCCAGCGCGGCGATCGCTGGATGATCGAGGGCCGCGTCGGCGAGCGACGGCGCGCTGTTTTCGTCGCGATCGAGGATGAGGACGTCGGCGCCGAGCAGCGCCACGACTTCGAGCGGGACCTGCTCGTCGGCGGCGATGTCGAGCCGCGCGGCGAGATTGTCGAGGCCGGCGCGCGTAAGGATTTCGTCGACCAGCGAGCCCGGTCCGACGGTGAAACCGTTCGGCCGCAGCACGACCGCTTTCAGCCGCGGCCCGCCCGGATCGACCACGACGCGCGCCAGTCGCGCGTCCATGGCGGCGACCAGCGCCTCGCCGCGCTGCGGCTCGCCGAGCGCGGCGGCGAGATCGCGGATCTGCCGGCGCACGCCGTCGAGCGTCTGCGGCGCGCCGACTTCGACGACCGGGGCGCCGACCTGCTTCAGCAAAGCGATCGACGCCGGATCGGCGAACGGGCCGACCAGGACGAGATCGGGGTCGTAGACGAGCGCCTCCTCGGCGTGGCCGTCGTTGGCCGGCAGCGCCGCAGCCTTCGCCGCCAGGTTGGCGTTGCGCGGGTCCTGCGACAGCCAGGTCACCGACTTGACGACGCCGGGGTCGGCGAGCCGCAGCGCCAGCTCGTCGGCGCACAGATTGAGCGAGACAACGCGTTGCGGCTTGGCCAAGGCGGGCGAGGCGATCGCGACGAGCGCGGCGAGCAGGAACGCTCCGCATCCTCCCCCGCGAGGCGGGGGAGGGGGACCGCGCGAAGCGCGGTGGAAGGGGCCGCGCCTGCGATTCTCGCCGCCTTTCACGCGCGTCGACGGC
>JBEKVR010000152.1:0-11586 GCA_049513815.1 Roseiarcus sp. | reverse complement strand
AACGGCTACTACAAGCCGCCGGGACCCAAAACCATGGCCAACGGCTGGCGCCGCTTGGCGGCTATGCTCGACGGCTACGCAATCGCCCGCGGCAAATCACTCGTGTGAATCCCGTAGCCGCGAGCCGGGAGAAGGGACCTTCGGCGCGCTTGCAGGCCGCCGGGTTCGCCATCGAACCCCGAGCGAAACGTCGCAGGTCGAGACGCCTTCCTTGATCGCGCCAGCGACGACGCTATCCTCCGCCGCCGAAAAGGAGCCGCCGATGCCCAAGGGCTACGTCGTTACGCGCGTCGATATTCTCGATCCCGAGGCCTACGCCAAATACGCCGCCGCCGCGACCAAGGCGATCGCCGATCACGGCGGCAAGGCGCTGGCGCGCGGCGGACGCTACGAGGCGCTCGAAGGCAAGGCGCGCGCGCGCAACGTCGTGCTCGAGTTCGACAGCTACGACGCCGCCCGCCGCTACTTCTACTCCGAGCAATATCAGGCGGCGCGCCGGCTGCGAGAAGGCGCGTGCGAGATGGAAATGGTGCTGGTCGAGGGGGCGTAAGCGGATGGCCAAGGGTTATTGGATCGCCCACGTCGATGTTGACGACCCGGAGGGCTACAAGGCCTATTTCGCCGCCAACGAAGAGCCATTCGCCAAATACGGCGCGCGGTTCCTCGTCCGCTCCGGGCGCAGCGCGCAGAAGGAAGGCGCGCTGCGCGGCCGCCACGTCGTGATCGAATTCAAGGATTACGCGACCGCGTTGGCCTGCTACGAATCGCCGGAGTACCAGCGCGCATTGGCGATCCGCCAGCGCGTCTCGCGCGGCGACCTGGTGATCATCGAAGGTTACGACGGAACGCAGCCGGCCTGAGGGCTTGGATCAAGGAGAGCGCAATGGCCGACATGCGGTTGATCGTCACCGGCGCCGCCGGGCGCATGGGACGGATGTTGATCAAGGCGATCGCCGAGACGCCAGGGGTGACGCTCGCCGCCGCGATCGAGCGCCACGGCGCGGCGGCGCTCGGCGCGGACGCCGGTCTGCTCGCCGGCGTCGGCGCGAGCGGAATTATGATCAGCGACGACCCGCTGCCGGCGACGCTCGCCGCCGACGGAATCGTCGATTTCTCCTCCCCAGCGGCAAGCGTCGAAATGGCGGCGCTGGCCGCCCAGGCGCGCATCGCCCATGTCGTCGGCACCACCGGCCTGACGGAGGCCGATCTCGAAAAAATCGCCGTCGCCGCGCGCCACGCGCCGATTGTCCGCTCCGGCAACATGAGCCTCGGCGTCAACCTGCTGGCGCGTTTGGTGCGCGACGCGGCGCGCGCGCTCGGGGCCGAGTACGACGTCGAGATCATCGAAATGCACCACCGCATGAAGGTCGACGCGCCTTCGGGCACGGCGCTGATGCTCGGCCAAGCGGCGGCCGACGGGCGCGCGGTCGAGCTCAAGGGCCATTCCGAGCGCGGCCGCGACGGGATCACCGGCCCGCGCAAGCCGGGCGCGATCGGCTTCGCCTCGCTGCGCGGCGGCACAGTGGTCGGCGACCACAGCGTCATTTTCGCCGGCGACGGCGAGCGCGTCGTCCTCTCCCATCACGCCGAGGACCGCTCGCTGTTCGCGCGCGGCGCGCTCAAGGCGGCCCTATGGGCGCACGGCCGCAAGCCGGGCCTCTATTCGATGACCGACGTGCTGGGCTTCGGCGAGGCTTGAGGCGGCGCCGGACGCGGCCGCTCGAGCATCGTCACCAGATCGCCGTGGTAGGTCGTCTCGGCGTAGGGCGTGAAGCCGAGCTTCGCCGCGACGCGCAGCGAGGCCGCATGGCCGACCTGGATGATGCAGGTCATGCGCAGGCCGGGGTGGACACGGTCGGCCCAGGCGATCGCGGCGCGCGTCGCTTCCTCGGCGAGGCCCCGGCCCTGCATCGCCGGGACGAGCGCCCAGCCCGCCTCCATTGTCCCCTCGTTCGACGGGACGATCGTGCGGCGCAGATCGTGGAAGCCCGCCTCGCCGACGAAGGCGCCGCTTGCGCGCTCCTCCAGGGCAAAGAAGCCGAACCCCAGATAACGCCAAAGGCCGACGTGGCGCAGGAAGCGGATCCACGCCGCCTCGCGCGACATCGGCTTGCCGCCGATGAAGCGCACGACTTGCGGCTCGGCCCACATCGCCGCGTAGCTTTCGAAATCGTCCAGGCGATGGGGGCGCAGACGCAGGCGCGGCGTCTCGAGGATTGGAGTATCGGGGATGGTCAAGCGCTGGTCCTGTCGTCGAGGCCGATCGAATCGGCCGCCGGCGGATGATCGCCCAATCGCCGCCGTCGTCCAACCGATCCGCCTTCCGGTTGAGCGGAAACCTCGCTAGTTTGGCGCCGAGCAAAGACTGGGCGGATCGCCCGTCCGAAGACGGCCGGGTTCGGCGGCGAAAGGGAGCTCGAGGCATGAAGGTCGGCGTTGTCGGAGCAGGCGCGGTCGGCAGCAGCGCGGCCTATGCAATGGTTCTGCAAGGGACGGCCGACGAGATCGTCCTGACCGACCTCAACGAGAAACTGGCCGCCGCTCAGGCCCAGGACATTCTGCACGCGACGCCCTTCGCCCATTCCAACTTCGTTCGCTCCGGCGGCTACGACGCATTGGCCGGCGCCGACGTCGTCATCCTCGCGGCCGGCGTCGCGCAGCGGCCGGGGGAAGCCCGGCTCGGCCTGCTCGAGCGCAACGCGGCGGTGTTCGGCAAGATCATCCCCGCCGTCCTCCGCGCCGCCCCGGACGCCGTCCTGCTGGTCGCCTCGAATCCGGTCGACGTCATGACGGACATCGCCGCGCGGATATCCGGCCTGCCCGACGGGCGGGTGTTCGGCTCCGGAACGATCCTCGACAGCGCCCGCTTCCGCTCGCTGCTCGGCGAACATCTCGGCATTTCGTCGCGCTCGGTCCACGCCTATGTCGTCGGCGAGCACGGCGACTCGGAAGTCCTGTGGTGGTCGGGGGCCACCGTCGGCAGCCTTTCGGTGATCGACGTCGCCACCCAGCTCGGCAAGCCTCTGAACGACGCCGGGCGGGCCCGCATCGAAGAAGACGTCCGGCGCGCCGCCGACCGCATCATCGCCGGCAAAGGCGCGACCTGGTTCGGCATCGGCGCCGGCCTGTCGCGCATCGTGCAGGCGATCGGCCGCAATGAAAACGCGCTGCTTTCCGTGTCGGCGCGGGCCGAGAATATCGAAGGCGTCGTCGACGTGACGCTGTCGCTGCCGCGCATCGTCGGCGCCGGCGGGATTCGCGGCACGCTGCTGCCCCATTTCGACTCGGCCGAGCGCGCGGCGCTGCGCGACAGCGCGCGCATCCTCAAGGAAGCGGCCGAGAGCGTGAAGCTGTAGAGCCGAGCGCGCGCCGGCTTGGTCTTGGCCGCCGACGCGGATCGGGAAGTGGCGCTCCCATGGGGAATCGAACCCCAGTTTTCGCCGTGAGAGGGCGACGTCCTGGACCGCTAGACGATGGGAGCAAACCGCGGTCGGCGAGCGGGTTCTATATCGACGCGGCGACGCGAAGGCAAGGCGAAGCGCGGACGAAGCGGCGATCGATTTGTCAGCCGCGCGGCGGCGCGCCGTAGGCCTTGAGGAACACAGCGACCGCCGAGTCGACGGTGAGGTCGATCTCCTCCTGCGACAGCGACGTAACAACCATGAACAGCAGCCGTTTGAGGATGTCGCCCATGCACAGATCGATGAACTGACGCGCCGCCAGCGTGGTGTCGTCGATCTGGAGAGTCCCCGCGGCGACGAACGCGTCGAGCCGATCCTTTAGCTTGAGCACGCCAAACAGGGGGCCTGCTTCGTAGAACGCCTGGCCGAGGCGCGGGAATTTCGCCGCGGCGAAAGCGACCACGCGGGCTTGGGTGAGCGCCTCCGTCTGGGTGATGTGCGCTACGAGCAGGCGGCCGTAGATCGCCAGCGCTTTCGCTGGGTCGGGCTCGTCGGCCGGGAACATCATGTTGCGCTCGGGTTGGTGAGCGCGCTCTTCGCGGATCAGCGCCTCAAACAACGCGACCTTGGAGTCGAAATAGGCGTAGAGCGTTCCCTTGGAGACGCCCGCCGCCCGCGCGATGTCGTTCATGCTGGCGGCGTCGAAGCCCGCCGACATGAAGATCTCGCGTGCGCCTTCGATGATTTGCCGCCGCTTTACGCCGTCGTCGGCCGCCGGCTGGCCGATTTCCTGCGCGCCCGTCGTCCCCGTCGGCAAAACTGCGTCGGCCATATCGTCCATCATATTTTGACCGAACGGTTCGGTCGGGGCTTGATTTAGACGCCCGGCCGCGATATGTCAACCTAAAATGACCGAACGGTTCGGTCACCAATGTGGGGCGCAGCCCATGTCACAGGACCAAGCCCAGACCGCTCCACTTGCCCGAGCGCCGGCGCGCGAGCCCGGCGCGCTCGCGCCGATGCGCGAACCGGGACAGATCGCAACGCTGGGTCGCGACGCGGCCGAGCCGCCGGCTGGGGGCGCTCCTCCCACCGCCCCCGGCCGCGCACGCTCGCCGCGGCGCTTCGTCCTGCCGCTCATCGCCTTGGCCGCGCTCGGCTATGGCGCCTATTGGGGCTACAATTGGTTCGTCGAGGGGCGCTTCCTCGTCTCGACCGACGACGCCTATGTCGGCGCCGATGCTTCCGTGATCGCCGCCAAGGTCGCCGGGCACATCGTCGAAGTCCCGGTCGCCGAAAACCAGAAGGTTCATGCCGGCGACCTGCTGGCGCGCATCGACGACGGCGACTATCGCCTCGCGGTCGACGCCGCCAAAGCCAAGATCGCCACCCAGGACGCGACGATCGCGCGCTTCGGCCGGCAGATCGAGGCGCAGAACGCGGCGATCGACCAGGCCACGGCCCAGATCGCCTCGACCGACGCCCAGGCGGAAGGCGCAGTCGCCGACGAAAAGCGCGCCGCGCTCGAACTCGACCGTTCGCAGAAACTCGCCAACGTCGCTTTCGGCTCGCAGCAGCGCCTCGAACAGGCGACCGCCGACCGCGCCCGCGCCGCCGCGACGCTGGCCGCGGCGCTCGCCGCCAAGACCGCCGCCGTCGCCGCGCTCGCCGGCGCCAAGGACGCCGCCGAGGTGCTCAAGGCCGAGCGGACCGAAGCCGAGCGCGTGCGCGGCGAACTCGTCACCGCCGAGGCCAAGGCCGAACGCGATCTCTCCTTTACCGAAATTCGCGCGCCGTTCGACGGCGTCGTCGGCAACAAGGCGGCGGTGGTCGGCCAGTATGCGATGCCGGGCACGCGTCTGCTGGCGGTTGTGCCGACGCAGTCGGCCTATATCGACGCCAATTTCAAGGAAACTCAGCTCGACGCGATTCGCCCAGGACAAAGGGCTGATATCGCGGTCGATTCGTTTGACGGACGGGTCGTGGCGGGCGTCGTCGAATCGGTTTCGCCCGCTTCAGGCGCGCAGTTCTCGCTTCTGCCGCCAGACAACGCCACCGGCAATTTCACCAAGGTCGTGCAGCGGGTGACGGTGAGGATTGCGATCGCGGCGGAAGCGCTGGCGCGCGAGCCGCTGCGCTCGGGGCTCTCGGTCGTCGCCACCATTCACACCCGCGACGAAAGCCAGCCGCGTCCGACTCTGCTCGGCCTGTTCGGCCTCGGCGCCGCGGCGACAGAGACGAGCGCCGCGAAGTGAGCGACGCCGTCGCGCTCAGCCCAACCGCGGCGCCGCCAGGCGCCAGGGCGGAGCCGTATTTCGAGCTCAAGCGGCTGTTCGCCTTCGTCTTCATGGTGTTCGGGATGTTCATGGCGATCCTGGACATCCAGATCGTCTCGGCGTCGCTGCAGCAGATTCAGGCCGGCCTGTCGGCGTCGTCCGACGAAGTCACCTGGGTCCAGACCGCCTATCTGATCGCCGAAGTGATCATGATCCCGCTGTCGGGCTTCTTGTCGCGCGCGTTCTCCACCCGCTTGGTCTTCGTCGCCTCGGCCGCCGGTTTCACGCTGATGAGCTACTTCTGCTCGCGGGCGACGACGATCGACGAAATGATCATATGGCGAGCGGCGCAGGGCTTCATCGGCGGCGGCATGATCCCGACCGTCTTCGCCACCGCCTACACCATCTTCCCACGCAGCAAGCTGCCGATCGTCGCGCCGATCATCGGCCTGGTGGCGACGCTGGCGCCGACGATCGGCCCGACGGTGGGGGGCCTGCTGACCGACTATTTCTCCTGGCACTGGCTGTTCCTGGTCAACATCCCGCCAGGGATCATGGTCACAGTCGCCGCGTGGCTGCTGATTGATTTCGACCATCCCAATCTCAAGCTGCTGCACAACTTCGACTGGGTCGGGCTCGTTTCGATGGCCGCGTTCCTCGGCGCGCTCGAATACATCCTCGAGGAAGGTCCGTCGAAGGACTGGTTCGAAAGCGAGGCGATCACCTACGCGACGATCCTGTCGGTCACCGGCGCAATCGCCTTCTTCTGGCGCGTCGCCAACGCGCGCAATCCGATTGTCGACCTGACCGCGTTCCGCGACCGCAATTTCTGGTCGGGGTGTGCGTTGTCGTTCATCCTCGGCATCGGCCTCTACGGCCTCACCTACATCTATCCGGTCTATTTGGCGGTCGTGCGCGGCTACTCGCCGCTGATGATCGGCAACACGATGTTCGTCACCGGCGTCTGCCAGTTCATCATGGCGCCGGTGTCGGGCAGACTGATGACCAAGATCGACCCGCGATGGATGATCGCCATCGGCTTCGTCGGCTTCGGCGCCGGCACCTGGATGTCGTCCTACGTCACCGCCGATTGGGACTTCTGGGAGTTGTTCGTGCCGCAGATCCTGCGCGGCTTCTCGCTGATGTTGTGCATGGTGCCGATCAACAATCTCGCGCTCGGCACCATGTCGCCGGACCGAGTCAAGAACGCCTCCGGACTGTTCAACCTGACGCGCAACCTCGGCGGCGCCTTCGGCCTGGCGCTGATCAACACTCTGCTCGACAAGCGCATGGACCTGCATCTCGAGCGGCTGCGCGAGTCGGTCGTCTGGGGCCGGACCGCCGCCGACGAGACGCTGGCGGCGCTCACCCAGGCGCTGGCGTCGCGCGGCTCCGACGCGGCCGTGGCGGCGACGCGCGTCATCGCGATGAAAGTGCGTCTACAGGCGGAGGTGATGGCGCTCGGCGACGTATTCCTGGCGCTGACCGTGATTTATATCGGCTTCGCCGTGCTGCCGCGCGTGATGCGTCGGCCGGCCTATCTCGGCGGCCCGGCGGGGTTCGGCGATTGAGGCCATCCGCTCGCGCGCCGATTGCGTTAACGATTGCGGCCGACGGCCATCATTACAAGGCGGAAAGGCGGCGTTGGCGGCCCTTGCGCGGCCGGGCCGCTCCGACCATATTAGCCGCCTAGCGCGGCTTCCCCCGCCGCGACCCGTGAGAGGATTTCATGTCCGACTATGACCGCTACGCCAACGCCCGCGCCGGCGTCGGCATCGCCCGGTCCGCCGAATCGGTCGACCAGGGCCTGCGCGCCTATATGCTCGGCGTTTACAACTACATGACGCTTGGGCTGGGCTTGACCGGCGTCATCGCCTTTTTCGCCTACAAGCTCGGCGTCGTCGAATCGGCGACCGGCCACATCGTCGGCCTGACCAGCTTCGGGCAGGCGATCTACATCTCGCCGCTGCGCTGGGTCGTGATGCTGGCGCCGCTGGCGTTGGTGTTCGGCATTTCCGCCGGCCGCAATTCGATGTCGGCGAGCACGACGCGCCTCATCTTCCTCGCCTTCGCGGCGCTGATGGGCCTGTCTCTGTCGACGGTGTTCGTGGTCTTTACCCAGGCTTCGATCGCCCTGGTGTTCTTCGAGACGGCGGCCGCCTTCGGCGGGCTGAGTCTCTACGGCTACACCACCTCGCGCAGCCTGTCGGCGATGGGGTCGTTCCTGGTGATGGGCCTGTTCGGCCTGATCATCGCCAGCGTCGTCAACCTGTTCCTGCAGAGCACCGGCCTGCAATGGGCGCTATCGATCGTCGGCATCGGCATCTTCGCCGGCCTGACGGCGTGGGACACCCAGGCGATCAAGGACGGCTACTTCTCTGGCGACGCCTACGAAACGTCGGAGAAGAAGGCGATTTTCGGCGCGCTGCGGCTCTATCTCGACTTCATCAACTTGTTCCAGCAGCTGCTGTTCCTGATGGGCAACCGCCGCAGCTGAAGGCGCCTCTCCACCCCTTTCCAAGCCCCGGGCCGCTTCGCGTCCCGGGGCTTTTTGTTTGCGCGCATGAGAGCGAAGGGGCGCGCGCGCCTTGGTCAATTGATTTGTCGCAACGCGATCCGGTCCCAGTTGGGGCAGAGTTCGCTCATGGGCGACGGCGAACACATTGGTCGCCCTGCTCCGGCGCAGAGACTTCGCCTGGATAAATCGCCGTGTCGGAGTGGTTGGTGGGGAAGGGACGGTTTTCCGCCGTCCCTTCTTTTTTGCATTGCCGCCCAAGCCGTCGCCGAAGTCGCGCTTGGCGGGGCCCGCGAAGCGGCGCCGCAGTTCCTTGACAGTTTCGCCGCCGCCACTATAAGCGGGCCGCTTCTCGTAAGCATGTGGCGGGGTAGCTCAGCTGGTTAGAGCAGCGGAATCATAATCCGGAGGTCGCCGGTTCGAATCCGGCCCCCGCTACCATCTCCGACGCAGATTCCGTCACCGTCAATCAATCGATCGGCAAGCCGTTCCAGCGCGCGACAAAATCGGAAAGCATCGGCACGTAGGCTTCGCCGTCGCCGGCGGCGACCGCCTGGGCGAAACTGTTGCGCACTGCTGCGCCGATCGGGTTGGCGACGCCAAGCGCCTGGGCGAAGCTCGCCAGATAGGTGACGTCCTTGAGCGCGTTGGAAAGGGTGAAGCGGTGCGCGTCACGGTCGCGCTCCAGCACGTATTTGAAGAACGTCTGGTAGAACAGGCAGTCCATCCGCCCGCCGCGGATCACGGCGTCGAACACCTTGGCCGACAGGCCCGCCTTGGAGCCGATCATCAGCGCTTCGGAATAGAGCGCCGCATAGCCCATCGCGACGAAATTGTTGAGCAGCTTCATCGCGTGGCCGGCGCCGACGGGGCCGCATTCGACGATGCGGCCGGCGAACGCCTCGAGCAGCGGCCGCGCGCGCGCGACCGCGGCCGCTTCTCCGCCGACCATGACGTCGAGCGTTCCGGCCCAAGCGTCGGTCGGCGTGCGGCTGAGCGGCGCGTCGACGAGCGCGATCTGTTTGGCCGCCAGTTCGACGGCGAGGCGCGTGGTCGACGCCGGATCGGAGGTCGAGCAGTCGACGATCAGCAGCGGCTTATCCACCGCCGCAAGCCCCTTCACGCCATGGATCAGCGCTTCGACCTGAGGCGAGCCGGTGACGCATAGAACGACCACGTCGCTCTCGGCGGCGAGCGCCAGCGGCGAAATCGCCTCCTTCGCGCCTCGCCGCTTCAAGTCTTCCACGGCCTCACGGCGGCGGTGGCCGAGCACGGTCAGCGGCCAGCCCTTTTCGACGATGTTCTTGGCCATGCCGTGGCCCATGTTGCCGAGGCCAATGAAGCCGATTCGCTCTTTCATCGCCGCTGCTCCTGCGTCGCCGCCCGCGTCGCGTCGCGGGTTCAAGCCATCCCAAATCACCGCCAAAGTGACCCTCGCCGCGCCGGGTCGCAAGCCCAGGACAAGGTTGTTGTGGTCGCATCCTCGTCGGGCGCGCCCCAAGGAGCCACAGGCGATGGACGACGTTGTCAACGACGGCTTGCGCATCCGGCTGCGCGACGGACGCGACATCGCCGACCTGTTGGCGCTGTTCAACGAGGAGCGGTTCCTGCGCTACGCTTCGGCGCGCGGTCCGTTCGCTTCCGCCGCCGAGCTGGAGGCGTGGCTTTCCGCCGTCACCTGCGCCAAACGCTATGAGACGGTTGCGGTTCTGGCCGGCCGGACAATCGGCTTCGCCGGCCTTTACGTCATGGGTGAAGGCCTCGAGCATTCGGGCTGGGTGCTGATCGGCGTGCGCGAGGAATTCCAGGCGCGCGGCGTCGGCGCGCGGCTGCTCAAGACGCTCGTTGGCGCGGCGACCGTCGTCTTCGGGCTACGGCGCGTTCAACTGACCGTATTCGGCGACAACGACCCCGCGATCAAGCTCTACCGCCGCTTCGGCTTCGAGATCGAGGGACGCCACCGGGACTTTGTCCGCCGCGGCGAAAGCTTCGTCGACGGCTACACTATGGCAAGGCTTAACGACGCCGCCGCGCAGCGGCCCAGTGCGGCTTAAGGTCCCGTTTACACGATCGATTTCATCGTCAAGCAACTTTTGTCCGCTAGCATCCCTGAACCGCCGCCGTCTCAGGATGCGGTTAAGAAACGCTAATCAGGTCATTGGTTCGCCGATGAATCCGCCAGGCGAAACGAACGCCAGTCCAGTGGTCGAAAAGCGACGCGCTTCGCGCGCACGCTGTCTGCGGGCGGCGCGCTGCGTTTTCAACAATGGCTGTTCCGACTATTCCGCTCTGGTCCGCAACGTCTCGGCGACCGGCGCGAAGCTGACCGGTGAAGACTTGTTCCGCCTTCCCGAAGAATTTGAGCTGCAGATGGCCAACGCCGCCGGCGCAGCGACAGTGCGGCGGGTTCGCCGAGTGTGGAGCCGTGCGGACTCGATCGGCGTCGAATTCCTCGAACCTGAACGCGCGCTGCCGTCGCGCGCCCCCTAGCCGGCGCTCGCGGGCGCGGCTAGGCGAACGCCTTCTCCAGCACCCGGCGCAGCCGACCCGCGAACGCGGGGGCGTCGCTCAATGCGTCGCCGTCGGCGAGCCGCGCCTCCTCGTAGATCAGCCAAGCGGCGTCCTCAACCAGCGCCTTGTCCGGCCCGGCCGCGAATTTCTTCGCCAGCGCCAAGACGAGCGGATGGCTGGCGTTGATCTCGAGCACCGCCTTGGCGCGTTCGCCGAGCCGGCCGTGAGCGGCGAGGATTTTCTCGAGCTGACGGTCGGGGGCGAAGTCCGGCGCGACCAGGCAGGCGAGGCTGTCGGTCAGCCGATCGGAGGCGCGCGCTTCGGCGATCTCCCTTTCGAGCGTCTGCTTGAAGAACGCGATCAGGGTCGCGACTTCGGGCGAAGCCGCGGCGGGCGCCGACGCTCCATCCTTGAGCGCGATCGCCTTGATGTCGGCGGCGCCCTGGCTGACCGACTTGAAAGGCTTGCCTTCGAAGCCGACCGCGCTCGACACCCAAAACGCGTCGACCGGATCGGCGAGCAACAGAACCTCGACGTCGCGGGCGCGGAAGCCCTCGAGCTGCGGGCTGGCGGCGAGCCGCTTGGCGTCCTCGCCGGTCAGATAATAGATTGCCGTCTGGTTCTCGCGCAGCGAGGCGACGTAATCGGCGAGCGCGCGGTCGCCGGCGGGATGCGTCGTGGTGGCGAAGCGCGCCAGCTTGAACAGGGCGTCGCGCCGCTCGGGGTCTTCGTACAGACCCTCCTTGAGCACCGCGCCGAAACTCTCCCAGATCTTGGCGTAGCGCTCCGGCTCGCCTTCGGCGAGCTTGGTCAGTTCCTGGACCATGCGATTGGTCACGCCCTTGCGGATCGCGACGAACACCGCGCTCTGCTGGATCATCTC
>JBEKVR010000151.1:0-11631 GCA_049513815.1 Roseiarcus sp. | reverse complement strand
GCAAAACCTCGGCGGCGACAGCCGCCTCCTTCGTGGTATCCTTCGTCATGGCGTGGTCTCCGTTCCAGCGCGCCAACGCCGGAATCATTGGGGTTCGGCAACCCGGAGACTACGCCAACCCATTTCCAACCACCTCCGCGACGGGACCCTTGGGAATCCAAATGGCCGCTGTGCCGTGACCGTTGACGTTCATCCGGACTGGGCCGGAGTCGCGGGTTGAGATTGGCGCAGGAGCGCCGGGGGAGCAACGGGCGAACGACGGAACTGGCTCGGGTTGCCAGTCGATCGCCCGTCGCGGTGAAAGTTCCCGCGGAAGCCGGAGGCGACCTGCACCGCGTTGGGGAGCGCCGTTTGCGTCGCCAGCGCGTGGCCGTCGCCTCGATCCCGAGCCGCGACGGCGATCTGCGGCGGGCCGGTCAGCCATGCCTCGGCGGTCGCTGGTTCTCGATCCGGCAGCAACGCGATCGTCCTTCGGCGTTCGAGATCGCAGATCAACGTTCCATGGGGATGGTTGCGGCGCCAAGCCCAGTCGTCGATCCCGATGATCGCCGGGGGAGCGAAGCTGGGGCTGCCGCGCCTGCGCACGGCGCGCAACAGGGTGTCGTTGCTGACCGGCATCTCAAGCGGCGCGCAAAACTCGCCGCTGGTCGGCCTCCCACGGCGAGCGCGAGGCAATGGACGATCTGATCGAGCCGAGCCGTGCTCCGCGCCCAAGGCTTGAGAATGTCGCCGTCAAAGCATTCCGCGAAGATGCGCCGCCCACACAGATCTGCTTCGCAGCGGGAGCGCCGCGCGTGGGGCATCAGCACGGCGCGCCGTCCCACAATCGGCAAGTCCGCCAAGCGACGAGGAGATCGACTGTGGATCCGGCCTGAAACGACGCCACATGACGGGCACGGGCTGTTCACGCTCGTCGCGCGTAACGTAATGACGGTGCTGTCGCCGTCGCTCAACGCATCAACCGCGGAAAACCCAGGCTGGAGCGCCTCTGAGGCGTGAAGAGACTGCATCGCGGTGACTTCCTTTTGAAACACCAAATTAAGTCAGCGACCCACTGAAGGTTTGGCGTGCCACTCAGGACAGAACTGCGAACACCTATGTGATTGAGATTGCTTTGTAATATCTTCGATCGGAAGTTGGCTCTGTGGTCCGACCCGGATCAAGTCCCGAATCAAGTCTCTTCCGAGCGCCCTCGTCGGACATGCTCGAGACCCACAACTACGCGTCCGTCTTGCAAAAGGCGGCCAGCGGCGGCGTGTCTCAGCCTCGCCGGGGCCTCCATCTGAAGAATCTCGGTCAAATATATCGACGGCCTGGGACGACGATGCTGCATGATCGGCCGTTCTGAGACGCCAAAACGGCCCGGCATGGGGGCAATAAAACGCTCATTCTCAGACCCCGACGCCGCGGCCCCGGGGCCATATAATCGAGATCACGGCATCGCCACCTGTTTGGCGGGACGCATTTAATGTGGTCGACGAGAGAGACACTGAAATATATAATGTGGATGGCGCGATCGTGAAGCGCGGCGAGCGCCGCCTTTTGGCGACCCGAAAACCCAAGAACTCGATCGAACGCCGGGAGGCAGCTTATGCCGGTCCCTTTTGAGAGTCCGCCGTCTCCTGCAGACAGCGACACGGCCCTTGCCAATGCAACAAAAGAAGCGCTCGAGACGAAGGGGGAATTTCGGCGCATTGCGGCGTGTGTGGATGCGTCGGAATTCGCCGAGAAGCTCATTCCACACGCTCTGACGGTGGCCGCTGCGCTGGGATCCCCAGTTACATTGCTTCGGGTTCTTGAGGCGAAGACCGCTCACGCTGTTCCCGACGATCCTGTCGAATGGGATATTCGCCTGCGTGAGGCGAAGAATGACGTTGAGAGATTGGCCGAGGGACGCCGACGAGAAAATCAGCACATCGAGGCAGAGGTGATTGAAGGCGGAGCCGCCGAGCAGATTAGTCTCTGGGTCCGCAATCACGATGTCGAATTAACGGCGCTATGCACGCATGGGGACAGCGGTACGACGACGTGGGGCTTGGGGAGCACAGCACAAAAACTAGTGGATCGCGTCGACGGCTCAATTCTGCTCATCCCGTCCAGCCACACAACTGCCGACCCGGTCCACTACCGTCGACTCCTCGTGCCGCTAGACGGGTCATCGCACGCCGAGAGCGTGCTCCCGGGGGCGATTCGTTTGGCCCGGGCGGAGCATGCGGAGCTCGTTCTCGTCCATGTTGTCCCTATCCCGGAGTTGACCGAAGTCGACCCGCTTGAAGAAGAAGCGATTGAATTGCGCGAACGACTCATTCAGCGCAATGAGCGGGTCGGCCAAGAATACCTGGACCGGATCCGCGCGCGCGAGAACGGCGGCTTTACGATTCGGACTTTGCTCTTGCGTGGCGCGGATGTGCGCACTGGCCTCATTCGAGCAATCGCCGAAGAGGCGCCCGACCTGGTCTTGATCGCGGCGCATGGACGTGCACGGCGCTTGGACGTGCCATTCGGTAGCGTTACAAATCATCTGATCGCGCATTCCAGCGTCCCCTTGCTGATCGTTCGTCGTCATCCGACGCACCTGGCGCAGCGCGAAGCGGCGATGGCCCATCACACGCCTCTGCGGCTTCCAACTCATGATCAATGCTGACGCGCCGACACCGAGTGTCCATCGAGATCCGCTTGAAGTGGCGGCGGGCGAACTCAGCGAACGCCACAGGGTCACAACCCAGGCGCCTCTGCCGGTGGCGATATGGGCCCATATCGGCGCAGTGCGAATCTGGCTCAGCGATGCCCGCTTAGCCTGTGCCGATCCGCCATCGAATGCATCCAAAGCAGCAGAATGGCTGCTGGACAATGATCACCACATAGAGCGGACGTTACGCCGGGTCGCTGCGGACTTGCCGTCGGCGTTCTATCGGCGTCTGCCAGCGCTCGCGGGTCCCGAGCAAGCAGGATTGCCACGCGCCTTCGCTTTGGCCCATGCCCTTCTGCGCGCTTCATATCTCCAGCTGTCTCTCGCGGCGACGGTTCGTTTCATGCTGGCATACCAGGAGCGCGCCCCCCTCACGATCGCAGAGCTGTGGGCGCTTCCGACGATGCTCCGGCTGGCGTGCCTGGAGACGCTCGTCGCCGCGTTCGCCCGGCTCATTCCCGAACTGAAGCCGCCGTTCGATCTATCGCCGTGGGCTGCCGCTCCCGCTGTTTTGGAGGATGCCGAGTGCGTCGCTCGTTCGATCGCCAATCTGGCTATGTTGTCCTCCATTCCGTGGAAGGACTTCTTTGACCAGACCAGTCGAGTGGAAGCGATCCTTCGGACTGATCCCGCGGGCTTCTATCCACAATTGGACTTCGCCACCCGCGATAAATACCGGGAGGCGATCGAGGAACTGGCTCGCGGTTCGACGCGAAGCGAGCCGGACATAGCATCGGATGTGATCGCCAAGGCGCGCGTCGGCTCGGCGGGCGAACCACAAGACGTGATCGGCCATTGTCTGGTCGGGGGAGGCCGCGAGCAGCTGGAATCCGAGATCGGCTGCCACCCGCCCGCCCGCGTCATCTGGACCCGTTGGCTATCGAGACACGCGGTGGCTGTCTACTTTGTCCCGCTGGCGGTTGCGAGTGTCGGCGCGCTGATTTTCCCTGCCTTCTATCTCGCGGCTGATGGCGCAAGCGTGCCGGTGTGGCTTCTCGGAATCGTAGTCGCCGTGGTTCCCGCCTCGGTGCTTGGCGTGACCGTCGTCAATTGGATCGTAACGCTCATCGTTCCGCCTCGGCTTCTGCCAAAGCTGGACCTCGAGAATCGCATTCCACCGGAGTATGCGACCGCCGTGGTCATGCCGGTTCTTGTCGGCAGAGTGGATGACGTCCCGAAATTGATCGACCGTCTGGAGGCTCATCACCTGGCAAATCCGGACCCATCGCTGCAGTTTGTGCTGCTGAGCGATTGTCCCGATGCGCCTGCCGAACAGATGCCCGGAGATGATGCTCTGGTGGCAGCCCTGATCGATGGGGTTCAGCGACTGAATGGACGCTATGAGGGAGACGGAAAGAGGCCATTCCATCTGCTGCACAGGTCGCGTCGCTACAACGCCTCCGAAGGCGTGTGGATGGGCTGGGAGCGCAAGCGCGGTAAGCTCGAACAGTTCAATGACTTGATAGCAAGCGGCGACGCGTCCGCTTTCTCTATAGTCGAAGGCGACCCCGATGCGCTCGGCAGACTTCGATTCGTCGTGGCGGTCGATGCCGATACGATGCTGCCGCCCGGATCGGTTTCGCGGCTTGTCGGAACGCTGGCACACCCGCTCAACCGCCCCGAATTCGATGAAAAGGCGGGTCGTGTCACCCACGGCTACACGATCGTTCAGCCGCGCATCGAGATCTCACCGGAAAGCGACATCCGTTCTCTTTTCACCCGGCTTTACGCTGGCGATACCGCCATCGACATCTATTCGCGAGCCGTCTCGAACATCTACCAGGACCTCTTCGGCACGGGCATCTATGCCGGGAAGGGTATCTACGATGTGGTCTCGTTCAGACGGACGTGTCACGCGCAGGTGCCTGAGAACGCCCTGTTGAGCCACGATTTGCTCGAGGGAGTTCACGGACGCACGGGGCTGGCCAGCGATATCGTGCTCTATGAAAACTTCCCGACCGGTTACTTGGAGTACTCCGGTCGTAGGCACCGCTGGGTGCGCGGCGATTGGCAACTCCTGCCGTGGCTGCCTCGACGCGTGCGGCACCGAAGCGGCGAGCTGCGTCCAAACCAGCTGTCCGGCCTGGATCGCTGGAAGATTATCGACAACCTCCGGCGCAGCCTGACTCCGCCAGGCCTGATCGTGTTTGCCGCCGTTGCCTGGCTTGTGCTGCCGGGAAACCCATGGGTGTGGACGGCGCTGACCGTGGCGGCGCTGGGAGGTCATCTGTTCACCGATCTCGTGACAGGCATGGCCAGAGGCCGGCGACGGGGAGCCGTTCAAGGAGCGTTACGCCGCCTGCGAAACCAGACGGGTCCGTGGTTCTTCTCGGTTGCTTTCCTGGCTAACGACAGCGCAGTTGCCTGTGACGCGATCTTGCGAACGCTTTGGCGTCTCGCGGTCACGCGCCGACATTTGCTCGAATGGGTCCCGGCGAGCGACATTGCCAACCACTTTGCTGGCCGAAATTCACGCGCCGATTTCTGGCGGCATATGTGGCTCGCTCCGCTTTTGTCGATCGCGCTGGCGGCCGCAATCTGGCTTGTCCGGCCGGCCGCGCTGGCGCCAGCCGGCTTGCTGCTAGCGGTCTGGGTGGCGGCGCCTGAGATTGCGGCCTTCATCAGTCGGCCGCGACGGGTTCGGGTCGAACGCCTCGACTCCAACGATCGCGAGTTTCTTCGCCGTCAGGCGCGACGTACCTGGCTGTATTTCGAGACATTTGTCGGCCCTGAAGAAAACTGGCTTCCGCCCGACAACTTTCAGGAGTACCCGCACAGCGAGATCGCCCACCGCACCTCGCCGACGAATGTCGGGATGATGTTCCTTTCCGCCCTCGCGGCGTGGGATCTCGGCTTCGTGAGCCTGTTCGACTTTTCGGCCCGTGTCCGTCATTGCCTGGAAAGTCTTGGTCGGCTCGAGCGTTACCAAGGGCACTTCTTCAACTGGTACGACACCAGGCTGCTCAGTGCGCTCGAGCCTCGCTATGTCTCGACGGTCGACAGCGGAAACCTTGCAGTCTGTCTTATCGCTCTGAAGGAAGGATGCGCGGGAACGACGCTGGAAACGCCTTTGCGGGCGGCGCTGTGGGATGGCCTGAGCGATACGCTCGAATTACTGAAAGAGAGCATCGAGAGAATCTCGGACGGTGGTGCGACCGGGGCTCTCGGACGCTTCGCCGAGCAGGTCAATCAGGCGCGCGATGATCCCAAGAGCTGGCGAACTGCTGTCATCAAGCTCTGTGGAAGCGAGCTTCCGGCGCTTGAAGGCGCTATTGACGGAATCGTCGCTGGCGCGAAGGCGCCGCGGCCGCAAGACTTGCATGAGGTCCAAATCTGGCTCGACCGCCTGCATCATCACGCGGTGGCGATGCGGCGAGATATCGAGTCTCTATTTCCCTGGCTTTCCCTATTAGAGAGGCCGCCGGCCAGCTGTGGCGGAGTCGCCCGGCAAGTCGGCGAGATCCTTGGTCCGGCCATGCCGCTTGCGCGTGATAACGCATTTGGCCGAGCCCTCAAGCTGGTGGCTGAGGCGGCCCCTACCGAAAATCACGATTCTGAAACTGGGCGCTGGGTTGCAGACCTCAGTGCCGCGATCACCGCAGGGGCGCAACATTGGAACGAATTGCGCGAGGCCATGAGCGACATCGCGACCAGATCAGAATCGTTCGCCTTCGACATGGACTTCCGATTCCTCTTCGATCGGGAACAGCGGCTATTTCATATCGGCTACAATGCCAGCTCCCATCAAATTGATTCTAACCACTACGACCTGTTCGCGACGGAAGCGCGGCTGGCGAGTTACTTCGCGATCGCAAAGCGTGACGTGCCCTACGAACATTGGTCTTTCCTTGGACGGCCGTTGGCGCGCCTCGCCGGCGGACTGTGTCTGATTTCGTGGAACGGATCGATGTTCGAGTACCTGATGCCGGCGCTCTCGCTCCGGAGCGTCCCGGGCACACTCCTCGGCGAAAGCGAGCGCACGGCGGTTGAGGCCCAACGCCGTTACGGGGTGAGTCAAGGCATCCCCTGGGGAATATCCGAGTCGGCGTTCGCATTGCTCGATCTCGATCAGAACTATCGCTATCGGGCATTCGGAGTTCCGTACCTGGGGCTCAGACGCGAGCAGACACGCGATCTTGTCGTGGCGCCTTATGCGACGGCCTTGGCGTTGGCCGTGCGGCCGCATCTGGCAACGCGGCACCTGCGCGAACTCGAACGGCTGGGCCTGGTCGGTCAATATGGCTTCATCGAAGCCGCCGATTTCACGCCGCAGCGCGTCCCGGAAGGCAGTCCTTATTCGCCCGTTCGCACCTACATGGCGCACCATCAGGGGATGACCCTTGCCGCGATCGGTAACGCGCTGACGGACAATGCTCTTGTACGCCGGTTCAGTGCCGATCGGCGGATGCGTGCGATGGAGCTTTTGCTGCAGGAGCGCGTCCCCTGGGACGTTTCGGCGGAAAGCCCTCGTGCGGAATCGAAAGAAGAAGTGCCTTCCGGCAAGGCGACAGCGGCGATCCCTCAGGCCTGGGTTCCATCAACGAACCTGGACTTCCCGCAGGTGCACGCGCTCGGCAACGGCCGCCTAGCCACGTGGATCTCGGCCAGCGGCGGCGGCGCCCTTGGTTGGCGGGACGTGGCGCTCACCCGCTGGCTGCCGGACACAACCCGTGACTGCGATGGCCTCTGGATCTATGTGCGTGACGAGGAGAGTGATGCGGTTTGGTCCGCAACACCCCAACCGACGGGCATCACCGCCGAGAGTGCCCACGTCGTTTTTCATCCGCATCTGGCGGAGTTCAACCGCCGGGATAATGGCATCGCCATTCGTCTGGAGGTGGGCGTTGCTTCAGGCGACGACATCGAGGTTCGCCGGGTTACCGTCATCAATGAAAGTGATCGACCGCGCCGCTTGCAGCTGACGAGCTACGCCGAAGTGGTGCTGGCGCCGCCGCTTCAGGATGAGCATCACCCTGCGTTCAGCAAACTCTTCGTTCGCAGCGAGAACGTGGCAGACCTGCACGGATTGCTGTTTGCTAGGCGATCTCGCGATCCGAGCGATCAATCTCCCGTTCTCCTGCACTACATCGTACCCGACGATGTCGGGCCGATCACGACGAAATTCGAAACGGACCGGCGGCTTTTCCTTGGGCGGAACGGGAACCTCAGGCGGCCAAGCGGCGTCGTCGACGGACTCTCGGGAACGACAGGATGGACGCTCGATCCAGTGATGGCGCTGCAGCTTGGCGTCGAGCTCGAGCCGCAGCAACAACGACAGTTCGCCTTTCTGACAATCGCCGCCGGATCGCGCGCATCGGTACTCAAGACAGCCGAGCGTTACACGGCTCTTGCCACTCTCGACTGGGTGCTTGACGACGCGTTTGCCGATGCAACGCGTGAAGCGCGGCAGCTCGCGCTTCCCCCCGAAGCGTTTCCAGATCTGCAAATACTTGCCTCATTGCTGCTCTTTCCGCATCCGGCGCTTCGCGCAGAACCAGCGATCATTGCGGGAAACAGGCTTGGTCAACCACGGTTGTGGGGACTTGGGCTGTCAGGCGACTATCCTATTCTGTTGGTCCACGCCGATGATCCGAAAGAGACGCAGCTTCTCCAACTCCTGATCCGCGCCCAACTCTATTGGCGTCGACGCGGGATCCACGCCGATCTCGTCGTGTTGCGCACCGGCGTGTCTGGCTACGAGGAGCCCATGCGCGATCGAATCGCCAACCTGCTCCGGGACGCTAATGCTGACACCCTGTTGGGTCGCAAGGGTGGCATCCATCTTCTGTTCGCCGATCAGATCGGCGAGGACGAAGGACATCTTCTTCACGCGGTGGCCCGTGTCGTCCTCTATGAATCGCGAGGACCGTTTGCCGTGCAGTTGGCGGGCATTGCGGAACAACGACGTCCGCTGCCGAGCTTTGAACCGGCCGCGCGCGAAATGCCAATAGAGCAGACTTCGCCGCTCTTGCGGCCGATGAGCCTTCGCTTTGAAAATGGCTTCGGCGGCTTCTCCGAGGATGGTCGAGAGTACGTTATTCATCTTGAGCCGGGGAGCCGGACGCCTTCTGCTTGGTCCAACGTCCTCGCCAACGACGAGTTCGGCTGTATCGTTACCGAGGCGGGTGGGGGATACACCTGGGCCGTGAACAGCGGCGAAAACAGGCTTACTCCGTGGACGAATGATCCGGTCGCCGATCTGCCAGTTGAAGCGCTCTATTTGCGCGACGAAGAGAGCGCGGAGCTCTGGACGCCGACGCCGGAGCCCGCCGGAGCCGACACTACATGTCAGATCCATCATGGCGCCGGCTACACCACGTGGCGCAGCCGTTCCCATGGCGTGGAGAACGAACTGCTGATTTTTGTCCCGCCTGACGATCCGGTCAAAATCGTGCGGCTGCAGCTTCACAATCTGCTGCCGCGAGCCCGGCGCATTACCGCCACCTATTACGTCGAATGGCTGCTCGGCGCGCTGCGGAGCATTTCGAAGCCGTTCGTCGTATGCGAATTCGAGGCGGATTGGCACGCACTGCTGGCGCGCAATCCATGGAATCCCGATTTTGCCGAACGGGTGGCGTTTCTCACATCGAACTTACCGCTCCATGATTTCACCACGGATCGCCAAGAATTCATCGGCCGTGAAGGCGACTTGCGCGACCCGACGGCATTGAGAAGATGGGGTCTCGGACGTGGAATCCAACCGGGAGGCGACGCCTGTGCAGCCTTCCAAGTGCTCCTTGATATCGGCGCCCAGGAAACATGCGAAGTCGTGTTCGTCTTGGGCCAAGGGCGGGACCGTACACACGCGCAAGAGCTCGTGCGTCGTTGGCAGCAACCGGATCGAGTCCAAGCCGCCATCAAAGAGCTAAACGAGCTGTGGGATAGGCGGCTTGGTGCAGTCCAGGTGCATACACCCGACCCCGCGTTCGACTTGCTGCTGAACCGGTGGCTCCTTTATCAGACGATCGCATCACGCGTCCTGGCGCGTGCCGGTTTCTATCAGGCGGGTGGCGGAATTGGGTTCCGCGACCAGTTGCAGGATGTGCTCGCCGTTCTTTGGTCAGACCCAGCGCGAGCTCGTGCACATATTCTGGCATGCGCCGCGCGGCAGTTCGAGGAAGGGGACGTTCTCCATTGGTGGCATCCGCCCAGTGATCGGGGCGTGCGTACGCGCTGTTCCGACGATCTCATGTGGCTCGTGTACGCTACCGTCCGCTATGTCCAGGCGACCGGCGACGCTTCGATCCTGCAAGAGGAAATAGCATTCCTACATGCTCCTCCGCTGTTGCGCGAGGAGCAGGATCGCTATGCCCGGTTTGATGTGACACTGGGTCGTCGCTCGCTTCTCGAGCACTGCGAGCGTGCCTTGGAACACGGTGTCACCAAGGGCGCGCATGGCCTACCGCTGATCAGTGCAGGAGACTGGAACGACGGGATGAACCACGTTGGCCGCAAAGGCCGTGGCGAAAGCGTCTGGCTTGCCTGGTTTGCGATTGCCGCGATGGAGGGATTTGTCAGTCTTTGCGACCGATCGGATCGACATGAACTTGCCGAGCGCTGGAGATTGCGTGCTTACGAGTTGCGCACGAGCGTCGAGGAGACGGCATGGGATGGCACGTGGTACCTGCGTGCCTACGATGACGACGGACGTCCGTGGGGCTCCGCCAGCAATGACGAATGCCACATCGATTCGATCGCTCAATCTTGGGCCGTTCTGGCGGGCACGGAGAACACGGAACGGGCGCAGGTTGCGCTTGAGTCCGCGGCGCGAGAATTGATACGCGACGAGGACGGGCTGATCCGCCTCCTCTGGCCGCCATTCAATCTGACGCCACGCGATCCGGGGTATATCAAGGCCTATCCGCCGGGAATTCGCGAAAACGGCGGTCAATACACTCATGCCGCCGCGTGGCTCGGCTTGGCATTTGCCGAACTCGGCGATGGCGATCAGGCCCGGCGCGTCTTCGATCTTCTCAACCCGATCCGCCATTCTTCGGACCGCGATGGCGCTGAGCGGTATCTCGTGGAGCCATATGTGATCGCCGCCGATATCGGTGGCGTCCCGCCGCATGTCGGACGTGGTGGCTGGACTTGGTACACCGGCTCCGCTGCTTGGACATGGCGACTGGGCGTCGAGGGAATACTGGGACTGCGGATGCGCGACGGTTGCGTCGTGGTCGATCCTTGCCTGCCAAAGGGTTGGGGATCGTTCGAAGCGGAGGTCAGAGGTCCCGCCGGTAATCTAATGATCCACGTGGATGATCCCGATCGACTTGGCCGAGGCAATGCCGAGTTCACAGTGAACGGCCAGCTGCGTGAGCAAGCAAACGCGGTGTTTCCCACTGATGGTTCGACGTTCCACGTTCACGTGCGTCTGAGACCACAGCACGCGCCGATCTCGGATTGAGATCCCCTTCGTTGGTCCCGTCGCGACATGTGTTGGAATTGGCTGACGCGTCTTCGGGCGACATGAGGCTATCCGACTGACGCAGCGTATGAACGAGAACCGCGTCGAGCTGCCCGAGGACAGCGTCGAACGCCGCGCGCTGGCGCTGGCCGTGCTGCGCGCCAAGGCGGCCGGATACAAAGACGTCGCGGCGCGCGAAGCCGGCGAGCCGATCGAAACGCCGGCCCGCCCGGCGCCGATCGTCGCCGTCGATGACGATCCGGTTCCGACTTTGCGCGGAATGCACGATCTGTGGGTTAAGAGAACCCACCCGGGTCGGAAGGCCATCGACGACAACCTTCTCTACATCGAGCGGTTCGCCTATCTTCGACCATACCGCGAACGCGCTTTGCGGGATGGTCGCCAGGGGCGGGCTGCCCTTTTCCAATAAACGCAATTGGTTAGCTGCGGGTGGGACACAGATCGTTCCCATGGCATCATTAGGCTTTCTCGGGCAAGCGTCCCACCCAAATCGCAATTCGCGTGAAACGGCCGA
>JBEKVR010000150.1:0-11870 GCA_049513815.1 Roseiarcus sp. | reverse complement strand
CCGACATTGCGGTCGTCGCCAAGGGACTCGACGAAGGCGAAAAGGTGGTGACAGTTGGCCATTTCGGCCTGCAGCCGGGCGCCCGCGTCGCCGTCGAAGCCGAAGCCGGCGGCGGGAGCTGAGCCAATGGCAGAAGGCGTCTCCGGTCCTTTCATCCGCCATCCCGTCGCCACCACCCTAATCATGGTGGCGATCCTGCTGGCGGGCGTCGTCGCCTATCCGCTGCTGCCGGTCGCGCCGCTGCCGCAGATGGATTTCCCCACCATCACGATCAGCGCCAGCCTGCCCGGCGCGTCGCCCGACACGATGGCGTCCTCGGTCGCGCAGCCGCTCGAGCGGCAGATCGCCCAGATCCCCGGCGTCACCCAAATGACGTCGACAAGTTCGCTCGGCGCGACCGGAATCACGGTTCAGTTCGACCTCGACCGCAACATCGACGCCGCCGCCAACGATATCCAGGCGGCAATCAACGCCGCATCGGGGCAATTGCCGAAGAACCTGCCCAGCGCGCCGACCTATCGAAAGGTGAATCCTTCCGACGCGCCGATCCTCATTCTCTCAGTCGCCTCCGACACCGCCCCGATCATCGACGTCGACGACGCGGCCGAGAACATCCTCGCCCAGCAAATCAGTCAGATCGCCGGCGTGTCGCTGGTGCGCGTCGGCGGCCAGCAGCAACCGGCGGTGCGCATTCAGATCGATCCGGCCAAGCTGGTCGAGAAGAACCTGCAACTCGAGGACATCCGCGGGCAGGTCGCCGTGGCGACGACCGACAGCCCCAAAGGCGCGGTTAACGGCGTCCGGCAGACGTTCACCATCTTCGACAACGA
Organism: Roseiarcus sp.; assembly: GCA_049513815.1. Lineage (GTDB taxonomy): Bacteria > Pseudomonadota > Alphaproteobacteria > Rhizobiales > Beijerinckiaceae > Roseiarcus. The sequence goes on along the minus strand of JBEKVR010000150.1, from coordinate 11,040 downwards.
CCAGCTCGTGCAAGCCAAGGCGTGGAACGACGTCATCGTCGCCTATCGCAATGGCGCGCCGGTCCGCATTCGCGACATCGGCAAAGCGGTCGACGGCCCCGCCGACGACACCCAGGCGGCATGGGGCAACGGCAAGCGCGACGTCTTCCTCGTCGTCTTCAAGCAGCCTGGCGTCAACGTCATCAAGACGGTCGACAACATCAAGCGGACGATGACCCGTCTCGAGGCGTCGATCCCCGCCGTGCTGCGACATCGCTTTGCAACCCTGATGGCGTTCCTCGTCACCGTCGCCGCCACCGTCTATCTGTTCGTCGCCATTCCCAAAGGGTTCTTCCCGCAGCAGGACACCGGCGTCCTGTTCGGCACCTCCGACGCGCCGCAAGACATCTCGTTTGCAGAAATGATGAAGCGGCAGCAGGAGCTTGGCGCGATCGTCCAGGCTGACCCCGGCGTGGCGTCCGTGGCGATGGCGCTGGGCGCCGGCGTCGGCAATTCGGCGCAGAACAGCGGCCGCATGTTCATCACCTTGAAGCCGCGCGAGGAGCGCACGGCCGACGCGTTCCAGATCGTCGCCCGACTGCGGCCCAAGCTCGCTCAGGTCAAGGGCGCCCGGCTCTTTCTGCAAGTGGCGCAGGACGTGACCGTCGGCGCGCGCGCCGCGCGTTCTCAGTTTCAATACACCTTGCAGGACGCCAATCTCGACGAGCTGAACCTGTGGGCGCCGAAGATCCTCGACAAGTTCCGCAGCCTTCCGGCGCTACGCGACGTCGCCACCGACCAGCAGAACGCCGGCGCCACCCTCCATCTGACGATCGATCGCGACATGGCGTCGCGCTTCGGCATCCAGCCGCAACTGATCGACGACACGCTCTACGACGCCTACGGCCAGCGGCAGGTCGCGCAGTACTTCACCCAGGTCAACACCTACGACGTGGTCGAGGAGATCCGGCCCGATCTGCAGGGCGATCCGAAGAGCCTCGATCTCATCTACATCCGTTCGCCGTCGACCGGACAGATGGTTCCGCTCAGCGCCTTCGCCAAATGGACAACGACGCCGGTGGCGCCGCTGTCGATCAGCCACCAGTCGCAATTCCCGGCGGTGACGATCAGCTTCAACCTCTCCCAAGGCGCGGCGCTCAGCGACGCGACGGCGGCGATCCAGCAGGCGAAGCGCGATCTGCGCCTACCCCCCGGCCTGACGACGACCTTCCAGGGCAACGCTCAGGCCTTCCAGGATTCGCTGACCACGGTGCCGTTGTTGATCCTCGCCGCATTGGTCGTCGTCTACATCATCCTCGGCGTGCTCTACGAGAGCTTCATCCATCCGCTGACGATTCTTTCGACCCTGCCCTCGGCCGGTTTCGGCGCTTTGGCGACGCTGATGGCGTTCGGCTACGAATTCAGCCTCATCGCCTTGATCGGATTGATCCTGCTGATCGGCATCGTCAAGAAGAACGGCATCATGATGGTCGACTTCGCCATCGCCGTCGAACGCGACGAACATCTGACCACCGAGCAGTCGATCCGCAAAGCGGCGCTGTTGCGTTTCCGCCCGATCATGATGACGACGATGGCGGCGATGCTCGGCGGCGTGCCGTTGATGCTTGGACAGGGCACCGGCTCGGAGCTGCGCCAACCGCTCGGCTACACGATGGTCGGCGGCCTGTTGTTCAGTCAGGCGCTGACCCTGTTCACCACGCCGGTGATCTATCTCTATCTCGACCAGCTTTCGAATTGGCTGTGGCGCTCGGCCAAACATCCCGAGGCGGCCTTGGCGCCGACGACGGAAGACGACGAGCCGCCAAGGCATGCCGACCGTCGCGAGGCCGCAGAATAACGGCTCGCCGCGGCGCGGCGCTGTTCGTCAGAACGTCGTGCGCTGGCGCATCGCCGCCGCGAGCGTGCCGTCGTCGAGATAGTCGAGCTCGCCGCCAACCGGCACGCCGTGAGCGAGTCGCGTCACCTTGACGGGATAGGGGCTCAGAAGCTCGGTTATGTAATGAGCGGTCGTCTGGCCGTCGACGGTGGCGTTGACGGCAAGCACGACCTCCTGCACCCCGCCCTCGGCGACGCGCGCGACGAGGCCGGCGATGTTGAGGTCTTCAGGCCCGATTCCGTCGAGCGGCGACAGCGCGCCGCCGAGCACGTGATAGCGCGCGCGGGTCGCCTGCGCGCGCTCGAGCGCCCATAGATCGCCGACCGACTCGACAACCACCAACGTCGCGCATTCGCGCCGCTCGTCAGCGCAAATCGTGCATGGGTCGCGGGTGTCGATGTTGCCGCACACCGAGCAGGCGACGATCCGCTCGTGGGCGACGCGCATCGCCTCGGCAAGCGGCCCGAGCAGCGGCTCGCGTTTGCGGATGAGGTGCAGCGCCGCGCGCCGCGCCGAGCGCGGCCCCAGTCCCGGCAGGCGCGCCAGAAGTTGGATCAGCCGCTCAATTTCCGGGCCGGCGACATTCGACGACATGGGGCCTCAGAACGGCAGTTTCATACCCGACGGCAATTGCAGGCCGGCGGCGAGGCTCTGCATCTTCTCCGCCGAAAGGCGATCGGCCTTGCCCTTCGCGTCGTTATAGGCGGCCATGATGAGGTCCTCGACCATTTCCTTATCGGCGGGAGCGAGCAGCGACGGGTCGATGGCGACCGCCCTCATCTCGCCCTTGCCGGTGAGCGTGACCTTGACCATGCCGCCGCCCGACTGGCCTTCGACGTCGAGCCGCGCCAACGCCTCCTGGGCCTCTTGCAGTTGCGCCTGCACGGCCTGCGCTTTCTTCATCATGCCGAGGATGTCGACCATCGCTGCGCTCCGCTCACAATTCGTCGTCGTCAGGCGCGTCGGCGTAGCCGACCTCGTCGTCGCCGCCCGGCGGCGGCGATAGGGCGGGCGGCGCCTCGGGACCGCGCACGTCGACGATCTTGGCGCCGGGGAAGCGTTCGAGGATCTTGCGCACGACTGGATGTTCGCCGGCGCCGCCTAACCGCTCGTTGCGGCGCGCCGTCTCCTGTTCGCGCAACGTCGGCGCGGTCGCGCCGGCGGCGAGCGTCACCATCCAGCGCTCGCCGGTCCATTCGCCGAGGCGGCGCGACAACGCTTGGACGATCTCTGGCGAAGCGCCTTGGACGAGCGAGAATTCGATCCGCCCCGCTTCGAAGCTCGCCAGGCGGACGTCGCTCTCCAGCGCCTGGCTCAAGCGGATGTCGCGCTTGGCGCGCGCCAGTGCGACGACGTCCCCAAAACGGGCGAGGCGCGGCCCGGCCGGTTTCGGCGCGGCGGCGGGCGCGGGCGTCGGGCTCGGGGCAACACGCGCGCGCAGGGCCGAGCCCTCGCTCGACGACGGCGAAACGCGCGGCGACGACGGCGCGGGCGCTGCGGCGCCGACCGGAGCGATGCGCGGCGAAGCCTCGCCCGCCTCGGCGAGCCTGCGCAAAGCGTCTTCCGGCGTCGGCAGGTCGGCGGCGAAGGCGAGACGGATCAGCGCCATTTCCGCCGAGGCGAGCGGCCGCGGCGAATCCTTCACGTCCTCGACGCCCTTCAGCAGGATCTGCCAGGCGCGGGTCAGTTGCCCGATCGACAGTTTCTCGGCCATTTCGGCGCCGCGTCGCCGTTCGCTCTCGCTGATCTCGGCGTCGTCGACGCCGTTCGGCGCGAGCTTGAGGCGCGTGACGAGATGGCAGAATTCGGCGAGCTCGATCAGCAGTTCGGCGGGATCGGCGCCGGCGAGATGCAGCTTCGCCGTCAGCTCGAGCGCCAGCCCGATCTCGCCGGCCATGGCGTAGCCGAAGAGGTCAATCACCTCGCCGCGATCGGACAGGCCGAGCATCGCCCGCAGATCGGCGGCTTCGACCTTGCCCGCCGTGCCGTGGGCGATCCCCTGGTCGAGCAGCGACAGCGCGTCGCGCACCGAGCCTTCGGCGACGCGGGCGATCAACGACAACGCGTCGGGCTCGGCCGTCACGCCCTCGAGGCCGCAGATCTTCTCGAGATGGCGCACCATCGCGCCGGTCTCGATGCGCTTGAGGTCGAAACGGATGCAACGCGAGCGCACGGTGATCGGCACTTTCTCGATCTCGGTGGTCGCGAACAGGAACTTGACGTGCTCGGGCGGCTCTTCGAGCGTCTTCAGCAGGCCGTTGAACGCCTGCTTCGACAGCATGTGCACTTCGTCGATGATGTAGACCTTGGTGCGCGCCGAAACCGGGCGGTAACGCGCGTTCTCGATGATCTCGCGTACGTCGTCGATGCCGGTGTGCGACGCGGCGTCCATCTCGATGACGTCGACGTGCCGCGACTCCATGATCGCCTGGCAGTGGACGCCGAATTCCGGCATGTCGATCGACGGTCGGTCGATCTTGCCCGGCAGCGAATAGTTGAAGGCGCGCGCGAGGATGCGGGCGGTGGTGGTCTTGCCGACGCCGCGCACGCCGGTGAGAATATAGGCCTGATGGATGCGCCCGGCGGCGAAGGAATTGGCGAGCGTGCGCACCATCGGCTCCTGGCCGATGAGGCCGTCGAAACTGGCGGGACGGTATTTGCGCGCCAGCACGCGATAACCGGCGGCGGCGACCGGAGCGGGCGACAGCGCGAGGGCGAGCGTCGGTTCGGCGGCGGCGCCGGATTCCGGCGCGTTCTCGTCACTCATCCGCCAAAGCTCGGATGCCAGAAGTCGGCGCAGCTCCAGCCCGAGCGCGCCTTAAGCGAAAGTAGGAGGTTGGACAAAGACCCGCCCTGGCTCGTTGGGGCTGCTTCCTTCCGGACCTGACCCGGTTGGCGAGCGGTACGTCCTTCGCCAACCTCCCGCGCCCTATTTGGCCCATGGCGAAGATCGGCGCAAGGGCGAGTCGGCCTATGGGTTATGCGGGCTCGTCAATTGGGCGCCGCCGTCGATCGCGTGCAGCTCCGCGGTGGACGGCGCTTTGATGCTGCTGTTCAGTTTTCGCAGCATCGTCAAGCACAACTCTTTTGTCGCCTTGTCTTTGACCGTGTCTGACAGTTTAGCCACGTAGTAAAACGCCATGGCCCGCTGAGAGATGGAATCGTCATAATAAAAGGGATCGGCCAGTCCGTCGGGGCCGTCGTTGTTATTGTCGGACATTTGACGTCATTGCCTCGATGATTAATTCCTGAACCACGGGTCAGAGACACCCGTTGGAAGAACACAATATGACAGTGGGCGAGACCGTGGCGATTGTATGGCGACGCGGGCCCTGGGCCTGCGACCGAGCGAAGCGGCGGCGCGACGGCTTGACCTTACAAGCGCTTAGACGGGAGCGCCGATTTCGGCGGCGGCTTTTCGCTGGCGAAGGGCGGCGGCGCGACGGCGGCGCCGAGACAGGGTTGGAGTCGCCCTCGTCGAGGTTTGCGATTACACCCCCGGCGATGGAACCCGCGCCGCGCCTGCGCATCTATATCGACGCCGACGCCTGTCCGGTGAAGGACGAGACCTATCGCGTCGCGGCGCGCTACGGGATCGGGGTGTCGGTCGTCGCCAACAGTGCGATCCTTGTCCCCCGCGCGCCGGGAATCGAACGGGTCGTCGTCGCGGCCGGGCCGGACGCGGCGGACGACTGGATCGCCGAGCGGGCCGGGCCGGGCGCGATCGTCGTCACGGCGGACATTCCGCTGGCGAGCCGTTGCGTCAAAATCGGCGCCGACGTCCTCGCCCCGACCGGCAAGCGCTTTTCCGCGGACTCGATCGGCATGGCGCTGGCGACGCGCAACCTGATGGACCATCTGCGCGAGACGGGACAAGCGACCTCGGGCCCCAAGGCCTTCGGTCCTCGCGACCGCTCGAATTTCCTCAGCGCCCTCGATAACGCCGTGACGCGGCTGATACGCGCCGGCGCGACGACGGACGAGGCTCCAAGCGGAAGCGAACGCTGAGCGCCGCCCTGCGCGCCGCTGTCGTCGCGCGGAAGGCGTCGCGCCGTGGCGCTCTTCCCCCTCGCATCCGCGGGGGTTTCGGCTATAGTGCGGACCATTCGCCGGAGCCTGTCCGTGATCGCTGTTGCCCGTTCCCCGTCCATTAGGCGCGCCGCCGCACTGGCGCTCGTATTCGGCATGGCGTTGCTCGCCGCCGGATGCGGCCGACGCGGGCCGCTCGAACCGCCTAATGGCGCGATCGCCACGCCGGCGCCGACGGCGAGTTCCGACCTGAGCGACCAGCTCGGAAAGCCGAAACATCAGCCGATCACGCCGCCCAAGACGCCGTTCGTGCTCGATCCGATTCTGTAAGTCGCCATGCATCATTTCGCCTATCGGAACGGCGCGCTGCACGCCGAAGATGTGCCGTTGGCGAAAATTGCCCGCGAGGTCGGCACGCCGTTCTATTGCTATTCGAGTTCTACCATCGAGCGGCATTTCGAGGTCTTCCGCGCCGCCTTCGCCGATCGGCCGGCGCTCGTCTGCTACGCGATGAAGGCCAATTCCAACCAGGCCGTGCTGAGGACCTTAGCGCAACTGGGCGCCGGAATGGACGTGGTCTCGGAAGGCGAGCTCCGGCGCGCGCGCGCCGCCGGCGTGCCGGGCGACAAGATCATCTTCTCCGGCGTCGGCAAGACGCGCGAAGAGATGGCGCTCGGGCTGCACGAGGGCATTCTCTGCTTCAATGTCGAGTCCGAGCCGGAGTTGGAGACGCTGTCCGAGGTCGCCAACGCGCGCGGCGAGACGGCGCGCATCTCCATCCGCGTCAATCCCGACATCGACGCGCGCACCCACGCCAAGATCTCGACCGGCAAGGCGGAGAACAAGTTCGGCTTGCCGATCTCGCGCGCCCGCATTGTCTATGACCGCGCCCGCGCCCTGCCCGGCCTCGCCGTCGTCGGCGTCGACATGCACATCGGTTCGCAGATCACCGACATGCAGCCGTTCGACGACGCTTTCGCGCTTCTCGCCGATTTCGTGCGGACGCTACGCGCCGACGGCCACGCGATCGAGCACGTCGACCTCGGCGGCGGCCTCGGCATCCCCTATCGCGTCGATAACGATCCGCCGCCGCTGCCTGAAGTTTACGCGAAGATCGTCGCGCGCAGCACCCGCGACCTCGACTGCAAGCTCTATTTCGAGCCGGGTCGGCTGATCGTCGGCAACGCCGGCGTGCTGGCGACCACGGTTCTCTACGTCAAGCGCGGCGACGCCAGGAACTTTGTCATCGTCGACGCGGCGATGAACGACCTCGTCCGCCCGACCCTGTACGACGCCCATCACGAGATCTGGCCCGCCGCCGAGCCAGCGCTCAACGCGCCGCGCCTGCGCGCCGACGTCGTCGGGCCGGTATGCGAAAGCGGCGACTTTCTCGCCCTCGACCGCGAGCTCGCCGAACCCAATGCCGGCGATCTGCTGGCGGTGATGTCGGCCGGCGCGTATGGCGCGGTGCAGGCCGGCACTTACAATTCTCGCCTGCTGATCCCCGAGGTTCTGGTCAAGGGCGACCAATACGCCGTCGTCAGACCGCGGCCGAGCTACGCGGAATTGATCGGCCTCGACAAACTTCCGCCGTGGTTGCAGCCACGCTAGGGTGACCGGCGCTGGACCGATGGGCGGCCGGCGCGGAGGCGCCTCTTTGGATGCGAAGCAGGCTGACAGTTCGCGACGCGACGGGGCGACGCGCATCGGCGCGAAGCTGACGGCGCTGGCGCGCCGCGCCGAAGCGGTGATCGTGTTCGAGCGCTTCTGGCCGCCGCTGGTGTGGGCGGCGACGCTCGTCGCGCTGTTCCTCGCTTTGTCCTGGCTCGGCCTGTGGCAGGCGGCGCCGCGCGTGGCGCGAATCGGCGGGGTCGCGGCGTTCGCCGTCGCTTTCGCCATCGTTCTCGCGCCGCTCGCGCGTCTGCGCCGGCCCGTCCGCGCCGAGACCCTCGACCGGCTCGACCGCGATTCCGGCGCGCCGCATCGACCCGCCGCCTCGCTCGACGACCGGCTCGCCATGGCGGGCGAAGATCCCGCCACCGCGGCGCTGTGGGCGTTGCACCGCGACCGCCTCGCCCGCCAGGTCGAGCGATTCGTTCCTGCCGCTCCCGCTCCGGGCATGGCGTGGCGCGATCCGCGCGCGCTGCGATTCGCCGTCCTGCTGGCGGCGATCGCCGCCGCGCTCGTCGCCGGGCCGGAGCGCTACGGCCGGATCGCCGCCGCCTTCGACTGGCGCGATGGCGCGGCCGCGGCCGCGACGGCGCGGCTCGACGCGTGGATCGATCCGCCCGCCTACGCCAACAAGCCGCCGATCCTGCTCGACCTCGCCGCCAACCGCGACCCGTCGCAGAAGATTGTCACGCCGGAAGGCTCGGCGCTGGTGGTGCGCGCCGACGCCGCCGCATTCGAGACGCGGGTCGAGGGCGCCATCGCGCCGGTCGCCGCCGGCAAGCCGGCCGATACGTCGGCCCAGGCCCCCGCCCCCGCCGCGAACGCGCCGACCGAGAAGCGCTGGACGATTGCCGGCGACGGCGCGGTCGTCTTCCGCCGCGACGGCGTCACGCTCGGTCGATACGAGATCGAGGCGACCCCGCTCGGCGCGCCGACCGTCACGCTGCTCGAGCCGCCGCGCGGCAATCTCAGCGGCTCGCTGACGCTGCATTATTCGCTCGCCGACCGCTACGGAATCGCCGGCGCCGAGGCCGAGTTCGCCAATCCGGCCGCCGGCGCCGCGCCGCCGCGCTCGCTCGTTCAGCCGCCGAAGCTGACGCTGCGCCTACCCAGCACGGCCAACGGAACCGGCGAAGCGAGCACGACGGGCGACCTTTCCGAGCATCCTTGGGCGGGCGCCGAGGTCGTCCTGAATCTCAAGGCGACCGGCGTTTCCGGAAAGGTCGGCGCCGGCGCGCCGACGACGTTCACGCTGCCGCAACGTACGTTCCACAACCCGCTCGCTCGCGCGCTGGTCGAGCAGCGACGCGCGCTGGTCCTCGACCCCGACCACGAACAACCGCGAGTCGCCAAGGCGATCGACGCGCTGACGATCGCGCCCGACTTCTTCCAGACGCCGGCCGGCGTCTATCTCGGCCTGCGCCAGGCGCGCGCGCAGCTCGCCGACGCGCATGGCGACGCCGATCTCATCGCCGTCGCCGACCTGTTGTGGGCGATGGCGCTCAGGCTCGAGGACGGCGACGCCTCGCAGGCGCAGCGCGACTTGCGCGCCGCCGAGCAGAAGCTGCGCGAAGCGCTGCAACGCGGGGCGAGCGACGAGGAGCTGCGCAAGTTGACCCAGGAACTGCGCGACGCCGCCGAGCGCTACATGCGCGACCTCGCCCAACAGGCGCCGCAGCAGCCAAACGACGCCGACGCCCAACTGCCGCAGCAAGATCTCGAGTCGATGCTCGACCGCATGGAAGACATGGCGCGCAACGGCGCGCGCCAGGACGCCGAGGCGATGCTCGACGAAATGCAGAACATGTTCGAGAACATGCGCGGCGCCGGCGACGCCCAGGACGACCAGGCGAGCCGCGAAATGCGCAAGCAGATGGACGAGCTCGGCAAGCTCCTGCGCGACCAACAGGCGTTGCGCGACGACACGTTCCGCCAGGACCAGCGCGAGCAGCTCGGCCGCGACGCGCCCGAGGGCCAGGGCGACCAGGCCAAGCCGTCGCTCGACGAGCGCCAGCGGGCGCTCGCCGACCGCCTCGCCGAATTGCAGAAGCGGCTGAAATCGCTCGGCATGAAGGGCGAGAAGGGCTTCGACGAGGCGCAAGGCGACATGAAGGAAGCCGAACGCGACCTCAAGGGCGAAGGCCAGGACCAAGGCCAGGGCGACGGCCAGGCCCAAGGCCAGGGCGACAAGAGCGGCGGCGACGGGCTCGACGATCAAGGCCGAACCGGCAAGGGCCGCGCCGTCGAAGCGCAAGGCCGCGCGCTCGAAGCGCTGCGCCAGGGCGCGCAGGGCCTGCAGCAGCAGGCTCAGGGCAACGGTCAGGGCGGCGGACGCGGTTACAGGGCGATGAGCCGACGGCCGGGCGCCGGCGGACCGGGACGCGATCCGCTCGGGCGCGAGTCCGGCAATCGCGGCGGCGCGCTCGAGGGCGCATTGCACGGCGGGGCTGACGTCGCCGAGCGCGCGCGCCAAGTGCTCGAAGAGTTGCGCCGCCGTCTCGCCGACCCGAGCCGGCCCGAGGAAGAGCGCGACTATTTCGAACGGCTGTTGAACCGCGACTGAGCCTCAGGCGCCGGACCGCGCGCTCAGCGGACGACCATCACTGTGCAGGGCCCCAGCGAAACCAGGCGATCGGCGGTGGAGCCGATCAGCCGCTCGTACAACGCCGAGTGGCCCGAGTAGCCGACGACGAGCAAGTCGAAGCCGCCTCTCTCAACCAGTTCGGCGATCCGCTGCACGGGGTGTCCGGCGAGGATGCTCGTCTCAAAGGGAACGCCCTGCGCTTTAGCCAGCGCCTCGGCCGACTGGACGACCGGCTCGAACGGGCTCGCGTGGTCTCGCTGCGCCTCGGCGACGACGTCGACGATGGTGGGAAAGCGCTCCAGATCCTCGACGCAGACCATGGTCAGGCCGATGCCGAGCCGCTTGGCGAGATCGAGCGCGCCTTCCAAAGCCTTGACGCCGCCCGGCGAACCATCGTTCGCGATTAGCATCTTGCTGTACATTCGGTCCCTCCTCGGCGAATGCGGACCCGCCTGCATCGACGAAGGTAAGGCGGAGGGCGGGCGCCGCGCAATCGGCGTTCGCGGTCCGGCCGCGCCAATGTGCGGCGCGCCGCAAGCGGGAAGTTGATCGAGAAGCGGCGTCCCTGCCGTGCAGTCGGCGACCTGCCCGCCAGCGAGCGGTGGACGAGTCCGAATTGGCCGCGACGCCGGCTCAGCCTATAAAGGCGGACTCGACCGGAGCCGCCATGCCGACCCTCGCCAGCGCCCTCGTGGCGATCGCCGTGATCGCCGTCGCCGCTACGCTTTTGTTCGGCTTCCTCAATCTCGCCCGACCGGGCTCCGGCGAGCGATCGCAAAAGCTGATGCGCTGGCGGGTTGGACTGCAACTGTTCGCAGTGGCGGCGATCGTCATCGTGTTGCTGACGCGCATGCACTAGGGAAAGGCGCGGATGGTCCGG
>JBEKVR010000149.1:0-11930 GCA_049513815.1 Roseiarcus sp. | reverse complement strand
AAAAAGCCCCGCGCCTGGCTATCTGGCGCGCCGATTGGGGCGGCGCAAGCGCCGCCCTGTCGCAGACTAGGCGGTCAGCAACGCCTTGACGATGGCGCTCGCCTTGGCGAAGTCCATCTGGCCGGGATAGCGCTCCTTCAGCGCGTTGACCACCTTGCCCATGTCGCGCAGGCTGGCCGCGCCAGTCTCGGCGATCGCCGCCTTGGCCGCCGCCGTCACCTGCGCTTCGTCGAGCTGCTTGGGCAGGAACTCGCCGATGATGGCGATTTCGGCGCTTTCCTGGGCGGCGAGGTCGTCGCGCTTGGCCTGCTGATAGATCGCCAGCGATTCCTGGCGCGACTTGACCATTTTGGTCAGCAGCGCCAGCTCGTCGGCCCGGCTGACGATCTTGCCGGCCCCGCGCGCTTCGATTTCGCGGTCCTTCAACGCCGCGATGACCAGGCGCAAGGCGCCGACCCGCGTTTTGTCGCCGGCTTTCATCGCCTCTTTCATTTGCGCCGACACAGCGTCGCGCAATGCAATCATTTCAGCCATGGTTCCTCTGGGGACCGCCGCGATTCGCCGCAGCTTGACGCGCCTGGGCGGCCGCGCTTAAGCACTGGCCCATGTCAGGCGCGCCACCTTCTAGTCAAATGAGCGGTCAGATTCAAGGCGAAGCCCCGTCGGGCTGGCGCCCGCGCCGGCCGACGGCCCTGCTCGCCCTCGCCGACGGCCGAATTGTCGAGGGCTTCGGCGTCGGCGCGACCGGCTCGGCGGTCGGCGAAGTGTGTTTCAACACGGCGATGACCGGTTATGAGGAAATCCTCACCGACCCGTCCTACGCCGGCCAGATCATCACCTTCACCTTCCCCCATATCGGCGTCGTCGGCGCGAACGAGGAAGACATCGAGACCGTCAATCTCGCCGCCTCGGCCGGCGCGCTCGGCGCGATCTTTCACGCCGAGATCGGCGAAGCGTCGAACTATCGCGCCACCCGGCGGCTCGACGACTGGCTGCGCGCGCGCGGGATCATCGGCCTGACCGGCGTCGACACGCGCGCGCTGACGGCGATCATCCGCGAATCCGGCATGCCCAATGCGGTCATCGCCCACGATCCCAACGGCCAATTCGATCGCGCCGCGCTGACGGCGCAAGCGAAGGCCTGGCCCGGTATGAACGGCCTCGACCTCGTGCCGGACGTGACGACGGCGCAACGGTTCGACTGGGACGAGACGAGCTGGACGATGGAGCGCGGCTACGGCCGGCGCGAAGGCGCCGCCGATTACCGGGTCGTCGCCGTCGACTACGGCGTCAAGCGCAACATTCTGCGTCTGCTCAGCGACTGCGGCTGCGAGGTGACCGTCGTCCCGGCGACCGCGACCGCGGAAGAGATCCTGGCGTTGAAACCGGACGGCGTCTTCCTGTCGAACGGCCCCGGCGATCCGGCCGAAACCGGCAAATACGCCGTGCCGACGATCAAGGCGCTGCTTGATGCGCGTCTCCCCATTTTCGGCATCTGCCTCGGTCACCAGATGCTCGGCCTGGCGGTCGGCGCCAAGACGCTGAAGATGCCGCAAGGCCATCACGGCGCGAACCATCCGGTGAAGGATTTCACCACCAACAAGGTCGAGATCGTGTCGATGAACCACGGTTTCGCCGTCGATCCGGCGACGCTGCCGGCCAACGCGCGCCAGACGCACGTGTCGCTGTTCGACGGCTCGAACTGCGGCATCGCGTTGACCGATCGGCCGGCCTTCTCGGTGCAGTACCATCCCGAGGCTTCGCCGGGGCCGCGCGACAGCCATTACCTCTTCCGCCGCTTCGTCGCGACGATGGCCGAGGCGAAGGCCGCTTCAGCGCGCTAGTTCGACCGCCAACGCGCGCATGAAGTCGACGCAGGCGCCGAGCTGCGAAATCGCGATGAACTCGTCGGGCTTGTGCGCCTGGTCGATCGAGCCGGGGCCGCAGACGACGGTCGGCAGGCCGGCGGCCTGGAAGTGCCCCGATTCCGTGGCGAACGACACGGTCGTCAGCGTGTTCGAGCGCGTCAACCGCAGCGCCAGCGACGCGGCGGCGTTGTCGGCCTGAGCGGCGAGTGGCGGCACGTCGACCTCCATGATCGTCTCGATCGTCGGCCCGCTGACGAAACGGGTCAGGCGCGGCAGCGCGACGTCTTCGACGAAGGCCTGGACCTTCGCCGCCGCCTCGGCCGTCGGCACGCCCGGCAGACCGCGGAACTCCCAATGGAAGTCGCATTGGCGGGCGAGGATGTTGCGCGCCGTTCCGCCGTGGATCTCTCCCACGTGCAGCGTCGAATAGGGCGGGTCGAAGCGCGGGTTGCAAAGCTCCGGCGCCTCGTAGGCGCGCGCCAGCCGGCCGATCTCGCTGACGATGTCGGCGGCGACCGCCACCGCGTTGGCGCCCAGCATCGGCCTGGCCGAATGTGCTTCGACGCCAGTGACGCGGGTGTGGAACGTCGCCACGCCCTTGTGCGTGTCGGCGCAGGTCATCATCGTCGGCTCGCCGACGATCGCCAGCGCCGGGCGCGGCGTCTCGCGGCCGAAACGGGCGATGAGATCGAGCGACCCGAGGCAAGTCGTCTCCTCGTCGTAGCTGAGCAGGATATGGATCGGCCGCTTCAACCCGGCGGCCAGAAACTCGGGGACCATCGCCAGCGCGACGGAATCGAATCCTTTCATGTCGCAGGCGCCGCGTCCGTAGAGCCGGCCGTCGGCCTCGCGCAACGCGAACGGGTCGCTGGTCCATTTCTGACCCTCGACCGGCACGACGTCGGTGTGACCCGAAAGGACGACGCCGCCTTCGACCGCCGGGCCGATCGTCGCCATCAGCGCTGATTTGTCGCCAGCGGCGTTGGGCGCGCGCCAGGTCGCGACGCCGAGGTCTTCGAGATAGCGCTGAACGTAATCGATCAGCGCGTGATTGGAGCGGTCGGTGATGGTGGCGAAGCCGACCAGTCGCTGCAGGATCTCACGGGCGCGGGCTAAACTCTCGCCGCTCATCGCGTCGGGCTCCCTAAAAATGTGGCTTGCCCTTTGGCGTGTCCGACCCTTGACTGTCGCGGCGCACGCCGTGGCGTCGGTCCGCCGAAGCGGACGCGCGCGCAATCGGCAGGCCGCCGCCGCTGTCTTTGGCTAACACACCCGCGGCGCGCGACCAAGGCGCGCGGCAAGCCGCTCAGGCGTCGAGATCGGCGAAGACGCGATTGCGGCCGTCCGACTTGGCGCGATAGAGGGCGGCGTCGGCGCGCTTGAAGAGGTCGGGCGCGGTGTCGCCAGCCCGCCGTCGCGCCACCCCGAACGAGGCCGTCACGGCGCCGAGCGGGGTTCCGCTGCCAAGCATCCACTTCTTCGACTCGAGCTGGCGGCGGATCTGCTCGGCGAGCCGCGCCGCCTCGACCGGCGAGACGCCGGACATGACGATGGCGAATTCCTCGCCGCCGAGCCGCACGGCGAAATCGTCGCGCCGCGCCGCCGCGTTGAGGATGTCGGCGAATTGCTTAAGCACCATGTCGCCGACCGCGTGGCCGAACTTGTCGTTGATCGCCTTGAAGCGATCGAGGTCGCACATCAGCAGGCACAGCGCCGCGTCGTCCTTCAGCGAGAGCTCGAGTTCCTCGTCGAAGAAACGCCGGTTGCCGAGCCCGGTCAGCGAATCGCGCATCGCCTTGTCGTTGGCTTCGGCGAGATTGGAGCGCAGCTTCTCGATCTTGTTGACCGACTCGTCGAGGCTGGCCGACAGTTCGTCCATCTTCGTCTGGATCTTGCGGTTCTCTTCGATCAACGTCAGCACCACGGCGCGGATCTCATCCGGCGTGCTCAACTGCGGCAGATCGGCGTTGGCGCGCGTCAGCGATTCCGAGTAGCCGGCGTTGGCCGTTATGTGCGCCTGCAGCAACTTGACGATCAGCGCGAGATCGCCGGCGAAGCGCTGCTCGGCTGCGTTGAGGCCGCTTTCGGCGCGCGGCTCGAGAGTGAGCGCCGCCGCTCGCCCGCCTGCGGCTCGGACGTCGGTGAAGCCCGCCCCCACGGCGAACACGCAGAACGCAATCATGCCGAACACGCAGGCTTCGATGTACGAATTGTCGATCGATTGACGCCAGATCAGGCCGCCGAGCACAACGACTCCGCACATCGCGAGGAGTTGCAGCGCAACCCTGATAAAATGTCCCAATGCCACCCCCCGGGTCGGCGACGCGTTCGCCGGCGTCGCCGCCCGCGCGCGTCGCACCCGTCCCGGCTTTCCGACCCGTCCAATTGCCGCAACTTACGGCGAAACTCAACTGGCGCCGCGCAGCGGGCGAATGCAAGGACGTCGCAGCCCTCGCCGCAGGGGGAAGGTGAGCGATCGGCGACGAATTTTCCTGTAAAAACAACAGTAGAAAATAGAGTGGTGGGGGAGGTAGTTTTGCCAAAGAGTCGCTTCGCCAATAGCTTAGACGAAGGTGAGGGCAAAATCAGCGCGTTGACGGCGCTTTGCAATTCGGCGCGCACCCCTTACCCTCGAAGGTCGAAATGAGCGGGTGGAAAAAGGCTTTCGTCGGACTGGCGATCGTCGGCGCCGTTGTCTGGGCGATCGCGGCGAACTGGGGCGCGCTCGTTGGGTTGCGAGCGCCGGCGGCCGCGGCCAAAATCCACTACGCCCCGGCCGAGAACCTTGAGCGGCTCGACGTTGAGTTGATCGATTCGGCCGGCGAGACAATCGACATGACCGCCTACGTGCTGACCGACTGGGCGGTGATCGACGCGCTCGCCGACGCGGCGGCGCGCGGCGTCAAGGTGCGGATCTGGCGTGAGAGCACGACCGCCGGCTATGGCGACGCGGCCGAGATCGCCAAGCTGACGGCGGCCGGGGCCGAGCTGCGCGTCAAGCCGCCCGGCGACCTGATGCACCTGAAATCCTATTGCGTCGACGGTTTGACCCTGCGCACCGGCGCGGCCAATTTCAGCGCCTCGGGCGAGAAGCGCCAGGACAATGACCTCGTGGTGATCCGCAGCGCCGCCGCCTGCGCCGGCTTCGAGGCGAATTTCGCCAAGCTCTGGGGCGCGACGACGCCTTAACTCCTCACGCCAGATCAATCCCAACGCGCCGATTCGATGATCTCGGCCAACGCCGGCGGCATTGGCCTTGTCGACGCCTTCGGCGGGGCGCGGCCACTCGCCAGTTCGTCGACCTGTTCCCACAAGTTCTCAAACGGGCCGCCGACGACGATGACGCGGTCGGGGGCGACGCCGGCCAGCGCTTCGCTGGCGTGCGCCGCGGCGAGCGCGTCAAGGCTGCGCACGTCGGGGCGGTCGATCCGCACCACCAGGCCGCCCATGTCGTGGACCGCGTTCGCCTCGTTGGCGAAGCGCAGGTCGTCGACGACGATGCGCGGCGCATCGGGCAGCGAAGCGCGCCAGACCTTGACCCAGAAATCCGTATCGATCGCCCGGCCCCATTCAGTGCCGAGCGTCTGCATCGCGCGGCGCGCGCTCGCGCCGGCGAGATAGCGGCAGCGATCCTCTTTGGCGGCGCCGTCAATCAGTTCGGCAATTTCGTCCTCGTCGGCCCCTTGAACTCGCATCAGCGTGGCGAGCATGGTCTTCAGCGCCGCGGCGAACGGCGCGCGTACAAAGCCGTGCGCCGCCACCAGACGCCGCGCCGCCGTCGTCTTGCCGGCCCCGGCGCGGCCACAGAAGGCGATAATCCTGCTCATTTCACCCTCGCGATCTGGCCGCGCGGCGGCGTCTTGATCGTCTCGCGCAGCGTCTGCAGCATCTGCATGCCCTCGGCGCGCAGATCAGGATCTTTGATGTCGCTCAGCGTCGCCAGCAGCGCGGCGAAGGCGTGGACGCGCTCGGCGATCTTGTCGGCGTAGGGTTCGCTGTCGGCGTCGTCGTCGCTGGCCGCCATAGGCCTACTTCCCGTTGAGCTCGATAACCTCGAGGCCGAGTGCGATCGCCGCGGCGCGTTCAGCGCATACGCCCTTGCTCGCCTCCCAGCCGGGCAGCAGTGCGATTCCATCGGCCTCAGCGCAGATCCAGGCAAGGTCGACGCCGAGCGCCTCACGCAGATTGAAGCCGTGCTCGGCCGCCGCCTTGGCTTCGCAGCCATCCGCGTTGCCCTTTGAGATGTCGACGCCGTGGCGCTCGATGTCCTTTTCGGCCGGACTGAAGACGAAATGCCTCGCGCCGCGTAAGCGCGCCGCTGCGGCGTGAAACGCTGGGAAGTTGAACTCAGCGTAGCCGCGCATTGGTCCAGCGAGATAGAGCTTCATGCCCGCCACCTTCCTTTGTCGATGAACACCAGCGCCCGCTTGCCGGTCGGATAGACGATCACGTGCGCGTGCCGCCATGAACTCGGGCCGAGGTTGTAGCCGAGCCGCAACTTCGACGACGTCCCGGCGACATAGAGTCCGTCGACGATCGCCGGCGAATGCTTGTCGCCGATGTTCGCCTTGCCTGAGACGCGGGCGAGCGCGTTAGGCGTCGCCGACGCGCCGTTCGGCCCAAGGTGGCCATGGGCGCCGCATTCGACGCCGCCGGTCGCCTGACAGATGACGAAGGAGCCGCCCTCGGGAACGAACTCGGCCGGCAAATTGCCGCCGCTCGCCTCGGCCAAAGCGTGGCGGAAGACGTTGAAGTCGGTCTCGCCGCGCGCCTCGGCCTCCATGCGCGCCCGCTCCCAGCGCAGGAAGGCGAGCGCATTGTCGCGATCGGCGCGATGGTCGCAGCGGTCGAGCCAGCGCTCGAGCCAGCGGTCGTGGTTCGATTCGACCACCACCGCCTTTTGCCATTCGCGCCCTGCCGCAACGAGGAAGCGCGCGGCGCGGCTGATGTCGCTTTCGACCAGGTGGCCGCCGTTGAGATAGGTGCGGAAGCGCTCGCGCGGCTTCTTTTCGTCGTGATGCGAGATCGACTTGAAATCGACGGTGTCGTTGTAGAAGCCGAAGCGCGGCTTCAACGCGTCGATCATCGGGTCGTCGGCGTCGGCGAGCGGCGCGAGCGTGTCGGCGTCGATCCCCCAGGTCGCGCGCGCGACGCCGTCGTCGAGGAACGGCAGTTGCAGATCGCCATAGGTGATCGCCTCGACGCGGTTGCCCGCCACGACCCTGCCGTCGCGCGCCAGCAAGTCGAGATCCTGAAACGCGCCGTCCGGGCGGCCGATGACATGGCGAAAAAAAGTGCGCCCGTCGGCGTCGACCTCGACCACGACGGCGCCGAGGATGTGGTGAAACTCGCCCTTGTGCCCCGCCTTGGTGTCGGAATAGCTGGGGATGGTGCAGCAACCGGTGGTCAGCACGCAGGGCGGCGTCGCGTCGCCGCCGGTCGGCACCGTCTCCAGCGCGACCTTGGCGTGCGGAAAGATCGCCGTGCGGCCCTGCCCATAGGTGTGCAGCCCGGAGAGCGGCCGGACCGCCGTCGGCAGCGTATTCATCTCGGCGCAGAACAACAGGTCGCCGAGGCCCACGCGCTCGGAGGTCAGCAAGCCCTTCAGCTCCGGGGCCCAGACCGGATCGCGCGCGCGCGTCGCCTCGCCGCGGCGGCGCGCCCGCTCGGCGACATAGGCGACCTGATAGGTGAAGCGCCCGACATGCAGCCGCGCGCCGTAATAGGCGGCGAGCGCCTTGAGGTTGGCGAGAAACGGCGTGTGGACGGCGACGTCGTTCTGCGCCGCGGTGAGAATATGGCGCTCGACCACCCGGCTCGACGGCGCAACGCGCGCCGCGGCGACGCGGCGATAATGCGACCAATCCGGCGATCGGTGCTCGAGCCCACGTTTGGCGCGGCGCGTCTGGACGCTGAGCCATTGATTGAGGAAGCCGCGCGTCTTCTTGCCGACCACCACCTTGCCGGACTTGATCAGGCGACGAGACGCCTCCTCGACCGCTGAGCCCTTGCCACCGGCGACCCGCGGCGGAGCGAAATTTTCGCGCAGACAGGCCTCGATCTCGCGTTTGTAGAGGTCCCAGCGCGACCAATCGATCGGCGCCGCCATCAGCCGCGCCCCCCGGCCGCCTGCAGGGCAGCGCGCATATCCTCGCGCAGTTCGCTGATCATCCCCCTCACTTCGTCGCGCCGCGGCAACGCCGCGACGGCGACCTCAAGCTTGTTGTGACTGTCGGCGCGAGCGGCGTCGGCGGCCTCGAGCGCGGCGATCTTCTCGCCATGCCGCCCCTGCGTGTTCTCGATGTCGCGTTTCCATTGCGAGGCGCGCCACGAGCTGCGCAACATGACGCCCAACAGGCCAGTGCCGAATAGCTGCACCCACCAATCTCGCAGCCAGCCAGCAAGCTGAGTCAGGCCAGAAACCTCTTCCGGCGTCGGCGCAATCGGCGCAGCCATGATCTTGCAGCCCCCTGACGAACGGTTCAGCACCGGCTACGCCCGCACGCGCCTGTCGCGCCCTGCGCCGCCGCCGGCGCGACGACGGCGGCCTTGGCAGGCGGGACGAGCCCGTCGGCGATGGCGATGTCGCGCAGCGCGGCGGCCGCCGCCCTCAGGCGTCCGGCCGGCGTGTTGGGCGCCTTCGCGTCGTTGCAGATGATGTCGGCGTCGCGCGCCACGCGGTCGGCCGCGGCGGCGAGAATCGCCCGCCAGCGGCTCTTGGCCCGCGCCGCGTCGGCGGCGTCGGACAGGCGATCGAGCGCCGGATCGGTGGCGGCGCAGATCGCCGGCAACTTGCCGTAGACCGTCGCCGCCTTGCCGTCGATGACGATCACCGCCTTCGCCGCGCCGCCGAGCGTCGCCTCAGCGGTGGCGACCGGCAGCGCCGCGCCGGTCAGGAAAGCGACGAAGAAGCCGACGATCGGCGCGGGCATCTCACGAGCCCGACGCGGCGGGCGCCGCGGTCGCGCTCGGCGCAGCGGTCACCGTCGTCGGATAGCCGACCGCCTTGCAGATGTCCTTGACAGCGACGTTGGTCACGTTGGCGGCGACATCCTTGGCGAGGTAGGCGTTGACCTTCGCCGAGGCGCTTGAGTCGTTGAGGATCGCGCTCGCCAGCGCATAGGCGCCGCACTGATAGGGCGCGAGCAGCTTCGCCTGGGCGATGACGTTGTCGAGGATCGTCTTGTCGACCTGGATCAACGCATTATTGAGCGCGACGACGTTCTGCGTCGTCCTGATCAGGTTGGCGTTGAACGCGTTCTGCTGCGCCTGCGTGACGCAGCCGGCGAGCGGCAGCACGGGGGCGAGCAACAGCGCGCCCAGGAGAGCGAGTTTCTTCATGGTCGGATTCCTTGTGGAGGTTTGCGCCGGAGACTGCCGGCGCGCGGCGGCAGGTTAGAAGGCCGCGGTCACGCGGGGATCGTCGTATTCGATGTCGGTCACGACGACGCGGCGCGAAGTCGTGCAGTAGAAGCTCTGTTCGCCGTCTTCCGGCTTCAAGATCCGCGTCTCGACGACCTTCCACTGCGGCGAGACTTGCCCGACCGCGCCGTCCTGTTGAAAACCGACCAGGTCGGAGGTCTCGACCGACGCCGGATAGTTGTGCGACGTCACCTTGATTGTCGTGGTCATGCTCTTTCCCTCTGAATGTTGGAGCCCCGCCGGCGCGCGGAAGATCAGCGCCCCAGCGCCGCGAGGTCGCGCTCGTAGAGCCCAATCGCGTGGTTGGCGATCGACTCCGGCAGCGCCGCGCCGAGCGCGACGCCGCGGGTCAGGTGGCGATAGAACGGCCGCATCGGCAGGTGCGGCACAGGGTCGCCGGCGCGGCGATATTCGACCAACTCGACGGTGCGACGGACGAGCGGGCGCAGCGCCCGATTGAGACAGAAGGCGACCCGCGGCGCGCCGAAGGTGACGACGCGAACCGGATAGCCTGCGGCGATCAACCGCGCGCCGATGATCAGCGCCATCGCGCCGCCGAGCGAGTGGCCGACGACCGTCATCACGCGCTCGTCGCCCTTGACGGCAGCGAGCGCGCGCTCGGCGACCGCCGTGCCACCCGAACCGAAACCGGCGTGGCAGATCCCGACCGTCGGAAACCGACGCGGCCAAGCGCGGAAGTCGCGAATCCAGTCGAGCGCGTCGGACGGATTGGTGCCGGGGATCGGGATCACGACCTCGCTCAGCCGCGGCAGCAGGTCGTACTCGCAATCGAGCGCCACGCGCCCCGACCACGGCCCGCGATAAGCGAGCCCGGCGAGGCGCGCCAGTTCGGCGTGCGACAGCATCACGCCTTCTTCGGCGCGGCGCCGATCGCTTCGTTGACGACCGAGCCGAGCAGCGCGGCGGCGCTCTGGGCGAGCGGCGCATAGACGCCAAGGGTCGAATAGTCGACCTTGGCGACATAGGCGACAGCGCCGGTGATCGCCGCGGCGGCGATCTGCCAGGCGAGATGACGCAACACGTTGGCGGTGATGAGGTTCATGGGGTTCTCCTGGAATCGTTCCGACCGGTGAAAACGTGATTGCGCGGCGCCCAGCCGGACGCCCGCCGCGCCGCGTTGGGTCAGGCTGCCGCCTCGAGCGCGGCCCATGTCTTGGCGCCGACGATCCCGTCGACGAACAGCCCATGTTTGCCCTGAAAGGCGGCGACCGCGGCGCTGGTCTGCGGGCCGGCGTAGCCGTCGACCTCGACCGCCGGCGTCGCGCCGGCCGCGTTGAGCCGCCACTGAATGTCGGCGAACGAACCGGCGGGATGACCGGAAGCGGTGGCGTGGTTCGCGACGTCGCCAGGCTCGGCGCGCGGCGCACCGCCGTGCGACGGCGCGGGCGCGCCGCCGGTCGGCGGGGCAATCGTCGCCGGCGCCGGCAGGCCGTGCAGCGCCCAATCGGGCAGCGGCGCGTCGCCGAACGCGGCGTAGGCCTCGGCGACGAAGCCTTCGAACCGCCGCCAATCCGGCCCGTCGACCGGGCAGATGTCGAAATGGCCGCCACCCATCACGCCGAGATCGTGATGCGAGCAGAAGCCATCGCCGGCGCCCCCTTCGGCGTGGCGGCACGGCAGCCCGTAGCGCTTGAGCAGCCACGCGACGCCCCACGCCAGCGCTTTGCCCCAGGCGTCGGAGAAGCCCTGCGCGGTAAAGCCCGGCGCCTCGATGCCGATCGAAGCAGGATTGGCGTTGCAGGCGTGCCAGGCCTTTTCGTTGAGCGGCACGAGCTGCGACCACTCCGAGCCGTCGGCGTTCATGCACAGATGCGCCGACACCTGCGACTTTGGCATGCACAGCCAGGCGACCGAGCCGGGATAGAGCCCCTCCATCATATGGACGACGACGAGGCGGATGCGCGCGCCGCCGCGGCCGGAATAGTTCGGCGACGGACGCTGTTTGAGAGCGGGAACGGTCATCGGAAGATCCTCATCAGTTCGAGCAAGGCGACGAAGACGACGGCGGCGAGCGCCGCGTCGACGGGATGAAACAGCGCCGCGACGGCGCACAACGCGACGATCGCCAGCTCGAGGCGGCGTAGCGGCGAGAAACGCGCGCGCCAGGCGATCAACACAGTCGCGGCGGCGAAGAAGCCGAGACCCCAATCGGCGACGCCGCGGATCGTCAGCCCGGCGCCGATCACGGCGGCGACGAAGGCGAGACAAGCGCGCATGGCCGCCTCACGGCGTGACGAAGCGCATGCCGCGCGATCGCGCGAGATGCGCGGCGGCGACGCGACGGCCGTAGTTGCCGCTGACCATGTCGAACGAGCCGTCGCCATAGACGTGGGCGACGAGGCCGACGTGATGGGCGGTGACGACGAGATCGCCTTCGTGCGGAGCGGAGTCAGGCGCGCCGTAGCGCAGCGCACTCGGCGCCAGCCGGTTCGGCAACGGTTTCATGCCGACGCGCTCAAAGACGAACGAGATGAAGTCGGCGCACCACGGGCCGATCGTGCCGGTCGGATTGGCCGATCCGAGCCAGCGATCAGCTTCGGCGACGGCGCGCGAGCCCGCGCCCCACGCCGCCCGGCCAACGATCGCCGGCGCGCCGTCTTGCCAACTCGGCGCATAGAG
>JBEKVR010000148.1:0-18792 GCA_049513815.1 Roseiarcus sp. | reverse complement strand
GCCTACGCCCCCCACGACGCCGGAGCCGACCGCGACACCTACGCCCACCACGACCCCGGAGCCGACCGCGACACCTACGCCCACCACGACCCCGGAGCCGACCGCGACGCCTACGCCGGAGCCGACACCGACTCCGACGCCGGAACCGACGCCCACGCCGACCTCAGTGCCCACTCCGACTCCCACGCC
Source organism: Roseiarcus sp. (assembly GCA_049513815.1). Taxonomy (GTDB): domain Bacteria; phylum Pseudomonadota; class Alphaproteobacteria; order Rhizobiales; family Beijerinckiaceae; genus Roseiarcus. Next base: position 18,603 of record JBEKVR010000148.1, on the reverse strand, counting down.
GGAACCGACGCCTGCGCCGACCCCGCCGCCAGTCCTCCCGCCCCGCGCCGAGACGCCGCGCAAAACCCTCGCGCCGCCCCGCCGGGCGGCGCCCGCGCGGCCACGCGCCCCCGCCGCAGCGGCGGCCGAGACGGCCACGCTCGCCGAGGGAAACGGGGCGGTGCTCGGCGCGGCGCGCGCCGATTACGGCGCGCTGGCGGTGGCGCGGATCCGCGCCCGCAAATTCTATCCCGCCGCCGCGCTAGCCGCCCGCGAGGGCGGCGCCGTGGGCGTACTGTTCGTGGTCGCTGCGTCGGGGCGCATCGCGCACGTGACGATCACCCGCTCCTCTGGCTCGGCGACGCTCGACGAGGCCGCGCGCGCGATCGTCGGCGCGATCGAACTGCCGCCGCCCCCTGGCGGCTTCTATTCCGGGGCGACGCAGCTCGATTTCATCGCGCCATGACGGATTTTCGGTCGCCCTCAAGCGAAGCGTCGCCGCACCCGCTCTCTGGCGCGCTCGGCCTCGACCGCGCGATCGCGCCGCGGCTGTTGGGTGGTCAGCGACGCCATCAGCCGGCGGGCGGAATCGGCGACCTCGTCGACCGCCGCCTCGAAGGCCGCCTGGTTGGCGCGCGAGGGATGGGCGAAGCCGCAGAGCTTGCGCACGAACTGACGCGCGGCGGCGCGGATTTCCTCGTCGTTCGCCGGCGGATCGAAATTGAACAGGGTTCGGATGCTGCGGCACATCGACTCGACCCTCCAGGAGCGCCGCAAGGCGCGCGACGCTGACAATTGACCGGAAGCCCCGCTCGCCGCGAGACGACCCTTCCGATCATGCCGCCGCGCGCGCCGCCGGCAAGCGAAAACAAATTCTCAGCAATCGCAAATCATTAGCACTCTCGGCCAGGGAGTGCTAAAATGCTTTGTGCCGCCACTTGAACGACAGATCGGCGGCGCCCAATTCAGGGGTCGGGAAACCGCAAACAATCCCGGGCGCGGCTGCGCAAGAAACCGATACGAGGAGGAACCCATGAAGTTTCGTCCGCTGCACGATCGCGTGGTCGTCCGCCGCCTTGGGGCGGAAGAGAAGACCAAGGGCGGCATCATTATTCCCGACACCGCCAAAGAGAAGCCGCAGGAAGGCGAGATCGTCGCCGTCGGCCCCGGCGCGCGCGACGAGAAGGGCAAGCTGATCCCCATCGAACTCAAGAAGGGCGATCACATCCTGTTCGGCAAATGGTCGGGGAACGAAATCAAGATCGAAGGCGAAGAGCTGCTGATCATGAAAGAGAGCGACGTCATGGGCGTCATCGAGGGCGCGGCCAAGCCGGCCCGCAAGGCCGCCTGAACCGGGGCCAATTCTTCCCCATGAACGCCTCATGTCTGATGGAGTGAGAGAGCATGTCCGCCAAGGAAGTGAAATTCTCGCAGGACGCGCGAGACAAGATGATCCGCGGGGTCGATATCCTCGCCAACGCGGTGAGGGTTACGCTCGGCCCGAAGGGCCGCAACGTCGTCATCGAGAAGAGCTACGGCGCGCCGCGCATCACCAAGGACGGCGTCACCGTCGCCAAGGAAATCGAGCTCGAGGACAAGTTCGAGAACATGGGCGCGCAAATGGTGCGCGAAGTCGCCTCGAAGAGCAGCGACGCGGCCGGCGACGGCACCACGACGGCGACCGTGCTCGCCCAGGCGATCGTCAAGGAAGGCGTCAAGGCGGTCGCCGCCGGGGCCAATCCGATGGACCTCAAGCGCGGCGTCGACCTCGCGGTCGAGGCGATCGTCGCCGACATCGTCAAGAACAGCCGCAAGGTCACCAAGTCCAACGAAATCGCCCAGGTCGGCGCGATTTCCGCCAACGGCGATACCTCGGTTGGCGAGATGATCGCCAAGGCGATGGACAAGGTCGGCAAGGAGGGCGTCATCACGGTCGAAGAGGCCAAGAGCCTCGACACCGAGCTCGACGTCGTCGAGGGCATGCAATTCGACCGCGGCTATCTCTCGCCCTATTTCATCACCAACGCCGAGAAGATGATCGCCGAGCTCGAGGACGCCTACGTCCTCATCCACGAGAAGAAGCTCTCCGGCCTGCAGGCGATGCTGCCGCTGCTCGAGGCGGTGGTGCAGACCGGCAAGCCGTTGCTGATCGTCGCCGAGGACGTCGAGGGCGAAGCGCTGGCGACGCTGGTCGTCAACAAGCTGCGCGGCGGCCTGAAGATCGCCGCCGTCAAGGCGCCGGGCTTCGGCGATCGCCGCAAGGCGATGCTCGAGGACATCGCCATTCTGACCGCCGGCCAGATGATCGCCGAGGACCTCGGCGTCAAGCTCGAGAACGTCACGCTCGACATGCTCGGCAAGGCGAAGAAGATTCGCATCGAGAAAGACAACACCACGATCATCGAAGGCGCGGGCAAGAAGAAGGACATCGAGGCGCGCATCGCCCAGATCAAGGCGCAGATCGAGGAGACGACCTCGGACTACGACAAGGAGAAGCTGCAGGAGCGGCTGGCGAAGCTCGCCGGCGGCGTGGCGGTGATCCACGTCGGCGGCGCGACCGAGATCGAGGTCAGGGAAAAGAAGGACCGCGTCGACGACGCGCTGCACGCAACGCGCGCGGCGGTCGAGGAAGGCGTCGTGCCAGGCGGCGGCGTGGCGCTGCTGCGCTCCGGCAAGATGCTCGCCGGCGTCAAGACGACCAACGACGACCAGCGCACCGGCGTCGAGATCGTCCGCCGCGCCGTGCAGCAACCGGCGCGCCAGATCATCGAGAACGCCGGCCTCGACGGTGCGGTGATCGTCGGCAAGATCCTCGACGACAAGGACTACGCGTTCGGCTACGATGCGCAGAACGACAAGTACGGCGACCTCTACAAGCTCGGCATCATCGACCCGACCAAGGTCGTACGCGCCGCGCTGCAGGGCGCCGCGTCGGTCGCCGGCCTGCTGATCACCACCGAGGCCATGGTCGCCGAGAAGCCGAAGAAGGAGTCCTCTGCCCCGGCGATGTCGGGCGGCGGCATGGACTACTGAGGCTTCGGCTCAACCAGGCGCTCGCATTCGACGGGCGCCTGCCCTCACCCCGGCCCTCTCCCGCAAGCGGGAGAAGGGGGCCCGAAGGGCCGGATGAAGGCGAGGGGACCTACGCGTAAGTCCTCTTGTACGTCTCCCGCAGCGCCGCCTTCTGCACCTTGCCCATCGCGTTGCGCGGCAGGTCGGCGGCGAACAGCACGCGCTTGGGCTGCTTGTATTTCGCCAGCCGGTCGGCGAGCGCCGACAGGATCGCGGCCTCGTCAAGACGCGCGTCGCTGTGTGCAACGACGATCGCGGTGACGCCCTCGCCGAAGTCGGGATGGGGGACGCCGATCAGCGCGCTTTCGACCACGCCGGCAATCGCGTTGATCTCGCTCTCGATCTCCTTGGGGCAAACGTTGAAGCCGCCGGAGATGATCAGGTCCTTGGCGCGACCGACGATGGCGAGATAGCCGTCGGCGTCGATCACGCCGAGGTCGCCGGTGATGAAGAAGCCGTCGGCGCGGAATTCGCTCGCGGTCTTTTCCGGCATCCGCCAGTAACCCTTGAACACGTTGGGGCCCTTGACCTCGACGACGCCGACTGCGCCTTGCGGCAGGATCGCGCCGCTGTCGGGATCGGCGATGCGCAGGCTGACGCCCGGCAGCGGAAAGCCGACCGCGCCCGGCCGCCGTTCGCCGTCGTAGGGGTTCGACGTGATCATGTTGGTCTCGGTCATGCCGTAACGCTCGAGCACGACATGGCCCGTCTTGTCGCGCCAGCGCGCGTGGGTCTCGGCGAGCAGCGGCGCCGAGCCGCTGACGAACAGCCGCATGTGGGCGGCCGCCTCGCGCGTCAGCCCCGGATGGTCGAGCAAGCGTGTGTAGAAGGTCGGCACGCCCATCAGCGAGGTCGCGCGCGGCAGAGCGGCGACGACCGCGTCGGCGTCGAAGCGCGGCTGAAAGATCATCGTCGCGCCGGCGACCAGCGCGACATTGACGGCGACGAACAGTCCATGGGTATGGAAGACCGGCAGCGCGTGGATGAGCACGTCGTCGCCGCTGAACCGCCACAGCTCGGCGAGCGCCAACGCGTTGGAGGCGAGATTGTCGTGGGTCAGCATCGCGCCCTTCGACCGCCCGGTGGTGCCGGACGTGTAGAGGATGGCGGCGAGATCGTCGGGGGCGCGCGCGACCGTCGGCGCTTCGTCCCTCGCGGCGGCGATCCGCTCGGCGAAGCCGCCGTCGCGCCGCGTCCCGAGGCTGTCGACCGCGTTGAGGCCGAGCTTGGCGGCGAGCGCGCGCGTCGCCGCCAGCGCTTCCGGCCGGCAGAGCGTCAACGCCGGCGCGGCGTCGTCAAGAAAATACTCGAGCTCGGCGAGCGTGTAGGCAGGGTTGAGCGGCAGCAGCGCCGCCCCCGCCTTGAAGCAGGCGAGCGCCAGCACGACCGCGTCGGGCGACTTGTCGATCTGCGCCGCGACGCGGTCGCCCGGCTCGACGCCGTTGTCGACGAGCGCGCGCGCCGCCCGCCCGGCGCGGGCGAACAGCTCGGCGTAGGAGAGCGACAGGCCGTCGGGCGCGTCGATCGCCAGCTTGTCGCCGCGCGGCGCGCGCTCGAGCAGCAGGTCGAAGAGATTGGCGGACATCGGGGCGCGTTTCGGCGTTGGCGTTGACGAATCAGCGGCGGCGAGCCCTGATAGGCGTGCCGGGACCTCTTGCGGGCGGGGCGGCGCGAGTATAACGGCCAGAGCCGGCCGGGCGCCAGCGCGCGCGACGCGAATGAGGGGCGCAGTGGGGACCAAAGAGAAGGATCTGCGCGCTGCGATCGTCGTCCAATGCCGGGCGATGAATGCGGCCGGGCTGAGCCCCGGCAGCGTCGGCAACATTTCGGTGCGCCTCGGCGACGCCATGGTCATCACCCCGAGCGCCGTCCCATACGAAGTCCTGCGGCCCGAGCTGCTGGCGACGATGCCGCTCAACGGCGAATACGGCGCCTGGTCGGGGCCGCTGAAGCCTTCGACGGAGTGGCGCTTCCACCTCGACATCATGCGCGCCCGCCCCGACGTCGGCGCGATCGTCCACAGCCACCCGCCCTATTGCACCGCGCTGGCGACGCTCAACCGGCCGATTCTCGCCGCCCACTACATGATCGCCGACTTCGGCGGGCCAGTGATCGAGTGCACGCGCTACGCCCCGTTCGGCACCAAGGAACTCTCCGAGCTGGCGGTCGCCGGCCTCGGTCCGCGTCATGCGGTGCTGCTCGGCAACCATGGCGCGATCGCCGTCGGCCCCGACCTCGACATCGCCATGCGACGCGCGCAAGAACTCGAGACGCTGGCGCGCATCTACTATCTCGCGATCAGCGTCGGCCGGCCGGCGATCCTCTCCGACGAGGAAGTCGGCCGCATCGTCGAGCGCTTCAAGGACTACGGCGCCGCCGCCGAGACGCGCAAAGCGCTGGCCCCGCCGAAGAAGGCCACGCGCCGCCGCGGCGCCAAGGCGGCGGCGGCCAAGCGCGGCGGCAAAAAGAAAGCCGCCCGCAAGAAGACGCGCGGCGCCGGGCGATAGGGCGTCGCTAACGCAAGTTGCCGTTGGGTCGCCGCGCTTCCTGCCGTCTTTGCGAGCGACAGCGAAGCAAGCCAGACAAAGCCCCAGCCGCGAACCCTGAAGCGCATTGGATGTGGGTTTACGCGAACCTCATCCTGAGCCGCCCGCGAAAGCGGGCGAGTCGAAGGATGATCCAGCGTGCGCCAGCGCCCGTGCGAGCTGGAGCGTCCTTCGAGGCCGCTTCGCGGCGCCTCACGGCGAGGAGAGTTGGCGGCAAGCGATTCCAAGGAAACGCCGGACGCTCTGAGCTCGGCGAGGATTGACCCCTGCGCGCGACGACGGCGTCACGGGCGCTTGCCAGCGCATTCATGATCCGCTCTCCGACGCCTGCTCGACGCCAGCGAACGAAGCGGTTGTAGCAAGTGGCGTACGGGCCGAACGCCTGAGGCGGGTCGCGCCATGGGGCCACGGATCGCAAGACCCAGAAGGCGCCATTGAGCACACGGCGGTCATTCACTCATGGAACGCCACGCGGCGTATTCGGCAGGAACGGCTTGATGGCCGAACATTCAAGGTCCGCGAGTTCGTAGCGCATGATTCGAGGCTCCATTGGCAACTTGAATCACGCGCCGGGAACTATCATCAACCCGAAACGTCCGTTATGATAGGCCCCAATATCCTGCACTGACTTCCGCTTTCGCGGACCTACAGTCGACATAGCCGCATAAGCTGCTGGACGCCTCTCGGTCGAAGACGACCCAAGCGGACAATTGCAGGCTAGTCTCGCGAGCCATCAAACCGACGGGGGATGATCGCAATGTTGGAGACGGACAAGGTGTTCGCCGGCTCGATTCCGGAAAACTACGACCGCTATATGGTGCCGTTGATTTTCGAGCCTTACGCGGCGGATCTTGCACAACGAGCAGCGACCTTGTCGCCAAGCGCCGTTTTGGAAACCGCCGCTGGCAGTGGGGTTGTCACACGCGCATTGGCGCCAAAACTGTCCCCGGGCGCAAGCTATGTCGTAACCGATCTCAACCAGCCGATCTCAACCAGCCGATGGTCGACTACGCCGCATCGCGACAACCTCCCGACACTCGGATCAAATGGCGCCAAGCGGATGCTCTGGCGCTGCCGTTTGAAGATGCGGCCTTCGATCTTGTTTGTTGCCAGTTCGGCGCGATGTTCTTTCCTGACCGCTCATCTGGTTACCGCGAAGCAAGGCGAGTCCTGAAGCCCGGAGGACGTTTTATATTCAACGTATGGGATCGCATCGAGGAGAACGTATTTGCGGATGATGTGACGAATGCGCTGGCAAAGATCTTTCCGCACGATCCGCCGCGCTTTCTGGCGCGCACGCCGCACGGCTACCACGATACGGCGCTGATCCGTAGCGAGCTGGAGGACGCAGGCTTCTCCCATGTGGCGATCGAGACGAGAGCCGAACAAAGCCGGGCGCCCTCGCCGCGCCTTCCGGCCGTTGCTTATTGTCAGGGAACTCTTCTTCGCAACGAAATCGAGGCCAGAGACGCGGGAAAACTGGAAGCTGCAACCGACTTCGCCGAATCCGCGATTGCGGACAGACATGGCGGCGGCGAGGTTGCCGCCAAGATTCAAGCACATGTGATTGTGGCTGCGGTCTAAGTGTTCGAATATCCCGTTCCGGCGCTTCTCGACATTCCGTTGCTACGCAGCCATTGCGTCGCTTTCGCAGTGAAGCGGACATGGGCCGAATTGATGAGTACGCGCCCCAGGCTCAGAACTCGTTGTTCGTGCACCTACGCCTCAAAGCGACTCGTGGCGTCACGATCGCGGTCGTATCGTCGCGTGAGCGGAAACGGCGGCAACCAGGACTCGCGACGGACGATCCAGCTTTCGTAGGTTGGCGCCAGTTGGTCAGGGGCGTCCAGGGATCCCAAGTTCACTTCGATTTCGTCTGCGCTGCGTGCGAAAATGGACGAGCCGCAGCGGGGACAGAAAAACCGCCCAGCGTAGTCGTTCGTTTCGCCATCGATCATCACCGCATCCTGAGGCAACACCGCGGCAGCGTGAAAAAGGGCCCCATGATGCTTGCGGCAGTCGAGGCAGCGACAAAGGCCGACCCGGTATGGGGCCCCCGAGGCCACAATTCGGACGGCGCCGCACAGACAACCGCCCGTGACTCGATCCATGCTGCGCCTCCTCTAAAATCAAGCGATCGGAATGTTAACAACGACCCCGTCGAACCTCCATGAAAGCGGCGGTTGGGGCCAGAACCGCCTTCATCGCGCTAGGTCGCGCCCCTCACCATCAGCAATTGCGCGGCGACGGCGACGGCGATCACCGCCGGCTCCTTGCCGACGATCCCCGGCGCGCCGATCGGGCATATGAGCTTGGCGACGCGCTCTTCGGCGATTCCCGCCGCGCGCAACAGACTGTGGAAGCGCGCGCGCTTGGTCGCCGAGCCGATCATGCCGACGTAAGCGAAGCGGTCCTGGCGCAACGCCTCGGCGACCACCGCTAGGTCGAGCGGATGCGAATGGGTGATCGCCAGCACAAACGCGCCGTCTGGCGCCGCCTCGAGCTCGGCGGGCGGATCGGCGGCGGCGACCATCTTGACGTTGGCGGGCGCAAGCTTGGGGAACTCGTCCGGCCGCGGGTCGATCCAGCGCACCGTGAACGGCAGCGGCGCCAGCGCCAGCGCCAGCGCGCGGCCGACGTGGCCGGCGCCGAACAGATAGACCGGCGTCGCCGCCTCGCCGAACGCCTCGCTCTGCTCGCCGTCCCGCGGCGCGTCGCCGAGACGACGCTCGACGCGGCCGTCGCCGCCGAGGCGCGCCAGCGCGACGAACGGACCCTCGCGCTCGGCCGCCCGCAGCGGCGCGAGCGCGTCGAGATCGCGCTTGTCGAAAGTTTCGATCCGCCAGACGACGCGGCCGCCGCAGCACTGGCCGAGCTCGGGCCCGAGCGCGACGGAGCGGCGGCGCGCCGGCCCGCGCCCGGCGGCGAGCGCGGCGCGCGCCGCGTCGACAGCCTCGAATTCCAGTTCGCCGCCGCCGATCGTGCCGTACATGCCGCCGCTCGGCCGCACGACCATGCGCGCGCCCGCTTCGCGCGGGCTCGACCCCGCCGTCTCGGCCAGCGTGATCAGCGCCGCCGCGCCCTCGGCTTCGATCGCTTCAATGAGGCGGCGAAAGGTCTCCATGACGAGGCTCGGGCCGCAGGGAGCGCGGCTGGGATCCTTATAGCACCGCGGCGCTCCCCTTCCCCACCGCCCTCATGCCCGGCCTTGTGCCGGGCATCCACGCCGTGAGGCAGCGGCCAACCTCTGAAGGTTCTTGCAGCGGCGCCGGGTGGATGACCGGGACAAGCCCGGTCATGACGCCGTGAGGCGACTGCGAGCGCAAAACTTAGCGCCTATGGGGCGAAGGCCCGGGGGTGGAGCCATAGGGCGGCGAAAGACGCCCGTCGCAAACGACGGGCCTTGGCGCCGGATGAGGGGTCGCGCCGCAAGGCGACTCGAGCGCTCATCGCTTTGATCAACGCGACGCCGGAATGCGCAAGCGCGGCGGGATCAGCGTTCGTCGCCGTTTGGCGGTGAGCGCCGTCGACCGCGGAGGGCGAAATTCGGCAATTCGTATCATGTCCGCGTGGAGCAATATCGGCTGGCTGTACGGACCGCATCGAGTCTTGGCGAAGCCGCTTCGTCCTCCGCTCTCGCGTCGAGGAGCGAGTCAGGGTCGCGAACCAGACAGCGGGTCCCAAATGCCGCTACGCGGGCAAAGCAAATCGTCCGTGGCCATCTTGACGAATTTAATCGCCTTCTCGTCGATCTTCCACGCCGCGTCAGCCGGAAGCTCGTCTTGGCCATTCTGATCGCGCAGAATGGCGACGACGACTTGCCGCATGGCCTTGCCCTTGACCTTGCAGAAGCCCTGGAACTCCGGGTTGCTGCTGGAATGGGGTGGAATTTGCAAGGCGTCGTGGAAGAGGTTGGTGCGGTCGTTCTCCAGCACCATGAATTCCTTGCCGCAGATCAGCCAGGTTATCGAGGAAAAGCCGTCGTCGTCAGAAGCCCCCAAATCCTTGAGATTCAAATCCTTGTGCCGGGCTTCCGTCGCCACGACCGGCTCGTCGACGCCGCGCTGGCCGACGAGGGCTTTGACGATATCGCCGTCGCAACGAACGTTCTCGAAGCCGTCGCGGGCAACCGCGTGGGTGCAGCCCAGAAGCGTCAGAAACAGGATGCCGATGGTTCTCTTCATGACGTCTTCCTGTTGGCGTGGCTTTCGCCCTCGTTCCGCATCGCTCAACAGCCGTCGAGCGCCTTGACGCTAGAGATCAGGTCATAGCGCGCTCGCGTCGTCGTCGTTACGAGGGCGCGTCCGTTGCATTGTCCAGCCCTGCCTTTGAATGCATAGCGGACAAGGTACGCGTGCGGCGAAGCCGGAGTAATGCTCAACAAGCGAAGCGGCTCGACGAGGCCTCCATAAAAGCGAGTCATTTCCCCTGGAGAGAAGGGTCCCGTTCGCCTTTCAGGAACGACAAATTGCGCGGCGTCATCCCCGCGGCCATCCCCTAGCGACTCATAAAAACCTATGACCGTCGACGCGGCGACGCCAAGCGGCGCGATATCCGGGGCTGGAGAAATCGCGGTGACCGAAGCGACGAGCGGGCGGTATTGCCAGTGGGTCATGGCGCCGTAAGCATCGGCGAGCGTTACGTTGACGCTCGAATTGTCGAGCGAGCGCATCGCCTTTGCGGTTTGGTCGGTCGGCAAGAGCTGCGCTTCAAAAAACAGCGCGCGCGGGTCGGCATATTCGCTGCCGGTCAGACATATCGGCTCGGAAAGTTGGAGCACGAATATCGGGACCGGCGCATCGCCCTTGTCGACGCCTTGGAAGCTCGGAGGCCCCGGCGCGATGCGGGAAGAGAGCGTCCCCTTCAGCACATGGGGTTCCCCGTTCGCCAGGTCGAAACAGGCCGCCGCCGCGGGGGTCGCAGCCAGCGTCGCCGCCGAAATGAGTGGGATCGCGCGTAACCACGCCATCTTGAAGTCCGTCATTGTCCGCAAACGGAAGGCTCGACAATGGGATTACGGGACGCGATGCGAATTGCCGAATTTCGCCCTCCCCGGTCGGCGCCGCTCCGCCTCGTCCCGTCACCCGCCAAGCCGGCGCCGGTCGTGGCCCAAGTTTGGCGGGTCGGCGTTCGTCGCCGTATGGCGGGGATCGCCGTCGACCTCATGAAGGCCTCTTGTTTCCGCAGTTTTGAGCCTGTCAATGGCCTTCGGCCGCCGGCGGCGGCGCGCCAATAGGGCGTCGAGAGACGCCCGTCTTTCGACGGGCTTTGGCGCGCCATTGACAGGCTCAAAACTGCGGAAGTTCATGCTTCCAAGGTCGACGGCTCGGCGTGTGCCGGATTGGGGCGCGGCGGTTCAGGTGGCGAAAGTCGGGGGCTGACTGAGGATCGCGAAATTACGCACCGCGTATCCCCCCGTCGTGCGCAATTCGTATCCCGTCCCCGCGCTTCGGCGATTGCGGGAAGACGGCGCGGACGCGGTCGCCCTCCATTTCGAAGGCGACGATCCTGCCTCGCTCGGATTCGACAGACTTAAGGAAATCTTGGCGATCCCTTCGGATCGCGCGATCGGATTAAAGCGGCATTAGCGCCCGCCACGATATCCGTGCGCGCGCTCGGAGCGTTGAAACGGCAATTGGGACATGTATCGTAACTTTCTGGGGCAGTTTCTGAGTCCCGTCATCCGCGACAATCGCGAGCTCGCGCGATTTACAATCCGCATCACCCTGTTCGCGGTCGCTATCGCGCTTTCCACCGACGTCGCCCAACAGCTCGCCTTCTTCGTCGACTGGCCGACTTGCCTGCGCACGTGGGCGATCACCGTGGCGACCAGCCTCGTCATTTCGGCGCCGGTCTCCTTCGCGTTTGGCAAGGCCCACTTCGAGCTCTACCGGGCGAAGCTCGCCGCCGATGCGTTGAGCCGCACCGACTCGCTCACCGACCTGCCCAACCGGCGCGCGCTGATCGAGATGACGGAAGCGTCTCTGCCGCGCGTCCTGGCATTGGCGATTTTCGACATCGACCGATTCAAGGCGATCAACGACACCTATGGACATCTCACCGGCGACGCGGCGATCCGTTGCGTTGGCCGAATGATGGCCGAAGATCTCGGCGCCCTCGGTTACGTCGCCCGCGTCGGCGGCGAGGAATTCGCAGTGCTCGCCTCGGACGTGGCGATCGACGAGCTGGCGCGACGGCTGTTCGACTTCCGCGACCGTCTGAGCGCGACGCCGATTGTCGTCGGCAAGTTCGCGGTGCGCGTCACCATTTCGGCTGGCGTCGCGTTGCGCGACGACAACCAGCCGTTCGACCGCCTCTATTCCGAAGCCGATCGCGCGCTCTACCAAGCGAAAGCGGCCGGCCGCAACCGCATCCAATTCGCCTCGCCGTCCCAGTTGCCGAGCGCGCTCGCGGCGCGCATCGAGCCGCTCAAGCGCGAAGGGATAGCGCGCCGCGCCTGAGGCGCGCGGCGCGGCAGGAACAAGACAAGAATTTGATTGGGTACACTCTAAAGGGGTCGCAGTCGGGGATACCGCCGTGCCCTCGCGGCGATACGGTATAATGAACGGATGATCGACGACCTGTCGCGATAAGACGCGACTACTCGTAGCCGCAGCGTAGGGCGAGCCGCCTCAGCGTCGAACACCGACATAAGGTCTTACGTCGGATCCTTGCGCCGCTCCGCATGTCCTCGCCCGCCGCGTCCGCCAAAAGGCGTGTCGGGCACACCGCTTACGCCGTTTTCAGGCCGAGAGACTCATCTCGGTCCTCAGACCTACGCAACGGATGGACCATTTCAATGGGGGTGGATCACTGTCGACGCCACGCGGTGAGCAAGCCGCGGCTCACGCCGTTGCAGCGCGCAACCTCCGAAATGTTCGCTTCCGGCTCCTTGCTCGCCGCAACAACACGCGCTTTCTCGCTCCCGCTCCAGCTCCGCCGCCGGCGGGTCCCGGTAATCACCTCGATCCGCTGATACGAGTCGCCTTCACGCCTCGCTTGATGCATGGAATGCTGCGCTCCCTCGCGCCGACAAATCGCCGCGCAAGTCTCACCTATCCACGCGACATCGGCGAGGTGGGGCCGCCGCACCGGTGACTGTGGAACTGCAACTCCACAAAATTTCACCGGTCTTGATATTTGAACCAACGGCTTCGCCAGAGCTGGGCCAAGGCCGACACGACCTGCTTCTCGAGATTGGCGAAGGTCTAACTCCTCCGCTCGTCGTTCGGCAGGGCGGCGCAGGTTTCGGCAAGCAAATGAACCAACTGGTCCACATGGTCTGCGCGCTTTCCCGCCGAAGCGTCGTCGAGCTGGTGGTGAGCCGTCGCCAGCGCGGTGGCGGCGGCTGGCGTCAGATGGGGGGCCAGATTCTCGGCGATCCAGTTTCCTAATTGGCAGGGAATGGACGTGTCGCCGTCCGCGGGGCCGCGGTGGCGGTTGATCTCGCGGAACAATTCGCGCAGCGCCGGGCGCCAGCGAATCCGGCTCCACAGGTCGACGCCGGGCGGGATGCGCAAGCCGGCGATCCAGGCTGGAACGTCTTCGGGGGGCAGCGCCTGGGAAAAACCGAAGCCCTGCATCACGTGGCAGCCCATGCACAGCAGCAGCAGGGCATGGTCGAGGCTTTCCACCCCTTCCGCGATGACGCGGCGGCCGAACAGCCGAGCGATCTGCACGATCGCCTGAATGATGGCGGGGGCGGCGGCTTCCTCCAGCAGATTGCGCACGAAAATCTGATCGATCTTTATCGTGTTGGTCGGCAGCTGGGCCAAATAGGCCAACGAGGAATAGCCGGTGCCGAAGTCGTCCAGGGCGAACTCGACTCCCAAGGCGTGGCATTGGGCGATCACGGCGCGGGCTTGGTCGAAATTCTCGATGGCCGAGGATTCCAGGATTTCGATTTCCAGCATCGACGGCGCGCTTCGGGGAACCGCCGCCAAGGCGGCGCGGACGTCGTCGACGAAATTGGGATGCAGCAGATGGCAGCCGGCGATATTGACGGCGATGCGCGCGTCGATGCCAAGCGGCTGCCAGGCGACGCCCTGGGCCAGCGCCTGGCGCATGGCCCAGCGTCCGATGCGCATCATGATCTCGCTGTTCTCCACCAGCGGCAGGAAACTGCCGGGAAACAGCAGGCCGCGCTGGGGATGCTCCCAGCGTAAGAGCGCCTCGAACCCCTCGACCCGGCCGCTCGGCAAATTGACCTGGGGTTGGTAATAAAGCCGGAGTTCGCCGGCATTGAGCGCGGCGGCCATCTGGCCCTGCGCGGCATGGCGCTGGCGGGCTCTGTGGTCTCGTTCGGCGTCGTAGAAGCGAACCGAACCGCGCGCCTCGTGTTTGGCCTGGAACATGGCGGCCTGAGCGGCTCGCGACAGAGCCTCGGCGTCGGTGGCGTCGGCCGGAAACAGCGCGACCCCGGCGCTGCTCGACAGCGCGACGGACTGGCCGTCGATATCGAACGGTTCGGCCACGCTGGCCAGAAGGGCGGTGATCTGGCCGTGGATTTCGTCCCATGAGCGCAGATTGGTCAGCATGACCATGAATTCGTCTCCGGCCAACCGAGCTACGACGCCGTTGCGCGGCACGCCGTCATTCAACCGTTGGCCCAACGCGACAAGCAGGCCGTTGCAGACATTTTCCCCCAGGGTGGCGTTCAAACGGCCGAACTCGTCTAAATCCAGGCTGACCACAGCCAGCGATAAGCTTAGCCGTTCGGCTTCCGTTATGGCTGAACGCAACGAGGCGACGAACTGCACACGATTGGGCAGATCGGTCAGCGGATCGTAATGAGCGGCGCGTTCCAGTTGCAGCCGAAGGTCGCGATCATGGCTGCGGCACAGCAGCACGGCGGTCGATAGCCGCGATAGGATGGGGGTGAACATGTCGGCAAACAGCGGGGCCATGGCGGTGGTTTCCAGGCTGGCCAGCAGCAGCGTGCCGTAGTTCTCGACCGGCAACCGCAACAGCCAGCGTTGCGGCCGGCGCACTCCCAGATCGCTCAGGCCGCCGCCCGCCTCGCTCAAGCCGGGGCCGTTCCGGACAACAAAGAGGCCGGCACTTTCAGGCTCTCCCCCTTCCGCTGTTGCAGGCGGCGGTCGCCGATGACGACGCTCAGTTCGGCATTGATAGTGATTGCCTTCGTATCGTCCGGAGCCAAAGGGGCATGGGCCAGGGCGACGCCGAAGGGAAAGCCGGTATGATACAGTAGCCGCTGCAGCGTTCGGGTCAGCAGCGGCTCCAGCGCCACTTCGCCGCCGATGGTCTGGGACAGATCGTAAAGAACCGCCAACGCATGCTGTGGAGAGACTATTTCGGCCACGGCAGTCCCACGATGCAGGCGTTATGGAACAGGGGATAGCCGCTGCCTTGAGTGCTGCCGATCTCGCCAAGGGTTAAGGCGCCGAAAGCTCCACCAGGGGCCAGAGGGGCCAGTTTCAGCAATTCCGCCGGAGCGTCGTCGCCTCGTTGCAGGCGGCGGCCGGCGCAATAGAAGAACAGCATCGCTTGCTCAGGACCGCTCAACGGGCGCAGCTTTTCCGCCAGTTCTTGCACCGCATCCTGATTCTTGGTCCGGGCGTCCAGCAGGGTCAGCACCGAACTGGAGGGGATTTCCCCCACGCAGCAGATGGCGCCGCTCTCGTCCAGCGCCACCGGAATGCGCACCAGCACTTCGCCGTCAGCGCGCAGGATGCCGAACGGGAAATTGACGGCCAGGGAATAGAAGTTGTCGCGGTCCAGCGTCACGCCGTACTGGTCGAAAATCAATTGGCGATAGACGTCCAGCGCCGGTTTCCATTCGATCTGCACGACGCGGTTGCCGGTGGCGCTGGTCACGGTGATCAGTCGGTCGGGCGTCGGAAACCCGTGCCGCAAAAAGCCGCCGCGGTGGTTGGGCAGCGCCTGCAGCAACATGCCGCCCTGCTGAAGGCGTTCCGCATCGAACAGGCAGGCGGTGGGGACGAAGCGTTCGCTGCCGGCAGCGACGCCGATATAATCCACCAGATCGGCCAGCCGCAGATAAAGACGGTCGAGATGGTTGGCGATCAAAGGATCAAGGCCATCGAACACGCAGAACAGCAGGTTGGCGGCGTCCTCGGAAAGCTGGGATTCAACACGGTCGGCGGCTTGTTCCACCATGAGTTCGGCGCCGCGAGGGCCGCCTGAGGCTTCGATCAGCAGGGGAGGCGGGGCATCGCCGCCAAACAGCAGGACAGCGCCGTGATTGACCAGGTGGCCGTGCGCCACCAGTGACGGGAACATGGCTCCACCCAAGGGCAAAGCCTGCTTGCGGCAGGCGGCCTGCAGAGTGGCGATGGTTGCGGGGCTGTCTGTATTTTCCGGCACGAAGGCCAGTACGCCGCCGGTCCCACGTCCAGTCCAGCGGCCCAAAGCGCTTTCAACGGCTTCGGCGGTGACGGTTTCGATGAAGATCGCGCCCGGTGTGATCATAGTGCGCCCCGTACCGACTGGCGTGTCTGCCCTTCCCCTGCTGCGCAGGGTATCCAGATTTCCCCCGGCATAAGGAAGGATTTAGTCCATCTTTCCCAAACAAACGTGAATGCGCACCGAAGCGGGACCCTCGGGTCAAGGCTTTTTCACACTCGTAGAATGATGAGGGGAATTTGTTCATCAAATGGCCGTATCTAGTCCAGTGCTCACAGCGGCGCCAAACGGGAATTCAACAAGACTTCTCGATTTGTCGATTGCGCGCGACCAGCGAATGCCGGACCAGAATTACGGTGATGGTGCACTTAATCCGTCACGCGGTCCCGGCTGCGGCCGGCCCATCGCCGCCGAGCGTTGCGGCTCACGTGGCGCCGTCGGGCGGCGATCCGGAATTCACATCGCGTCATCGCCGCGCCCCGGCATCGCGACCGCGACAATGTCTTTCCGAATTACCGAAACCGGCCTATCATGAATTTCAGGTCGCAGAGGCGACGGCGCTCGCGCGGCAAGAGATTTTCCCAAGGGGCCGCCTGTCAACTTGCGGCGGCCGTAAGTCTTTGAACTTGCTCGTACCCCTGTCAAGAAAGGCCTTGACGAAGCTTGACAAAACTTGACGCCGCTTGACGAAACTTGACGTTAATTGACGAAGCCGCCGGGAAACTTGACGCGGCGCGACGAGAGACTTGACGGCGCGCCAACCGATCGTCGCCGCGCGCGCAAAATGGCGCCCAAGTCGTTGAAATCGCCCGCCCGCGTAACGGACTTGTCGGCTTCGCCGCCCTCCCCGCGAGCGCCCCCCTCTCCCGGAGGGAGAGGGGCAGGGGTGAGGGGATCGACCGGTACGGCGTTCCGCATTGCCGGGGACGCGACTTGCGGCCCGCTCTATCGCGCATTCGCTCGCGGCTGCGGCGAAGACAACCTCGTCGGGCGCGCGGTCCCTCACCCCTGCCCCTCTCCCGAACGGGAGAGGGGAGGCGCGCTCTACGCCGAGGCCTCTGTCCGACGCCTTCCGGGTCTTACCCCCTGATCGACCGGATCGCGTTCAAAATCGCTTCCGGGGTGCAGGGCGCTTCGAGCTTGGGCTGGCCAGTCGGCTTCACCGCATGCACGGCGTCGAGGATCGCCGAATAGACCGAGATCGCGAGCATCAACGGCGGCTCGCCAACCGCCTTGGAGCGGCAGACGCTTTCGATCGGGTTTGGCCGCATGTGCAGCCGCGTGCGGAAGTCCGGCGGCGCATCCGACGCGACCGGAATCTTGTAGGTCGACGGCGCGTGGGTCGTCAGGCGCCCCTTGGCGTCGAACACCAGCTCCTCGGTCGTCAGCCAGCCGAGCCCCTGGATGAAGGCGCCTTCGACCTGGCCGAGATCGAGCGCCGGATTGATCGAGGCGCCGACGTCATGCAGGATGTCGGCGCGCAGCGTCTTCATCTCGCCGGTCAGCGCATCGATCACGACTTCGCTGCAGGCGGCGCCGAAGGCGAAATAGAAGAACGGTTTTCCGGTCGCCGCAGCGCGATCCCAATGGATCTCCGGCGTCTGGTAATAGCCGGCCGCCGAAAGCTGGACGCGATTGAGCCGGCAGGCGCGCGCGAGTTCAGCGAAGTCCATCGAGGCGTTGCCGCCGAACACCCGCCCGTCGCGGAACGCCACCGCCTCCGGCGCGACGTTCCAATGCGCGGCCGCCACTTCGGCCATGCGCCGCTTGATCTGCCGCGCGCCGGCGAGCGCCGCCATGCCGTTGACGTCGGTCCCCGACGAAGCGGCGGTCGGCGAAGCGTTGGGCACCTTGGCGGTGTTGGTGGCGGTGACGCGCACCCAGTCGAGCGGCACGCCGAACTCTTCCGCCACGATCTGCGCGACCTTGGTGAACAGCCCCTGCCCCATCTCGGTGCCGCCGTGATTGAGATGGATCGAGCCGTCGACATAGACGTGCACCAGCGCGCCGGCTTGGTTGAGATGGATGAGCGTGAACGAGATGCCGAACATCACCGGCGTCAGCGCAATGCCGCGCTTGAGGATCGGGCTCTTGGCGTTGAATTCGCGGATCGCGGCGCGGCGGGAGCGATAGTCGCTCGAGGCTTCCAGCTCGTCGATCAGCGCCGGCAGGGTCGCGCAATCCTCGACGGTCTGGCCGTAGGGCGTGACGTCGGCGCCGACGCGGAAGAAATTGGCCTTGCGCACGTCGAGCGGATCGAGGCCGCGCTCGCGCGCGATCGCGTCCATCACGCGCTCGATCGCCAGCATGCCCTGCGGCCCGCCGAAGCCGCGGAAGGCGGTGTTGGAGACGGTGTTGGTCTTCAGCCGGCGTGAATGGATGTGGACGTCGGGCGTCCAGTAGCAATTGCCGGCGTGGAACATCGCGCGGTCGACGACGCCGGGCGACAAATCGGCCGAGCAACCGCAGCGCGCATTGAGGACGACGTCGTAGGCGCCGACGCGGCCGTGGTCGTCGTAGCCGACCGCCCAGTCGGCGCGGAAATCGTGGCGCTTGCCGGTGAGGACGAAATCGTCGTCGCGATCGAGCCGCAGCTTGCATGGGCTTCCGGTCAGGCGCG
>JBEKVR010000147.1:0-12220 GCA_049513815.1 Roseiarcus sp. | reverse complement strand
GCCCTTGACGCGCCGCAAGCCGTTGATGCGTAAAGGTTATACTCTTGACAAGGCTTGCCGCGGCTTGACATTGCTTGACAAGACTTGACAAAACTTGACGCGCGGCTTGACGGCCTCGCCCTTCTCCCGCCTCGCGGGAGGAGAGCCTGCCCCCGGGCGAAGACCCGGGGGTGGCGGCGAAGCCGCCGGATGACGGCGGCGCCTCACGGCCCCGGGTAGTGCTCGATCCTGCCCACCGCCGGCTCGCGCGCTTCCCGTAAGCGCTCGCCGACCTGCTCGACCTTGCGCATGACGCGCAGGATGTTGCGGTGGGCGATTCTTTCGAGGTCGCGTTCGGAGAAACCGCGGCGGATCAGTTCGGCGAACAGGTGCGGAAAGCGGCCGACATGCTCGAGCCCCTGCGGCTGGGCGCCGCCGTAGAAGTCGGAGCCGATTCCGACGTGGTCGATCCCGGCGGTCTCGACCAGATAGACGATCTGGTCGGCGACCTCGGCCAGCGTCACGCGCGGCGCCGGGCCGTTGCGCGCTTCGAGCGCGGCGATGCGCGCCTTGGGATCGGCGACCTGCGGCGCCTTGCCGTAAGCGTCGAGCGAACCCTTGAGCCAGTCGCGCAAAGCCTGCGAGACGAAGCCCGGCACGAAGGTCGCCAGCACGGCGCCGCCGTTCGCCTTCAGCCGCTTCAGCAGGTCGTCGGGGGCGTTGCGCGGATGGTCGCACAGCGCGAAGGCGTTGGAGTGCGACAGCAGGATCGGCGCCTCGGAAACGTCGAGCAGGCGGCGGATGCCGTCGTGCGACACATGGGCGCCGTCGACGATCATGCCGAGCCGATTGGCCTCGCCGATCACCGCGCGGCCGAAGGCGTTGAAGCCGTTGTGGCGCGGCGCGTCGGTCGCCGAATCGACCCAGTCGAGCGTCTCGTTGTGGCAGAGGATCAGCATCCGTGCCCCCGCCGCGTGCCAGATGCGCAACGGCGAGAGCGAATTCTCAAGCCCGACGCCGCCCTCGACGACGATGTAGGAGGCGATCTTGCCCTCGCGCTGGGCGCGAGCGAAATCGGCGGCCGAGCGCGCAGGATAGAACACGTCGGGATACGCCGCTTCGATGCGGCGGATGACGTCGATCTGTTCGAGCGCGGTGCGGGCCGGGTGTGGCGCGCTGGTCGGCTGGAACGCCGCCCAGAACTGCGCCCCGACCTTGCCTTCGCGCAGGCGCGGAATGTCGGTGTCGCTCTCGGGATGGACGCGGGTCAGGTCGTAAGCGACGACGTCGCCGCGCGCCGCCTTGTCGACCCGGATCGTCCAGGCGAGATCGTTGTGGCCGTCGAACAAGGGCGCCCGCGTCAGCTGCGTCACGGCCAAAGTCAGCGCGTCGTCGTTACCCATCCGCGGCGAATCCCCTTTTCATTGCGGCGGCATGCAATCACCATTCGCCAGGCGGCGCCAGCGGGGTCCGTCGGCTTGTCATCCGGCCGATCCGGCTGATAATGCCGCGTCGGGCGAGCGCTTCACGCCGCCGGCGTCGGCGAACGGGCGGAACAAGCGATCATGGGCGCTCAGCGGGCGGGCAAGTCGGGGCGCGACATCGTCGCCTATTTTGCCGGACACCTGGCCAATCTCGCCAACGGCAACGATGCGCTTGGCGACGCCGAGGAGATCGTCGTCGTCAAGCCGTTCCATCTTTACGAGCGGGTGCGCCGGCTGCTGACCGTCAACAAGCGCTATTCCGAAGGCCTGGTCGGCGTCTGGGCCTATCCGCCGCCTGACGGCGTCGAGGAAGCGGCGGATTTCTATTTCGACCGCGTGCTCGATCGGCCGATCGCCGCGCGGCGCGACGAGCCGACCTCGGCCGACAATCTCGCCGCGCTGGTGGCGACCCGCGCCGCCGGCCCGATCGCCCCGCCGCCGCGCGACGAGCCGCTGTCGACCTGGAAGGCGCTGGTCGGCGGCCCGGCGCGCCGGCGCCGCTTCCGCGAGACCAGCGAGCTGTTCGAACTGTCCAACCGCATCCTCAAATGCCTCGACGCCGCCAACCGCCCCTACGCCGAAACGCTGCGGCTGGGCTTGTGCCCCAAGGAATGGCTGGTCGGCGACGACGCCGCCGGCGTCAACACGCTCAAAGCCGCCAACGGCTTCCTCAAGGCGCTGAAGGCGAAGATGGCCGACAAACTCGGCCGCCGCCCCAGCGACGACGAGATCGAGGCCGCCTTCGCCGCCGCGCCGGTCCCGGGGACGAAGACCGGCAAGGACTTCGTCGCCACGCCGCTCGGCGCGGCGATCGTGTCGCGCGTCGCCGGGCAGGACCAGACCTATCTGCTGTCGTTCGAATCGGTCGAGGCGACCCAGGCCGCCCAAATCGCCGACGATGCGGACGGTCCGCTGATGACCCAGCAGGAGGCCGCGCCCTATCTCAATGCGGCGGTCGAGGCGGGCGCAATCGCGCCGCCCGAGCGCGACCTGCTGGCGGCGATCATGGCGGGGCGGACGCTGAACCAGGCGCTCGGCGAGAGTCTGTTCCTGCGCCGCCGGGTCAAAGCCGATTTCGACGGCGATCTCGCCGCTTACGTGGAAGACTTGTCGGCGCGGACCGCCCGCTTCGTCGTCGCGGCCGTGGCCAGACCGTAAAGCCGGCGCAGCGCCCGACCATCGGGAATACGAGGGTGGGGCCGAGGAGAAGAACATGAACTCGACGTTCGATTCCCGCGACGCGGCGCGGTTTTTGCGGACCCTGCGCGTCACGACCCAGACGGCGATCGCCCTCAACGATCTCGACCGGGCCGGCGAGCGCGTGCGGCCGGTTTCGACCTTCGCCGCCCTGGCGGCCAAGGGAACCGAGGAATGGCGCTTCCCCGCTGCGGGGATCCTCAGCGGCGACGGGCTGGTGCTGGCGCGCCTGGAACACGAAGGCGACGAGGCCAAGGTGCTGACGCTGCAGGCGCAGGGGGTCGTCGGTTTGAGCGCCTACGCTGAGCGTGGGGTCAAGGTGCGCCTCGGCGACGCGCTGCAGATCGAAGGCGTGTTCGACCGCGACGGCCGCCTGCATGTCGTGCTCGACGCCGACGCGCTGACGCGCGCCGATTTCTCGCGGCTCGAAATCGAACTGTTGGACGCCCAGCCGTGACCGCTCGCGTCTTCGTGCCTCTGGTCGGCGCGAACGGCGAAGGGGCGCAACTGTTCGAAGCGATCGCCGGCGATTTCGCCCCCGAGCCGCATCCGGCCAAGCTGGTGCCGCAGATCTCCGAACTGTTCGATTTCGGCCTCTACGGCATCGGCCAGACGGTGCGTGAGGCGGCGACCCGCTTCGTCGCCGCGCGGCGCGCCAGACTATGGCTCAGCCGCAGCAACGGCCACGTCAATCGCTGGAATCTGCGCATCTCCGAATTGCAGGTCGGCCGCCTGTCAGACGAGAACGCGCGCTCGGCCGGGCTCGGCCTGACGCTGGCGGCGATCTGCCAGGCGTTCGGCCGCGACGCCGGCGTCGTTTTCGCCACCGGCGAGATCGTGCTGCCCAACGCGCCGGGCGCGCCGACCGTCGCGGTCGGCCCGGTCGGCGGCCTGCGCGGCAAGCTGTCGCTGATCGGCGACTACATCGTCCAGCACCGCCAGGCGCTCGAAGGCCGCAAGATGGTGGTTGCGCTGCCGGCGACCGCGATCGACGGCCGGCCGCTCGAAACCGCCGAGGCGGCGCCGCTCGAGCGGCTGCGCAAGGAAGCGCGCTCGGCCGGGGCCGAAATCGAATTCGTCTTCGCCGACACGCTCGACGCGGTCGAGCCGGCGCTCGGGCCCTTCGCCATGCGCGAGATCGTCACGCCGGCGCGGGCGCTTGGGCTCTGCGCCGCGCTGATCGCGATCGCGGTCGTCGTCGGCGCCTGGCTGTCGTGGCTGCACGCGCCGATCGCGCTCGCCTTCGAGCCGGTCGGCCCGGCGACGCGCGGCCTCGCCGACGACGCCGCGCCGCAACGCGCGCGCTACGACGCGAGCGCCGACAAGCTGCAATTGCTCGGCCCGTGCTTCGACGACCAGCGCCAGCCGATGGTGGTCGGCGGCGAGACGCTGGTGCTGCGCGTCAGCGCGCGCGACGGCCTGCCCTACGCCAGCGCGCTCCGGCCGCCGCGCCTGTTCATCGCCTCGGTGTCGCGCGCCGCCGATCCCGTCATCCTCGACGCCGAACACTTTCGCTCGCTCGCGCCCTTGCCGCAGGGCAACGGCGAGATCGACCTCACTGCGGCGATCCCGATCGAGCCGACCGAGGACGAAGTGCGGCTGTTCGTCGTCGCTACGCGCGACCCCTCGGTGGAAATCACCGCCCTGCAGGACGATCTGCGCAAAACGCTCAAAGGCCTCACCGGCGCGGCGGTGTTGACGACGACGACCAGCTTCCTCGCCGACCGCGTCGGCGCTGAAATCGGCTACCAGTTCAAGGTGACCAACGATGCGCACGCCTGTCCGGCCTGAAGCGCCGCGGCGCCATCGGCGCCGTCGCGCGATCGCTCTTGTCCTCGCCGCCTTGTGCGCCGCCGCGGCGCTTGCCGCGCCCGCGCGGGCTGCGCCGCTGGCGCTCGCCGGCGATTCCGACTTTGCCGCCTTCGCCGATCGTCTGCGCGCCTTCGCCGACGCCAGCCGCGTGCGCTGGGTCGTCGCGGCCAAGACGCGCGCCGACGCCGAGGCCGCGGTCGCCGCACTCGCCAATCGCCTCGCGCCGATCGACCGGCCGCTCGTCAGCCGCATCGACGCGCGCGCGCTCGCCGACGTCGCGCCGAAGCTCGCCGACTCGGCGAGCCCGCTCGCCTGGATGATCGCCGCGGGCGACGGGCAAGGCGCGAAGCAGCTCGCCTGCTCGTGGCAGGTGGCGGTTTCCGATCCCGGGTTCCCGACCGTCGGCGACGGCCCGCTCGCCGTATCGCTCGCGCCCAACGACCGCCTGCCGGTCGGCGCCGCGGCGACCTTCCGCGTCGGCCATTCCGGCCTGCTGCAATCGAAGCTCTACGCCTTCGACGAGACCAAGCCCGGCGCGATCCGCGATCTCGCCACGGTCGCCGACGCCGACATTCCGGTCGCCGTCGATCCCGCCGGCGACACGATCGTCCTCGCCATGGCGCGCCAGACGGCGCCGTTCCTTGAACGAGTGAAATCGGCGCTGGCGGCGAGCGACGGCGCTCGGCGCGACCTCGGCAAGGAATTCGCGCTGCGCGACAAGCTCATCGGCCAGGGACGCGGCATCGGCGCCAACATTCAGCTCATCCCGCCGAGCATGCTGTCGGCCAAGAAGGACGTCGGCGCGACCGCAGAGGCGAAGCCGCGCCCCGACCCGCTGATGGAAACCTGCCTCTACGCCCTGACCCCGGCGGAGTGATCCCCCTCGCCCGCAACGCAGGGAAAGGGGATCTACGACTTCTCCGGCGCGCCGAGCAGGCGCCACTGGCGCAGCGCCGGACCGAGCGCGGGGCCGCTCTTGCCGTTGATCGGGCCCGAGTAATAGCCGGCGGCGGCGAGACGCGACTCGAGCGCCTTGACCGTCGCCGGGCTCCAGTTCTGCGTCTTGCCGGTCAGGTCGGCGATCGACTCGCCGGAATCGGCGGCGACGGCGCTGAGCAGCTCGTCGGCCGCCGCCGTCGGGTCCTTCGCCACGCCGGCGCGCCCCTCGTCGAGCAGCGCGGCCGCCGTGTGGTGGCCCTTGGGAAAGCCGAATTCGGCGGCGCGGCGGTAGAGACCGAGCGCGTCGGCCGTCTTGCCGCCGTAGCCGTGCTCGGCGAATTCGGCGAGGTCGTAGGTCGCGCGCGCCGAACCCGCTTGCGAGGCCTGCTGCAACAGCGCGTAGGCGCGCGGCAGGTTCTTGTCGACGCCTTTGCCTTCGGCCAGCGCGACGGCGAGATTGATCGCGCCATCGGCGAGGCCGCGGTCGGCCGCCTTCGCATAAAGCGCATAAGCCGCCTTGAGGTCCTTGGGCGCATGGTCGCCGGTCTCGAGCATCAGGCCGAGGCTGTACATCGCGCGCGCGTCGCCGGCGTCGGCGGCCTTGTGATAATGCGCGTAGGCGTCATCCATGCGGCCGGCGGCGGCTTCGGCGCGCGCCAGCAGCGCGGTGTAATGGGCGATCTCGGGATGCGCCGCCGCGGCCTGCGAGCAGACGCCGATCGCCGCCGCCGCGTCGGCGCGCAAAGCCGGCAGCTCGACGCCCGGCGTCGAGGCGGTCTCGTCGTGGGGATGGGTGGCGAGGCGCTCGCAAACGAGGCCGGGATCGTCGGCCGCGCTCTGGGCGTCCCTCAGGCTCGTCAGCAGCGCCTGCACTTCGCGCGCATGCGCGCCGGCGGGATAACGGGCGAGATAGAGCTCGAGCAGCCGGCTTTCGCGCCCGCTCAGCGCCAGACGCCACAACAGATCCTCGACGTCGGCGCGCGCCGACGGCGCCGCGGGCTTCGGCGATGGGCCGAGCTCGCCGAGCAGCGACCGCACGTCGGCGACGTGGGCGCCGTCGGGATAGCGTTCGAGATAGATCGACAGCAGGGCGGGATCGCGTTCGCCGCCAGCGAGGCGCCACAGCAGCGCCTCCGGCGACGAATCGCCCGCTGTTTCGCCGGCGAAGTAGAACTGCCGCGTCAGCGACGAATTCTCCCACGGGATCTGCGCGCCGCCGGTGGCGGCAATGACGTCGCGGCGCACCGCGATCATCATCGACGAAACGTCGGTCCCGGGCGTGGCGACGTGGCCGAGCAGCGCGCGCGCGAACGGGCTGTTGCGGCCGGCGCCGTCGTAGGCGACGTTGTCGGGCTGGGTGGCGAAGGCGATCAGGAAACCCGCCGCGTCGCCAACCCGCGCCAGCCCCGACGTGCGCAGCGCGACGTTGAGGTCCTTGAGCGGATTGTTGCGGCAGGCGTCGAGAAACACGAGGTGGATGCCGTTGGCCTTCGCCAGGCCCTCGAGCACGCCGTCGAGATGGATGGTGCGCTTGTCGATGTCGTCGACGCTGCGCAACTGCGCGTCGACCGGGATCAGGTAGTTGTGGGCGGCGACCTGCAAGCCGTGGCCGCCGTAATAGAACATCGAAACGTCGGCGGTCGCCGCGCTGTGAGCGAAGTCGTCGATCGCCTGCTGCATCCGCGCCTGGTCGAAATCGACGCCGAGGGTGACGGCGAAGCCGAGCGACTTCAGCGCGTCGGCGACGTCGCGCGCGTCGTTGGGCGGATTGGCGAGTTCGGGAACCGAGCGATAGCCGCCGTTGCCGATGACCAGCGCCACCCGGGTCTCCGCCCAGGCGGGCGTCGCCGCGACGAGAAGCAGCACAGCCGCGAAAAGGCCAAGCAGCCGGCGCCGACGCCGCGGCGTCGCGCCGAGTTCCGTCGTCCCGTTCGAGGCGTCCATCGCGGCCATCCTGAAAATCGGATGCCGTTCCGACGCCGCCGAGTCAAGCCGCCTGGCGCGGCCTCAGAGCCCGCCGCCCTTTTCGAGCGCGAGGCTGGCGACGTTCAGCGTTTCGGCGACGAAGTCGCCGCCGCGGGTGAGGCGCGGATGATCCGGGTCCTCCGCCTTCACCAGCTCGATGTCCTTGTGGATAATCGCGATCGCGTCATGCAGCGCTCGCTGCGCCTCGGCCTTGCTGCGCGCGGCGCGCACCCGTCGCGCCGCCTGGGCGACGACGTTCGCCTCGTCCTGCAATTGCGGCGGCAGGCGCGGCGTGACCTGAGCGAGGGCTTCGGCGTATTTGTCGAGGGCGTTGGCGATGCAGTCCTGCGTCGCGCAGCCGCAATTGCGGATGTAGGACTGGGTGGCGCGCGACAGCGCCTTCACGTCGTCGCCCGCCTCGCTGAACGTCGGCAGCGTCGGCAGCGTCGGTCCGACGGCGCAGGAATCCAAGGACGCCGGATCGGAGCCGTTGCCGCCCAGCGGGGCTGGCGCGGGCGCCGATGGGGCGGGGGCGCGGGCGCGACCGCCGTCGCCGTTGTTGGTCGCCTGTGCGAACGCGGCGCCGCCGACGGCGAGCGCGACGACGAGGACGAGCGCCGCCATCGAGAATTTCACGATTTTCGCTAGAGTCGTCGCACGCACCGCAGCCTCCTCCTCCAGCGCGACCGCGGCGTGCGCCGCACATGCGCTGAATCCCCATCAGTTTACGGTCCGGTTCGACGCCTATGGTTACGCGAAGCGCGGCCGCGCGTCCAATCCCCGCCACCTCGGCGTCCTTTGCCGGCGTCGCCCGGAAGGGTCCGCCAATCGGAGACTTCGCCGGCAGCGACCCGCGCCCGCCCGCGCGCGTTCTCGATCGCCGCCGACCGAGTTGTGGAGGTTATTGCGATGGGCGTCGAACGACGCGGCGACGCCGGCCGCATCGACGTCGCGCTGACGATCAAAGCCGCGCGCGAAGGCAGGCCGCAGCCGCAGAGCGCCGAGTTCCTGACCAGAGGTTCAAAGCGGCGCGCGCGTCGCCGCTCACGCCTTCTCCACCCTAACCTCGGCGCCGTCCTCGACGGCGACGACGCGCACCTTCGCCCCCTTGGGCAGGTCGTCGCCGGCGACCCGCCATTGGCTGTCGCCGACACGGATGCGGCCGTGGCCGCGTTCGATCGCCTCGTCGAGGTAGAATTCCTTGCCGATCAGGGCGTGGGCGCGGCTGAGCGGCAGTTGCGGCGCGCCGGAATCGAGCGACCCGTATACGCGCCGGCCGATGAAGACGAAGACGACGACGAGCGCCGCGAACAGCAGCAGCGCCGGCGTTAGCGCGATCGCGACAAAGAATTCGACGATGCCGACGGCGACCGCCGCCAGGCCGATCCAGATCAGGAAGGCGCCGGGAACGAAGGTCTCGGCGGCGCAGAGCGCCAGCCCGGCGACCAGCCAGACGACATACGGATGGACGGCGAACAGGTCGAGATCGGACACGGCCTAGCTCTGCCCTGACGGCGGCAGCGGCGGCGGAGGGGGCGAGTTGGGAACGACGCTCGCCGGGCGTCCGGCCGGGCGCGCCGCGCCTTCGCCGAACGCGCTCGCCGCGATCTGCGAGATGCCGCCGAGCGTCCCGGCGAGCGAAGACAGCTCCATCGGCACGATGAACACCTTCTGGTTCGGCGCCTGAGCGAACGCCTGCAGCGCGCGCACGTATTTGTCAGCGATCAGGTAATTGAGCGCCGCGACGTCGCCATGGACGGTCGATTCGCTCACCACCCGCGTCGCCAACGCTTCGGCCTGAGCGGTGCGCTCGCGCGCCTCGGCGTCGCGGAACGCCGCTTCCTTGCGACCTTCCGCTTCGAGCACCACCGCGGCCTTGCGTCCCTCGGCGCGGGTGATGTCGGACTGGCGCATGCCCTCGGCCTCGAGGATCACCGCGCGCTTTTCGCGCTCCGCCTTCATTTGCCGGCCCATCGCCTCGACGAGGTCCTTGGGCGGCGCGATGTCCTTGATCTCGATGCGCGTGACCTTGACGCCCCATGGCTCGGAGGCGGCGTCGATGACGCCGAGCAGCCGTACGTTGATCTCGTCGCGGTGCGAGAGCAACTGGTCGAGGTCCATCGAGCCCATCACGGTGCGGATGTTCGTCATTACCAGGTTGAGCAGCGCCACCTCAAGATTGGCGACCTCGTAGGAGGCGCGCCGGACGTCGAGCACCTGATAGAACGCGACGCCGTCGACCGTCACCGTGGCGTTGTCCTTGGTGATGATCTCCTGGCTCGGAACTGGGACGACCTGCTCCATCACGCTGAGCTTGCGGCCGATTCGGTCGACATAGGGAATAATCAGGCCGAGCCCGGGCGTCAGCGTCTTGTTGAAACGGCCGAACCGTTCAACCGTGTAATTGTAGCCCTGCGGCACCTGCCGCACGCCCATCAGGACGGTGATGACGACGAACAGCGCGATCGCGATCGCAACGATGCCAAATCCGGCAATCATGGCCACTCCCCCTCGCGTCGCGGCGACGACGCCTGACGCGTTGCGCCGCTTACGGGACGGCGAGCAAGTCTAGCCGCCGCGGCGCCGCAAGGCCATAGAGGACGGCCGCCGTTCACGCAGCGGCGGGAGATTCTTCCACCGTCAATGGCACGCCAGCGGCTTTGAGCGGCCGGCCCGCCGCCTGCGCTTCCGCCGCGCGGTCGATTCTCAGCAACGCCAGCGCCTTGTCGCCCGCCGCAGCGCCGAGCGCGCCGACGGCGAGCGCGCCGTCGGTCACCGGCGTGCCGGGCGCCGGCGCCGCGCCGGCGAGGCGAACGCGCACGACGCGCTTCCGCGCTTCGCCGCGGTGCTTCATCCGCGAAACGACTTCCTGGCCGACGTAGCAGCCCTTGGCGAAGTCGACGCCGTTGAAGAGATCCATGTCGGCGTCGTGGGGGAAGGCGTCGCCATAGGCGAAATCGACGCCGCCTCTCGGCGCGCCGACGGCGATCCGCGCCGCTTCGTAAGCGGGCAGCGCGGCCTCAGTGAAGGTTTCGGCCGCGGCGCGCGGCAGGATCGCGCGCCGCCCGAGCGCTGCGGCGCGCGGATCGCGGTAGACGTGGGCGCCCGCTGGAAAGTCGGTCGCGTCGCCCCAATCGGCGACGATTCCGAGGTCGGCGCTTACGTCGCTGATCGCAACCTTGGCCCTGAGCTTGTAAATCGACAGCCGCTTGGCAAGGTCGGCGGCGAGCGCCCTGGGGCAATCGAGGAGAAAGGCGGGCGGCGCGTCGGGCGCGCGCAGGACGAGGAAATCGAACAGGATCTTGCCTTGCGGGGTCAGCAGCGCCGCATAGCGCGCCGCGCCCGCGGGTAGGCCGACGACGTCGTTGGTCAGCAGGCCCTGCAAGAAGCCTGGCGCATCCTCGCCTGCGACGCGAACCACGCCGCGGTCGGCGAGAAAGGCGGCGGTCGGACTCATCGAAAGGCCCCCTATGCGACTTGCCATGACGAAGCCTGTTAGTTAGGCCGAT
The DNA here is from genome assembly GCA_049513815.1 of Roseiarcus sp. Taxonomy (GTDB): domain Bacteria; phylum Pseudomonadota; class Alphaproteobacteria; order Rhizobiales; family Beijerinckiaceae; genus Roseiarcus. The sequence continues at coordinate 1,335 of JBEKVR010000147.1, read as the reverse complement.
CAGGCGGCCGCGCAAGGAAGGAACCGCAATGCCCCGCCACTTCGACCTCATTCTCGCCGGCGCGACGGTCGTCAACCAGGACGGCGCCGCTCAGCGCGACATCGGCGTCGCCAACGGCAAGATCGCCGAGATCGGCGACCTCTATGCGGCTGCGGCGGGTGAACGGATCGACTGCCGCGGGCTGCACGTCCTGCCCGGCGTGATCGATAGCCAGGTGCATTTCCGCGAGCCGGGCCTGACCCACAAGGAGGACCTCGAAAGCGGCTCGCGCGGCGCGGTCCTCGGCGGCGTCACCGCGGTGTTCGAGATGCCCAACACCGACCCGTTGACGGTCTCGGCCGAGGCGCTCGCCGACAAGGTCAAGCGCGCCACGGGCCGCATGCATTGCGACTTCGCCTTCTGGGTCGGCGGAACCCAAGACAATGTCGCCGACATCCCCGAACTCGAGCGCCTGCCCGGCGCGGCGGGGATCAAGGTGTTCATGGGCTCTTCGACCGGCAAGCTGCTGGTGCCCGACGACGCCGGCGTACTGGCGATCCTCAAGCAGACGCGGCGGCGCGCCGCCTTCCACAGCGAGGACGAGCCGCGGCTGATCGAGCGCAAGAGCTTGCAGGTCGCCGGCGACCCCGCTTCGCATCCCGTCTGGCGCGACGAGACCACGGCGATCCGCAGCACCGAGCGGCTGATCCGCCTCGCGCGCGAGGCGCGCGCGCAGGTGCACGTGCTGCACATTTCGACCCGCGAGGAGATCGCGCTGCTGCAGGAGGCCAAGGACGTCGCCAGCTGCGAGGCGACGCCGCATCATCTGACCTTGAGCGCCGAGGATTACGCGCGACTGGGCACGAAGTTGCAGATGAACCCGCCGGTGCGCGGGTCCGAGCACCGCGACGGCATGTGGCGCGGCCTTTCGCAAGGCGTGATCGACGTGCTTGGCTCCGACCATGCGCCGCACACGCTGGAAGAAAAGGCGCGGCCCTATCCGCAGAGCCCGTCGGGCATGACTGGCGTGCAGACGCTGGCGCCGATCATGCTCGACCATATCGCGGCGGGGCGGCTGACGCTGCAGCGCTTCGTCGACCTGACCAGCGCCGGCCCGGCGCGCATCTTCGGCATCGTCGGCAAAGGCCGCATCGCCGCCGGCTACGACGCCGACTTCACCGTCGTCGACCTCAAGCGGCGCGAGACGATCCGCGATGCCTGGATTGCTTCGCGAAGCGGCTGGACGCCCTACGACGGCAGAAGCGTGACCGGCTGGCCGGTCGGAACCTTCGTGCGCGGACGCAAGGTGATGTGGGAGGGGGAGGTGACGACGCCGGCACAAGGCAAGGCCGTGCG
>JBEKVR010000146.1:0-12406 GCA_049513815.1 Roseiarcus sp. | reverse complement strand
CTGATGAAGGAAGTGCAGCCGACGCCCGACTGGCTGATGCAGTTCAACCGCAATTTCGACGGCGTCAGCGGCGCGCTGAAGGCGGTCGACGTCGGCGGCAAGCCTTACCGCGAAGCCTTCGTCTGCAAGCCGCAGGATTGCGGCGACCGCAAGTTCGAGGTCATATTCGACGCCGATGCGACGCACGCCTATGGCGCGCTCGGCGGCCGCAACGACCCGCCCGCCTCCTACGGCGCGCCGCCGCCCGACGTGCAGGACGCGCTGGCCAAGGGATTCCGGGGATAGACCGCTAGTCCGGCAGCGCGTCGCGATAGACGTGCGCCCCGCCCTCGGCGTCGACGATCCGCCAGCTCCCGTCGTTCGTCTCGACCGCGTAGCTCGGCCCGATTGGCGTCTTGCCGTGCGCGTCGGGTTGATCGAGCACGTAGGTCGGCATGGCGAGCCCCGACACGCGCGGACGCAATTCGCGCATCAGCGCCTGACCGCGGGCAATCGAGACGCGGAAGTGCGCCGTGCCCGGCGCGAGATCGGGATGGTGCAGGTAATAGGGCTTCACCCGCGCTTCGACGAAGGCGCGCATCAACGCCTCCAGCGTGTCGGCGTCGTCGTTGACGCCCTTCAGCAGCACGCTCTGGCTGACCAAAGTGGCGCCGGCGTCGATCAGGCGCCGGCAGGCGGCGCGCGCCTCGTCCGTCAGCTCGCGCGGATGATTGGCGTGCAGCGCGACATAGACCGACTTGTCGTGGCCGTGGCAGAGCGCGCGCGCCATCGCTTTGGTCACTCGCTCCGGGGCGACGACCGGCAGGCGGGTGTGCCAGCGCAGCACCTTGAGATGCGGGATCGCCGCCAACCCCATCGTCGTCTCGGCGAGGCGGCGCGGCGACAGGACGAGCGGATCGCCGCCGGTCAACACCGCCTCCCAGACCTGCGGACGCGCCCGCACGTAGGCGAGCGCGGCGGCGAATTCCTCCGCGCTCAGCGCCTGCGCGCCAGGTCCGATCATTTCGCGGCGGAAGCAGAAGCGGCAATAGACGGCGCAGACCGCCACAAGCTTGATCAACACGCGGTCGCGATAGCGGTGGACGAGGCCGTGAAGCGGGCTCCTCAGCGCGTCGCCAATCGGGTCGGCGACCTCGGCCGGGTGGCGGATGAGTTCGCGGGCGTCTGGCAGGTATTGGCGGGCGATCGGATCGTCGGAATCGCCAGGCGCGATCAGGCGCGCGGCGGCCGGCGACACGGCGATCGCATAGTGCGCCGCGACGGCGGCCGCCTCTTCGCGCCGCTCGGGCGCGATCAGCCCGGCGGAGACGAGAGCTTCGGCGGTCTTCAAGGCAGCATGGGGCCGGCGGGCGATCATCGCGGCTGTTTAGGCGTGCGCGCCGTCGAAGGAAAGCGGCGTCGAAACGCGCCGCCGGGGCCTCAGGTTGCGGCGCGCCGCCGGCCGCCTTCGACTGACCCTGCGGGGCTTGCGGCGTTGGCGGCATGCGCCGGTTCGGTCCGCGTCACGGCGAGCGCCTCGAACCCGGCGCAGCGCGCCGTCGCCGCGCGCAGCGCCGCCTGGCACTCGGCGAGCGCCCGACCTTGATCGGCGAGTTCGGCGCCGAGGCGTTCGATTTCGGCTGCGCGCGATGCGCTTTCGCTCGAGACCGATTCGATCAGCCGCAGCAGCGCTTCGCTGGCGTTGCGGCAATCGCCGAGGTCGAGCTGCGCCTCGTCGAGCGCGGCCGCCCGCTCGGCGAGTCGATCGCGGTCTTCGAGCACGGCGGCGTGGCGGGCGGCGAGATCGCGATGAGCCCCCTCGAGGGCGACGAGTCTCGCGGTCGTTTCCTCCAACCGGCCGCGGCACGCCTCGAACTCGAGCACAAGTTCCGAGACGGGCGACAGAAAGCCGTGAAATAGACCCTTGAGCCGCTTGAGGTGATCAAGCGCGTGACCGATGTCTTCGATTTGCGCCTTCAGCGCCACGCTGCGGGCGCCGACTAGCGGCATGGCGCTTTCGCTTCCCGCGTCCCGCGCCTGCCGCTCGCCTTGCGGCCGGTCCCCCTGCTCGACCAACGCCACCACCTGATCCCAGAAGGTCCGCATCGCACTCTCCCGCCTCGCGCCCCCCGCGCGAAACCGTTGAGACGTCGGCCGTCCCGTCGCCGGACGTCCGACCGCGCGCAGCTAATCGCTACAACCCTTACGTGTCAATTAGGAATGCTGCGACTTATCCGGGAATACGCCAACCGTCGAGCGCGCAACGTATTTTCGCCGCGTCGCTGTGGCGCGACGATGGTTCCGAAAGTCGGGACGCGAATAGCAACCGTCGCGGCGATTCGCACTCCGCGGGGGTTGGTGCGGACGGCGGGGGTCGAACCCGCACGGCCAAGCGGCCGAAGGATTTTAAGTCCTTTGCGTCTACCAGTTCCGCCACGTCCGCGCCGGACGTGTTGTTTCACATCCGCAGTTGAATTTGAACCCGGCGGCTCAACCGGCGGCGTCCTTGGCGATCGGGGGTTGGAACGCGAGGCCCATATCCCAAGGGAAGTAGATCCAGGTGTCCTGCGACACTTCGGTGACGAAAGTGTCGACCAGCGGCCGGCCGAGCGGCTTGGCGTAGACGGTGGCGAAATGGGCCTTCGGCAGCATTTCGCGCACGGCCTTGGCGGTCGCGCCGGTGTCGACGAGATCGTCGAGCAGCAGAACGCCCGCGCCGCCCGATTTGGCGATATCGAGGCCGATCGATTTGAGCAGCTTAATGCCGCCCTGGTCCTTGTAATTGTGGTAGGAGGCGACGCACACCGTCTCGATCACCCTGAGCTCGAGTTCGCGCGCCACGATCGCCGCCGGGACCAGCCCGCCGCGCGTGACCGCCACGATCGCTTCGAACGGGCCCGCTGCCGAAAGGCGCCAGGCGAGCGCGCGCGCGTCGCGGTGGAATTGGTCCCATGAGACCGGAAATGCCTTTTCGCGACCGTCAGCCATGGCGCTTGTCCTTGCTTCGCTTGCCGGGCCCTGATTAGCAAGCGCAGCGGCGGCGCGCGAGCCGCGGCGGCCGCCGTCAACAGCTTTGCCATCGCGCCAAACCCTCACGCTGGCTTCGCGGCGGCGCGGATTTTGGCCAACATCGCCTCGACTGCCGCCTGCGTCGCCGCAACTTTGGCCGGATCACGGCCGCGCACGACGATCTGGTTGCGGAACGTCCCGTCGGCGTAAGAGGGATAGGAGCCGATGATCGTCTCGCCATGGGCGGCGGCGATCGCGCCGAGCGCCTCGGCATAGCGTCCCTCGGGAATCGCCCCGGCGTCGATCGTCTGGACGGTCATCTTCGTCCCCGTCTCGATCGTCTTGGCCGCGGTGTCGAGCATCGCCTGCATCACCGCCGGCACGCCGGCCATGACGATGACGTTGCCGATGCGAAAGCCCGGCGGCGGCGAAACCGGATTTTCGACCAGCTCCGCCCCGACCGGCATGCGCGCCATGCGCCGGCGCGCGGCGCTGAGCTCGTCGCTCTTGTATCGCGCCCGCATCAGCGCCAGCGCGCGCGGGTCCTCGTCGATCGGCGCGCCGAACGCCTTGGCGACCGCATCGGCAGTGATGTCGTCGTGGGTTGGACCAATGCCGCCGGTGGTGAAGACGTAGTCGTAGCGTGCGCGCAACGCGTTGAGCGCGGGGACGATCTCGTCTTCGATGTCGGGGACGACGCGCGCCTCGCGCAGATCGACGCCGATATTGGCGAGGTACTCGGCGATATAGCCGATATTGCGGTCCTTGGTGCGGCCGGAAAGGATTTCGTCGCCGATGATGAGAACGGCGGCGGTGACAATCTTCTCGCTCACGCTGGCGTCTCCTCCTCCGCAAGCTCGTAGGCAACGTTCTCGCCGGTGCGTAGGATCTCGCGGTAGCCAAGTCCGCGCAGCCGCTGCTCGAGTTGCGCCCCGACTCTGAGCAAGGCGAATTCCATGACGATAAGGCGCGGCCACAGGGCGCGCGGCGCCGTGTTCAGAAAGGGATCGAGCACCAGATCCTCCGCGCCTTCGATGTCGAGCTTGATCGCATCGATCTTCGAATAGCCCTCCTCGCGAGCCAATGACAGCAGCGTTTTTGCCCGCACTTGGAGCTGCTCGACGCGCGCCTCGGCGCTGACGATCCGGACCGAAGACTCGCCCTGATTGTGGGTATTGACGAACAGCGTCACCTCGCCGTCGACGTCAGCGAGCGCGCAGGACACCGCCTTGACGTTGGCGAAGTCGCTCTGGCCGATGTTGTAGGCGAGCCGCTCGAACAAGGCCGGCAGCGGCTCGACGGCGAGAATGCGCGCACGCGGGCCGCCGATCGCGGCGATCGCCAGCGCATAGCCGCCGACGCTGGCGCCGACGTCGAGGAAGACAAAGTCGCCCTTCAGCCGCTCGGCGAGAAACGCGCGCTCGCGCGGATCGAAATATTGCGGCGTGAACAACAGCCGCTTCTCGGCGTTGTTGTTGTAGGGGTACAGGCGCATGCGCGCGCCGAGCGAGACGACGTCGACCGGCCGACCGCGCAGGCCGCGCACCGCCAAGCCGCGCATTAGGAAGGCGACGCGCTTGCCGAGCCAGCTCGTCGAGCACCGACGGGTCGCCATGAGCGTCAGCTTGAGCAGGCCCCTCGGCGCATAGGCGCCGAAGGCTGCGGATTCGACGACATTGTCCCGGGACATCGACGCTCGCTTCAGCACGACGCTGGTGGTCCTAGCACGGGCGACGCGCCGCCCGCCAGCCTCGGACCAAACCCCGCCTGGCGAGCCGTCGGGATTGCTTCCGCCGCGGCTTGTATTGCCTTGCGGCGAAGGCGTATTAGATGAACGACAGTTTGGGGCGCGTCTTCTGTCCCCCCGCCGAGGGTTCTTCATGACTTTCATTGATTCCGCTCAGTCGCGCAGCCGGCGCAGCGGCCATATCAAGTTGCACGGCCCCGAAGGCTTCGACGGCATGCGCAAGGCGGGCCGCCTGACCGCCGAGGCGCTCGACCTGCTCGCCGAGCGCGTTAGGCCCGGCGTGACGACCAACGCGCTCGACAAGTTCATCTACGAGTTCGCCCGCGACCACGGCGCCTATCCGGCTCCCTTGCTCTACCGCGGCTTCCGCAAGTCGATCTGCACGTCCATCAATCATGTCGTCTGCCACGGCATCCCGGACGACAAGCCGCTGCGCGACGGCGATATCCTCAACATCGACGTCACGCTGATCGTCGACGGTTGGCACGGCGACGCGAGCCGCATGTATGTAGCGGGCGAGGCGCCGCGTCGCGCGATGCGGCTGATCGACGTCACCTACGAGTGCCTCCGGCGCGGCATCGCCGCGGTCAAGCCGGGAGCGACCGTCGGCGACATCGGCTACGCAATCCAGAGCTACGCCGAGAGCGAGCGCTGCTCGGTGGTGCGCGACTTCTGCGGCCATGGCCTCGGCCAGTTGTTCCATGACGAGCCGAACATTCTGCACGTCGGCAAACGCGGCGAAGGGGCGCCGTTGCGCCCTGGCATGTTCTTCACCATCGAGCCGATGATCAACCTCGGCGGCTTCGGCGTGAAGGTTCTCGCCGACGGTTGGACGGCGGTGACGCGCGACCGCTCGCTGTCGGCGCAGTTCGAGCACACGATCGGCGTGACCGAGACGGGAGCGGAAATCTTCACCGCTTCGCCTGCGGGCCTTGAGCATCCGCCTTACGCGCGATGAGCGGGCGCGCGGCCATTGACGAGCCCGCCCACTACCTCGGCCACCGTGCGCGCTTGCGCGAGCGCTTGCTGCAGGCGGGAGCCGAAGCGGTCGCCGACTACGAGCTCGTCGAGCTGGTGCTGTTCCGCGCCATCCCGCGCCGCGACGTCAAACCGCTCGCCAAGGCGCTGATCGCCCGCTTCGGGTCGTTCGCCGAAGCGATCGCCGCCGAGCCGGCGCGGCTCGCCGAGATCGAGGGGATGAGCCAGGGCGCGATCGCCGAATTCAAGATCGTCGAGGCGGGCGCCAAGCGCTTCGCCAAGGGCGTCGCGCGCAAGCGGCTGCCGGTCGGCTCGTTCAGCGCGGTCGTCGATTATTGTCGCACGGCGATGGCGTTCGACGCGCGCGAGGAGTTCCGGGTGCTGTTTCTCGACCGCAAGAACGGCTTGATCGCCGACGAAAGTCAGGGCGTCGGCACGGTCGATCAGACGCCGGTCTACCCGCGCGAAGTCGTGCGTCGCGCGCTCGAATTATCGGCGACCGCGGTCATCCTCGTCCACAATCATCCGTCCGGCGATCCGACCCCGTCCGCCCAAGACGTCAAGATGACGCTCGACATCATCGCCGTCGCCCAGCCGCTTGGCGTGGCCGTCCACGATCACATCATCGTCGGCCGCGACGGCCACGCGAGTTTGAAGGGCCTGCGGCTGATCTGACGGGCGCGAGCGGCGCTCAGTGCAGCACGAATTGCGCCTTGACCGTGCGGATCTCGGCCGGGCCGACCAGCCGGACATGGGCGACGCGGACCGAATGAAGCGGACCGTCGAGCGAATTGTTCCAGAAGTCGAGGAACTTGTGCAGCGCCGGAAATTCCGGCGCCAGGTCATAGTCCTGCCAAACGTAGGTCTGCAGCAGCGACAGGTGGTCGGGCAGCCGATAAAGAATTTCGGCCGTCGTCAGGCAGAACCCCTGCAACTGGCGAACGAAGTCCTCGGAAACGCGTGACGCCATGGCGCGGCCCTCCGGGCTGCGGCGGAGCGAATCGACCGTTGCTGCGGCTTGCGCTTCCGCCGATCCATTATTGCGCACGCGAAAGCTTAACCGAAGCTTGCGCGCTGCGCTCTCACAACCGCAATCGAAGGCGCAAGTTCCATGCCGAAATCGCTCCGGCCAATGCGGCGTCGAAACGCGCGAACTGCCTACGAATGCGGCGCCGAGCGATCTGATTTTGGTCGTCGCAGCGGCGACGCCCGACCCCGCTTACAACTCGGGCGCAGCGCCGCGGCGGCGGAACGCTCGCCGGAACGGCGTGCGCCAGTGTCGGAACGCCATCGGCGGCCGAGCGGCGCCGCGTCGTCAATGCCTGGGATTCACGCCTTGGCCGACGCTTGCGCTTCGCTGATCCGCTCCTTGGGCGTCGCCGACGCGCATTCGCCGCCACGACGCAAGTTCGTTCGAAAAGCCGGGGCGCACCTCGCCGTTTCTTGCTCGAACCTGGCGCGGCCAATGCCATTTTCGCTGGAAATTGCGCGCCTCGGCTGCGCCGATTCGCGACTTGCTTCGCCGCGACGGCCAGAGCCGCCGGCGACCGCGGCGACGGCAGTGGGCCTGAAAGGGGTTGAGGATCAAAACGAATCCGGCGATTGCCGGGCGGGCGCGCGCCCGCTAATGTCGCCTGGGGGAACTGTTGCGCGCGGCGGCGCGCAACCCAGGGCGGCGGGCGGCCAAACACCACTGGTCGGACGGCGGGCAATGGCGCGGTTCCTGCATTGAAGAAGCGAACTTCACGGGGGCGCGTCGCGGTATGGACAACTTCCTGCAGCAGCTCATCAACGGGCTGACGCTCGGATCGATCTACGGCCTCATCGCCATCGGCTACACGATGGTTTACGGCATCATCGGCATGATCAATTTCGCCCACGGCGACGTGTTCATGCTCTCCGCCTTCATCGCGCTCCTCATCTTTCTCGTCTTGTCACAAGTTGTCGGCGTCGCCTCGCTTCCGGTCGCCTTCGTCATCGTGCTGATCGGCGGCATGGTGCTCACCTCAGTGTGGAACTGGACGATCGAACGAATCGCTTACCGCCCGCTGCGCGGTTCGTTCCGCCTCGCGCCGCTGATCTCGGCGATCGGCATGTCGACTTTCCTGTCGAATTTCGTCCAGGTGGTCCAAGGCCCGCGCAACAAGCCGGTGCCGCCAATGTTCACCAACTTCATCAACGTCGGCGGGTCCGGCCATCAGATCGTGCTGCAATACCGCCAGATCGTCATCATGGTTGTCACCGGAGTGCTGCTGGTCGGCTTCTGGTGGCTGGTGCAGAAGACGGCGCTAGGGCGAGCGCAACGCGCCTGCGAGCAGGACAGCAAGATGGCGTCGCTGATGGGCGTCGACGTCGACCGCACCATCTCTATCACTTTCGTCATCGGCGCATCGCTCGCCGCCGTCGCCGGCACGCTCTACATGATGTACTACGGCGTGGTGAATTTCGCCGACGGCTTCTTGCCCGGCGTCAAGGCCTTCACCGCTGCGGTCCTCGGCGGCATCGGCTCGTTGCCAGGAGCGGTCCTCGGCGGGCTGACGATCGGCTTGATCGAAGTCTTTTGGGCGGCCTACTTTTCGTCCGACTACAAGGACGTCGCCGCGTTCTCGATCCTGGCGATCACCCTTATTTTCATGCCTTCTGGCTTGCTCGGCCGTCCTGAGATCGAGAAGGTTTGACGATGACCGCCGTCGCCATGACCACCGAGACCGTGGGCGTCTCTGCGCGCCTCAAAGATGCGGCGGCCGCGGCCGTCCTCGTCGTTCTCCTTTGCATGCCGATCGTGTTCCTGCACGCCGACGCCGACATGGACGGGGTGCTCCACCCGATCCCGCGGCCATGGCCGGTGGCGATCCTCGCCTTCCTGGCGTTCTTCGGCCGTCTCGCGGCGCTGAATTTCGCCGAAGGTCGAAATCGGGAAGTCGTCGCCAAGACGACGGAAGCCGCCGGCTGGCGCGCCGCGGTCGCCAAGCGCCTGCCAGGGTTCGGCCTCGCCGCCCTGTTCCTCTACCCGCTGCTGCTGCTGCTGATCCTCGGCTCCGGCCGCTCGCTCAAATGGGTCGATAGCTACGGCATCCAGATCCTCATCTATGTGATGCTGGGTTGGGGCCTCAACATCGTGGTTGGCCTCGCCGGACTGCTCGACCTCGGCTACGTCGCCTTCTACGCAGTCGGAGCTTATTCCTATGCGCTCCTGGCGACGACCTTCGGCCTGTCATTTTGGATCTGCCTGCCGCTCGCCGGCGTTCTCGCCGCGCTGTGGGGCGTCATGCTCGGCTTCCCGGTGCTGCGCCTGCGCGGCGACTACTTGGCGATCGTCACCCTCGCCTTCGGCGAAATCATTCGCACCATTCTCGTCAACTGGGTCGCCTTCACCGGCGGCGGCGCCGGCATCGCCTCGATTCCGAAGATCACCTTCTTCGGCTTGCGCTTCGCCGACTCGGACAACGGCTTCGACAAGTTCTTCCACATGGATTACTCGCCGCTGCACGGAAAGATGTTCCTCTATTACGTGATCCTGTGCCTGGCGCTGATCACCAACCTGGTGTCGATCCGTCTGCGCCGGTTGCCGATCGGTCGCGCCTGGGAGGCGCTGCGCGAGGACGAGATCGCCTGCCGGTCGTTGGGGGTCAACACCACCAACACCAAGCTCACCGCCTTCGCGCTCGGCGCCTTCTTCGGCGGCCTCGCTGGCTCCTTCTTCGCTGTGCGGCAGGGCTTCATCAGCCCGGAGAGCTTCACCTTCAATGAATCGGCGACCATTCTCGCCATCGTCGTCCTTGGCGGCATGGGCTCGCAGATCGGCGTCGCCTTGGCGGCGGTGTTCCTGATCGGCGGCTTCGAGATGCTGCGCGAGCTCGATTTCCTGCGCGCGGTGATGTCGGACGGCACTGGCGTGATCGTGATCTGCACCGCCGTGTTCATCTTCGGCGTCGTGCGCCAGCGCCGCCTCGCCGCCCAGACCGCGCTGGCGTTGGTCGTCGCGTTGCTGGCGCTGCGCATCTTCCAACTGCTGCCGGCCGCGCTTGTCGCGCCATTCGGCATGCCCGGCTTCGATCCGGCCCAGTATCGCGGCCTGCTGTTCGGCTTGGCGATGGTGGTGATGATGGTGGTCAGGCCGCGCGGCTTCGTTTCGACCCGCTCGCCGTCGATCTTCCTCAAGGAGCGAAAAGCCGTGTCCGGCGATCTGGTTAAAGAGGGGCACGGTTGATGCGCTGGCAGTCCAATCCCCTGCTGGTCGTCGAGCATCTGACCATGCGCTTCGGCGGCCTGGTCGCCGTCAACGACCTTACGTTCCAAGTCGGCCGCGGCGACATCACCGCGCTGATCGGCCCCAATGGCGCCGGCAAGACGACCGTCTTCAATTGCGTCACCGGTTTCTACAAACCGACCGAAGGGCGATTGGCGCTGGCTCGTATCGGCGCCGCTACGGCCGAGCAGGTCGACGCGCTGACCCGATCGGCGAAGAAGCACGCGATTAGCGAAGGTTCGCAGATATTCCTGCTCGAACGCATGCCGGGCAACGAAATCGCCTGGCGAGCGAAGGTGGCGCGCACATTCCAGAACATCCGCCTCTTCCAGGGCATGACGGTGTTGGAGAACCTCATCGTCGCCCACCACAACACGCTGATGCTGGCGAGCGGTTTCACGATCCTCGGACTGTTCGGCGCGCCGAGCTACCGCGCCGCCGAGGCGGCGGCCGTCGAGCGGGCCAAGTACTGGCTCGACAAGATTGGCCTGATGGACCGCGCCGACGATCCAGCGGGCGAGCTGCCCTACGGCGCGCAGCGGCGGCTCGAGATCGCCCGCGCGATGTGCACCGATCCGGTGCTGCTCTGCCTCGACGAACCCGCCGCCGGCCTCAACCCCCGCGAGTCGCTCGAACTCAACCAACTGCTGCATTCAATCCGCGACGAGCACAACACCTCGATCCTGCTCATCGAGCACGACATGTCGGTGGTCATGCAGATTTCCGACCACATCGTCGTGCTCGACTACGGCATCAAGATCGCCGACGGCACGCCCGAGGAGGTGCGCACCGATCCGAAGGTCATCGCCGCCTACCTCGGCGTCGCCGACGATGAGGAACTCGCCAGCGCGGAAGCGGAGATCGGCGCATGAGCCAAGTCCCTGTCAGCCGTGACCCGCCGCGCGCCGCTCCTGCGCCCAAGACGCTGCTGTCGATCCGCGGCGTCGAGACTTTCTATGGCAAGATCCAGGCGCTCAAGGGCGTCGACATCGAAGTCGCCGAGGGCGAAATCGTGACCCTGATCGGCGCCAACGGCGCCGGCAAGTCGACGATGATGATGACTATCTTCGGCAAACCGCGCGCTCGGCGTGGCTCGATCATCTTCGACGGCCAGGACATCACCAACATGCCGACGCACAAGATCGCGCGCATGTCGATCGCCCAGTCTCCCGAAGGCCGCCGCATTTTTCCGCGCATGACGGTGTTCGAGAACCTGCAGATGGGCGCGTCGGTCGACAATTTCGCTCATTTCGAAGACGACCTCGAGCAGGTCTTCACGATGTTCCCGCGGCTCAAAGAACGCAGTCAGCAACGCGGCGGCACCTTGTCCGGCGGCGAGCAGCAGATGCTGGCGATCGCGCGCGCGCTGATGGGTCGTCCGCGTCTGCTGCTGCTCGACGAGCCGTCGCTCGGCCTCGCGCCGCTGATCGTCAAACAAATCTTCAACGCCATCGGCGAACTCAACCGTGACCAACAGATCACGGTGTTCCTGGTCGAGCAAAACGCCTTTCACGCGCTCAAGCTCGCTCACCGCGGCTATGTGATGGTCAACGGCCAGATCACCATGCAAGGCACCGGCCAAGAGCTGTTGGCGCGGCCGGAAGTGCGCGCCGCTTATCTCGAGGGAGGCCACTGATGGCCGGCGTACTTTGGGCCGACAGCGACTACGGCTTCCTCGCCTTCGTCATCCTCGGCGTCCTCGGCGCCGCCGCCGCCTTCGCTACGGGACGGGCGTTGGCGAGCGGCTGGAGCCCGCTATGGCGCGTCATTCCGGCGGCCATCGCCCTCGCCGCCGCCGTGCAGTTCCTCCACTTCGCTTTGTTCCAGGAGGATCTGCTGTCGCTCCACTACTACATTGTCACTTTGGCGCTGCTGTTGCTCGCGGCCTGGATCGGTTACGCGAGGATGCGGTCGCATCAGATGGCGACGCAATATTCTTGGGCCTTCGAGCGGGTCGGCCTAACCTGGCGGGCGCGCTAACCTCGTGCTGCGCGGACGACGAAAAATCGCCTGAAAACCGCTGGGAAGCAGGTGACACCCGCTGAAAAACACGCTTTGATCCTGCCAAAGGTGGGATCGTTTCCGCCTCAGGGGCGCTGTCTGCGCCCCAAACACAGGGAGCGTAGTATGAAGAAATACTGGTTGACGGGTCTCGTGCTCGCCGCCGGCCTCGGTTTGGCCAGCACGGCGGACGCGCAGATCAAGTTTGCGGTCGCCGGCCCGATTACTGGCCCGAACGCGTCGTTCGGCGCGCAGCTGACCAACGGCGTCGGACAGGCGGTTGAGGACTTCAACAAGGCTGGCGGCATTCTCGGCCAGAAAATCGAGCTCGAGCAGGGCGACGACGTGTCCGATCCCAAGCAGGGCGTCTCGGTCGCCAACAAGTTCGTCGGCGACGGCGTCCACTTCGTCATCGGCCACTTCAACTCCGGCGTGACCATCCC